>JAVEUP010000048.1:0-43862 GCA_034005525.1 Thermoguttaceae bacterium | reverse complement strand
TAATGGCCCAATTGCTGACCCCCGAGTTGGAACCGGCCGGACGACTGAACCTGGGCAACGGCGTTCGCGCGTATGTCTTCGCCGGCAGGCAACAGGTCGTCGCCGTCGTCTGGGCACCCAACGGTGTCAACGCCGGACCGATCAGCCTAACCAACCCAGACCTCGCGCTGCTGGACCTGATGGGACGCCCGCAATCCCAGCGACAATTCACTCCGGGCGAAACGCCTATCTACGTGATCGGAGAAAGAGTGACCGCGGAACAGCTTCGAACAGGGATCGCTCCGGGCAACTGATAGCAGCCGGCACCGGGCTTTGTCGTGGCGTCTAAGGAATTCCAGCCAATGCCTTGCAGACGGATCATGAAATCGCTCGGCTCGCGATCGTCCAGTACAAGGGGAACGGAGACAATGACCAGAATGATTCTTCTGAGGGCCGCAGCCGTTCTTTCGCTAGCCTCGGTCGCTCTCGCCGGCGATCGGGTCGAAGTGAGCCTCAACGGCATGTGGGAGTACCAACGCGCCGACAGTCTGGACGCGCCGCCGGGCGGTGGCCCGTGGAAGCCGTTTGAGGTGCCGGGCTACCTGAGCGGCTTCGATTACCAGCGGGCCTGGTTCCGCCGCTCTTTCGACGTGCCCGCGGCGATGCGCGGCAAGCGGGTCAAACTGCGGTGCGGCGGCGTGAAGTTCAATAGCCGGGTCTACGTGAACGGACGGCACGTAGGAGGATGCTTCGGCGGGTATCGGCCCTTCGAGGTCGACGTGACCGACGCGGTGCGTTTCGACAAGTCCAACGAACTCCACGTGGGCGTCCACGACTGGACCGGCGTCTTCTCCGACGGCGAGCGGGTCGAGTTCGACGATCCGGCCGACTGGCACCGCGTGCGGGCAACGCCCAGGGACCGCATCCTCGCACCCATCGGGGGGCTGTACCAGTTCTACGGGATTTGGGACGACGTCACGCTCGCGGCGCACGATGCCGTGTACGTGAAGGATCTGTTCATCCGCCCGTCGGTCCGCCGCGGTGAGCTGGCCGTCGACTTCACGCTGGCCAACGAGTCGGGCAGCGACGCCGAAGTTCAACTGCAAGCACTCGTCCAGCAAGCCGGGCAAGGCGACGACGCCGAGCCGGCCCTGTCGCTGCCGGGCGCCACGGTGCGTATTCCCGCAGGCGCGACCCGGCAGGTGACGCTGCAAAGGGCCTGGCCCGATGTGCGGCCGTGGTCGCACCTGGACCCGCACCTGCACCGGCTGCGCAGCGAGTTGAGCACGGGCGACGTCCGGCACGATCGGTTCGGCTTCCGCGAGTTCTGGACCGAAGGGCATAAGTTCGTGCTCAACGGCACGCCGATCAACCTGCTGATGACCGCCAGTTGGCCGCCTCGCGAGCCGATGTCGCGCGAGGCGATCCGCGAGCGGTGGGAGGCGGTGAAGCGGGCCGGCTGCGTGGCCTTCCGGACGCACACGCAACCGTGGCGGCGGATTCACTACGAGGTGGCCGACGAAGTAGGGCTGCTCATCGTGGTCGAAGGGGCGGTGTGGAACGACGATACGGTCTACCGCGTCTTCGATCCGGCGTTCTGGGACAACTACGGCGCGCACCTGGCCGCCATGGTCCGGCGCGACAAGAACCATCCGTCGGTCGTGATGTGGAGCCTGGAGAACGAGTTCTATGGCTCCCGGCTGAACGACGACTCGCCTGCGAAGGCCGACCTGGTGCGCATGGGCGAATTGGTCAAGCGGGAAGACCCGACGCGTCCCATCACGTTCTCGTCCGACGGCGACCCGGGCGGCGTGGCCGACGTGATCGGGTTGCACTATCCCCACGAATACCCCCGGTTCACCTGCTGGCCCAACGAGGCCCTCTGGCTGTCAACGCCGCAGCCGATCCAGCATCCGCTGTTCGGCGACGGCTTGCTTGACGACGAGGGCAACTTCTTCTGGCGGAAGCACAAGCCGCTCTATATTGGCGAGTTCCTGTGGCTGCCCTGTTTCGATCCGTCGTGGCACACGGTCTTCTTCGGCGACGAGGCGTACCGGAACTACCCGGAGTATCGCAACCGCGGCAAGGCCGAAGCCTGGAAGATGCAGATCATCGGGTACCGGCACCACGAGGTGGCCGGCATCTCGCCCTGGACCATGATTGAAGGCGGCCCGTTGGACAAGTCCAACCACCTCTACCGGGCACACCAGTACGCTTATCAACCGCTTGCGGCCTATTGCCTGGACTACGACTCGCGGTTCTACTCCGAGGAACAGGTTACTCGCCGGGTTGTGGTGCTCAGCGACGCATTTGCCGACGTCGAGCTTTCGCTTCAGTGGCAACTCACCTTCGGCCCTGAGGTGCTCGACGAAGGAAGCCGGGAGCTTACACTGCCGGCTGCCGGGCAGCGGCTTTTGACGCTGCCGATCGCCATGCCCGAGGCAACCCAGCGCACTCCGGTCACGTGGCGAGTTTGCCTGAAGCGCGACGGGCGCACAGTATTCGAGGAAGAGCACAACTACAGCGTGTTCCCGCGCCAGGCGCTGCGAGTACCGTTCGGTGCCTCTCTTGCTGTCTACGATCCCTCGGGAGAGACGTTGAAGCTGTTCGGAGATGCGGGGGGGAGGGGGCCGCGAGTGGTCGGGGCGATCGACGGCGACTTGCCGGAAGTCGACCTGCTGGTGATCGGGGCAGGCGCCCTCGACGCGCAAACGGCCGCCGGGCCGCGCGTGGGCGAGGTCCATCCGGCCCGCGCGGCGATTACCTCGTTCACCGAGCGGGGCGGGAGAGTGCTGGTGCTGCGGCAAACGGCCGACCCGGCCGGCGTGTTCGACACCGGGCTTGCGTCGCACTGCTCGACCATGACCTTTCCGGCAATGACGGAGCATCCGGTACTCGCGGGCCTGACGCCCGACGATCTGAAGTTCTGGCGGGGCGACCACGTGGTTTCCGATTTGGAACCGGTCCGGCCGCTGGCGGGCGACTGGCGCCCGCTGATCGTCGCAGGCAGCGAGACCGGCCTCGATACCGCTCCGCTTCTCGAGCGAGCTTCCGGTTCCGGGGCCATTGTGTACTGCCAGATGAAGCTGGTCGAGAAGTTCCACGCAGAGCCTGCCGCGGCCAAGTTGCTTCAGAGTCTGCTCGACTACCTCGTGCACTTTTGGGCAGGGCGTGAACCGGCGGTGCGCAAGACGGCACTGATCGGCGGCGACGAAGCCTACCGCGACCGGTTGATGGCGATGGGGCTGCGGCTGGACGATCTGTCGGCACAGTCGCGCAGCGCGGGCCAGGCAAGCGAGGGGACTGGTGGGCCTTCGGTTGCTCGGGCGATGGATTTCCAGTCGGCGGCGCGCGAATTGCAGCCCGCGCAGCCTGCAACCGCCCGGCGGGAACAAGAGCACCCTTGTCCCACCCTACAAGA
Organism: Thermoguttaceae bacterium; assembly: GCA_034005525.1. Taxonomy (GTDB): domain Bacteria; phylum Planctomycetota; class Planctomycetia; order Pirellulales; family Thermoguttaceae; genus PWXP01. The sequence goes on along the minus strand of JAVEUP010000048.1, from coordinate 40,462 downwards.
CTATGACGTGCTCATCGTGCGCGGCGGCGTTCCCGATCCGGCCGCCATCAAGGCCATGCTCGACCGCGGCGGGCGCGTGCTGGTGCATCGCGCGCCGGCGGACGATATTGCACGGCTTGCGGCCGTGCTCGGCTCCGATCTGGCGCTCGTGCCGTTCGATGGCAGCGTGAATCGCGCGGAGGAGATCGTCCCGCGGTTGCCCGTACTGCGTGAAGACGTGTACTGGCTGGGCCCGCGCCGGCACTGGGGCCACGGCCCCGCGCCGCGCGACGAGGACATGACCGACGGCGTTTTCACGAAGACGCTGGACGGCAAAGCGGTTACCGAGCACGACGTCACGGACTGGAAACTCTCCGGCCAGATCGTGGAGCGGCGCGGACCGGTGGTGACGTTTGCCACAAACGGTGCAGCCGCCGGCACCATCGATTTCCCGCACGACGGCTGGCACGTCATCGGCGTCCGCGCACGGGGCACCCCGGTGGAGGGCGTCTATCCCCATTGTGAAATCCGCGTCGCGGGGCAGCCGGCCGGAGTGATTTGCCTGACCGACGGCCAGTGGCGGACCTACACCACCCTCGCTCGCGCCGCCAAGGGGCCGCAAAAGGTGAGCGTGGCGTTCATCAACGACCTGAACACGGCCGACGAGGACCGCAACCTCCAGGTCGATCGCGTGTACGTGGCCCCCGACCTCCGTCAGAGCTTCGGTGCCGCCGAGTTCGTCACCATGCCGTATGCTACGGCCGTCATACAGCACGGTGCGGGCATGCTGGTGCTCGATCAGCTCAAGTGGGACGAGCAGCCGCACAGTTCCAAGAGGGCAACCCGGTACGCCCTGTCGTTGCTTGCGGTTCTGGATGCCGACTTCCCGCTCCGGAACGTCACGAGCATCCGCTGTGCCGACATGGAACCCGAGCCCGGCCTGCAACACTACCACAACGCGGGATCGCACGTGGTGCTGGGCACGAACGGCTTTATCCGGACGGAGATCGACGTCGCGCGGGCGGGCTGGTATGCGCTCGAGCTGGTGGCTCGCGGCACCCAGGCCGAAGATGTCTATCCCGAAGTTCAGATTCGCATTGACGGCAAGGCGGCAACTGAAGTACAACTTTCCGGCGCGGGCTGGCGCACGTACCTCTGCCGGGTGAAGCTGGAGGCCGGCAAGCGTGAACTGTCCTTGGCGTTCACCAACGACAAGCACATTCCCGGGGTCGCCGACCGGAACCTGTGGCTCGACGAAGTGCGGCTGAGTCCGGAGTAGCGGCTCGCGTGATCCGCCCTTACAGGGGGATTTGCCTAATTCTGCGGACTGTCATCGAAAGGTACACTATGGACGATTCGACTCAACCGGGCAAAGATGCCCTGATTGTCATTGCCGGGGCCGGGGGATTCATCGGCGGGTCCCTGGCCCGTTACTTCCACGACCGCGGCCATACCCGCATTCGCGCCGTGGACAAGAAACCGCTGGCCGACTGGTATCAGCGGGTGCCCGGCGTCGAGTGTCTCTGCCTTGATGTGAGCCTCGCAGAGAACTGCCGGCGGGCGTGCGAAGGCGCGACCGAGGTCTACAACATGGCCGCCGATATGGGCGGTATGGGCTTCATCGAGCGGTTCCGCGTCGAGTGCCTGCGGAGCATCCTGATCAACACGAACTTGATCGAAGCGGCCTATCGGGCGGGTGCCGAAAGGTATCTCTTTTCCTCGTCGGCCTGCGTGTACAACACCGACTTGCAGAAGGATCCCAAGGTGCGGGCGCTGAAGGAGTCGGACGCCTACCCGGCGATGGCCGAGCGGGGGTATGGCTTCGAGAAGCTCCTCTCAGAGATGTTCTGCCAGGAGTACTGGGCCGAGCGCGGCATGCGGACCGCCATTCCCCGGTTCCACAACGTCTACGGCCCCAACGGCACATGGGACGGCGGCCGCGAGAAGGCCCCGGCGGCCATCTGCCGCAAGGTCATCGAAGCACTCGACGCCGGAACCGACGAAATCGAGATCTGGGGCGACGGCACGCAAACCCGCAGCTTTATGTACATCGACGACTGCACGCTCGGCATCGACCGGATCGCCCACTGCGACGAGTTAATCGCAACGCCCATCAACCTGGGCTCGAGCGAGTTGGTCTCGATCAATGAACTGGTCGACATTGTCGAAGACATTGCCGGCGTGAAGCTACGCCGCACCTACAAGCTCGACGCGCCGAAAGGCGTGGCCGGCCGCAACAGCGACAACACGATGATCCGGAAGATTCTCGGCTGGGAACCCGGCACGCCGCTCCGCGAGGGCATGAGACACACGTATGCCTGGATTCAGCAGCAATACCGGGACCGGAAGGCGGGCAGGCGGACGGTGCGCGATACGATTTAGCTTCCTTTGCAGTCTATCCGTGCAACTCACAGTTGTCGGGCAACCCTTCACAAGCAACTGTCACAACTGCCGCGGAACCGCGATCCGCGACAGTCGAACTGCAGGCTTCTGTTTGTGCCCCGTTGCGTTCAGACAGCAGGGGTTTGGCGTGGGCAAAGAACAGCGGCCACAACATCCAGGCTTCGGGGCGCTCGCACAGCTCTCGCTCGATGCGCGCGGCCAGAGCCGCCTCGTCTGCCGGGATCGGCGCGTCAATGTGGACTGCCCAGCCGGTGCCGTATGGCCGGATACGCACGAAACGCAGCGGCATCCTGCTGAGGCGGGCCAACCGTGCGGCGCCCAGCGGCATCGGCACCGCGTGCCCGAGCAGCGCGATGCGGGAACTGTCCGGTGTGGGATCGAGGTTTCCCTGGAAGACGATCATGTTTCGAGAACTCTTGACCAACTCCCGTATTTGCAGCGTGCCCAGACTGATGTCAATCGTCCGGGCGGCGAGCGACTTCCAACGCAGCCAGGCGCAATGGGCGGTCCATCGCTGGGCGGCGGGTGCCGTGGACGGATCCAGCACTCCCTCACCTCCGAAGCTGCTGCGTACGACCACAGCGTTGTACGCGTCGAGCACGGTCGCCACGTTCTCGGCGCCGAATGTGTCCAGGACCACGTAGCAAAAGGGTCTCGCGGTGGGCGATGCGCCCTTCCAAACAAGACGTACGTCGGGCGGCGGCGCCTCCGAATAGAAGTCCAGCCTTCGTACCCGCAAGTACAGCATCGCCGCAGCCAAACGCAGGCGGGCGGCGACCGTGTTCTTCCGACCGCACGCCCGCAAAACGGCGGTGAGGAAAGCGCCACGGCGCAGAGCCATCCATGGCGCGCCCAGCCACGCGCCCAAGTGCGCAGCGGCGATGCAAGCGGAAGACGGCAATCGCCGTACCACTGGGCGGACGACATAGTACATGAGTCGCTGCTTGCAGGAGTCGTTCATGGTTCGCCTGCCCGTGGTTGGATGCCGAGTATTGTATTAGTCGCATGCGACGTGGCCGGCCGGGTCTCCGCTGCCGCGCCGGCGCGCCATTGCAGCAGCGAGCCGGATTATGAACGTCGCATTGGTAACCAGATATCTCTTCCAGAGTCGTCCAGGTTCTTGCGCCAGGCGGAAGAGCCATTCGAGCCCGGCGCGCTGCATCCAAGGGGGGGCGGTCCGCTTGGCACTGGCATGAAAATCGAACGCGGCCCCAACGCATATTTGTACGGCCGCGATCCGGCCTCGATGTTCGTGGGCAAACCAATCCTGTTTGGGAGCCCCCAGGCCGATGAACACAATGCCCGCCGCGCTGTCATTGATGCGCCTGAGCATGGCCTCGTCCTCTTCTGCTGACAAGGCCCGATACGGCGGCGACTCAGCACCGGCGATCTTCAGCCCGGGGAACCGGACGGGAAGTTCACGGCAGAGCGCATCGATAACCGCCGGTGCACTGCCATAGAGATAAACGCCAGTGCCCTCGCGGGCCGCGCGGCCGCACAATCGAAGCATCAACTCAGGGCCGTACACCCGCTCGTCAAGACGAAGGCCGTGCAGCCAGTTCAGCGCCCATCGAACCGGTTGGCCGTCCGGCGCAACCATGTCGAACCGGTTCACGGCCTGCCGAAGCCGGACGTCGCTGCCGGCAGTGACCAGTGCGTGAACCGCGTGAAGCGACACGATCGACGGTTGCCGCGCCCTCGCTGCCAGCATGATCGCCTCAACGGCCTCGTCATAGGTCGTTGCGCTGACATACACTCCGAGCACGTCGTATTTCGCCGGCCAAACGGTTGCGGCGTGTGTCGGACCGGACCTCGTTATGGCTAGTGTCATGGCGTCCTCTCGGCGCTGCCGTACTGCTGACCGCCCTTCAAGCTCACGATCAGCTTGCGGGCGGTAAAGGCCTCGGCGAATCTCGTCCCGCCGCCCGCCTCGATTCCCCGTAACCGAAGCATCGCCCAATAGGTATCGTCGGTGAACCACGCTTTGCTCCGCTGTGAAGGAAAACCGTCCATAATCAGGTCGATCTTTCGCCGGCACGTCGCTTCATCAAGCGGCATGTACACGTTCGGCTGGCCGAGGTCGCCGTCGTATTTGGGAACCTCGTACTCGAGGATCAGGTGATCGCGGAACGCGCACCAGGTCAACTCGCACAGCAACCTGTGATCCTGGTGGGCGTCGTCACGACGGTGAGTGAAGATTATGTCGGGCGAGACGGTGTCCCGGACCTTCTCCATCGCCTCTTTGACGCATCCGCCAAGGTACGGGAAGTAACTGTCGCGGAAGCCCTCGACGCGCACGTGACAAGAACCGGCCCCGTCGAGAAAGGCGGCGGCACTCGCCCTTGCCTCGGCAGCGCGCTGGCCACTGGCGCCGAACACGACCCAATGCACTTCCATGCCGGGCTGGCCGGCCAGCAGCTTCAATAGCGTACCTCCGCAGCCGATCTCGATGTCGTCGGCGTGGGCGCCGATGCACAGGATCGTCCGCAGGTTGTTCAGGGGGAGTGAGAGCATGGGTGTGGTGTCGGTTGATGGTCAGGCCGGCTCGCAAAGGGGCTGCGTCGCCGCACTCGTGGCATAACCTTCCAGGTTGTGATGGTGGACACAAGTGTTTCGGCAAGCAGGATGCGCAGGATGCTCACCCTACGTTATTAGTGCTTGCCCGGGGCCCCGGCGCGGCGCTTGTTGCCGTTGACGGCTTGACGCCGGCCGTTGGGCGGAGCGTTCTTCCATACTTCCCACGGTGCGATTCCGCGGGCGTACATGTCGTCGAGTTGCTGTTTCTCCTTGTAGGTATCCATACATCCCCAGAAGCCGTCGTACCGCATTGCGGCCAACCTGCCTTCCGCAATGAGCCGTTTGAAGGGTTCGCCAAACAAGTCGTCGCCGTCACGCATGTACTTGAATATCTCACGGTGGAGGACGAAGTAACCCCCGTTGATCCAGACATCGCTTTCCGTCACGGGCTGAATGCCGCCGACCACGCCGTCATCGGAAACCGTTACCGTATGAAAGCTCTGAGACGGCCGGACGCTGAGGAACGCCGCCAACGCCCGGCGTGAACGGCAGAACCGGATGAGTTTCGGCAGGTGAAAATCGGTCAGGTCGTCGGCGTAGTTTGCCAGGAACAACTCTTCGCCTGCCAGGTACGGCTCCACGGCCCGCAGGCGCTCACCGATGTTCGCGGCGATGCCCGTATCGACGAAGGTTATGCTCCAGTCGTCGATATCGCTGTTGATCAGCTCGATGTTCGTTCCGCCGCGGGAAAGCGTGAAATCGTTCGATACACACTCGTCGTAGTTCAGAAAGTATTCCTTAACGACGTTGCCCTGCCAGCCCAGGCACAAGATGAAGTCTTTATGGCCGAAGTGGGCATAGTACTTCATGATGTGCCAGAGAATCGGACGGTGGCCGATCGTAGCCATCGGCTTGGGAATCGTCTCTGAGTGTTCCCGCAGCCGCAAGCCCATCCCGCCGCAGAACAGTACGACTTTCATGGTTGTCTCCTCATCATCGGGTCTTCTTCGCAACGCTGTCGGGTTATGGGTGGCAATGTGATTACGTTCTCCGCTACGGCAACACCGTTGCCTCGGGGATTGGCACGAGAAGCCTCGCCCCCCACTGTCTTGTGTAGGCAAGCTGCTCCCGTATTTCCTCCTGCAAATTCCACGGAAGGATCAAGATATAATCGGGCCGGGTTTCCGCCAGCTTTTCCGGCGCGAAGACCGGAATGCGGGTGCCGGGCAGGAGTTTCCCCTGCTTGTGCGGGCTGCGGTCGACCGTGTAGGCGAGCAGGTCGGTCCGGATCCCGCAGTAGTTCAACAGCGTGTTTCCCTTTCCGGGCGCGCCGTACCCGGCGATAGTCTTCCCCCGGCGGCGGGCGCCAATAAGGAACTCCAGTAGCTTCCACTTGGTTTCCGCTACGCGGGCACCAAAGTCCAGATACGTTTCGATCCGCCCGTAGCCCGCGGCCAACTCCCGCTGTTCGAGCGCCTGCACATTCCCTTGCACCGTAGTGCCGGCATCTTCATCGTGCCGGGCGTACACCCGCAACGAGCCACCGTGAGTAGGCCATTCGTCCACGTCGAACACGGTCAACCCGTGCGCTGCGAATATCCGCCGCACCGCCAACAGCGATAAGTAGCAGAAGTGTTCATGGTAGATCGTATCGAACTGGTTGCCTTCCACCAATCGCATCAGGTGCGGGAACTCCAGGGTCAGCACGCCGTGGTCGGCCAGCAAGATCTTCAGCCCAGCCACAAACCCGTTCAAGTCGGGCACGTGGGCAAGGACATTGTTGCCCAACAGAAGGTCAGCCCGCAGACCCTGACTTGCCAATTCCGCCGCGGTATCGCGGCCGAAGAATCTCACCAGCGTCGGCACGCGCCTCTTCTGCGCCGCCTGGGCAACATTAGCGGCAGGCTCGATTCCGAGCACGGGAATGCCCCGTTCGACGAAATACTGGAGCAGGTAACCGTCGTTGCTCGCCACCTCTACAACCCGGCTGTGCGGGCCGAGAGCGAATCGCGAGGCCATTTGCTCCACGTATTGCCGGGCGTGCGCGAGCCAGGAATCGGAATACGACGAGAAGTAGGCGTAATCGCTGAAGATCGTCTCCGGAGCGACATACTCCCGCAACTGCACCAGAAGACACTTTCGGCATACCAGGGCATGCAGCGGATAGAACGGTTCCATGGCGTCGGCGTCGCTGGCGTGAACGTAGCTCTCGCACAGCGGCGACATGCCCAAGTCGACAAACGTGTCGGTCAAACACTCGCCGCAGAAGCGGCATCCGACGCCCCCAGCATCGCAGGGCCGATCGCGGTGTTGGCCGGTTTCTTGCACAGGGTTCGCTATCAAGGCAGTACTTTCCACGTTAGTTGAACCGCCGGTTGACGGGTTTGACCGATGGGCCGACCAGGTACCGGTCGACGCCATCCTCCAGGGCCTTTCGATACACTTCCAGCGCTTCCCCCACTATCGCAACCGTTCGATCCACGTCGCGATCGCGGTGGGCGTAACTGACAACAAATGAGGGCGCAATCACTCCCCGTTGGATCGTCTCCTGCAAGAACAGCGTACGGAACGCCTGCGACCGCTGGCCGTCGGCGTCGCGGGTGGTGTAGATCAAGTTGCACGGGCGGCCGAGCACCTCGAAACGGCCCGCGAGCCCGTTGGCTTCAATCGCCTGGGCAATGCCGCGCCGGAGCCGTTCGCCCTGGCGGTAGAGATGCTCGATGACCGGCTTCGTTTGATAAACCTGCATGGTCGCAATTGCCGCGGCCAAGGCATGGGTTTCGGCCCCGTTGGTTGTCGAGAGCAGAAACACCCGCGGGTGGGCATGGTGCAGCCCGCCGCGTTCCATGATGTCGCGTCTTCCGCACAGCGCCGACAGTGCGAACCCGTTTGCCATTCCCTTGCCGAATGCAGAAAGGTCCGGCTCGATGCCGTAGGCGGCCTGGGCGCCGCCAAGCTGCCAGCGAAAGCCGGTAATCACCTCATCCAGCGCAAAGAGCGCTCCATGGGCGTGGCACAACTCCCGCACCGCGTGCAGATACCCGGCCGCCGGTTCTTCGTATGTGGCCGCCTCCATCACAACACAGGCGATGCGGTCAGGGTACTGTTCGAACAGCTTGCGCAGGCTTGGCAGGTCGTTGTACGGGAACGAGACGGTCAACTCGCGAACCGCTTCCGGGATGCCGGCGCCGAGAGTTGTGGCTCCGATAAACCAATCGTCCGTCGAGAAGAAGGGGTGATCTGCGCAAATGGCGACCATGTCGCGTCCCGTGTACGCCCTGGCAAGCTTGACAGCGGCCGTGGTGCAGTCGGAGCCGTGCTTGCCGAACTTGACCATGTCGGCAGCCGGCACGAGGGCGGTGAGGGCTTCAGCACACTCGACCTCCAGCAGCGAGGGCCGATTGAAGTTCGTACCCCGGCTCAGTTCCCGCCGGGCTGCCTCGACGACCGGCGGAAACGCGTGCCCCAGGGTGACCGACCGGAGCCCGGCGCCGTACTCGATGTACCGGTTGCCTTCGGCGTCGCCTACGCGGCATCCCCGCCCGCGCACCAGGAAGGGCGGGGTACACTCGGGGTATTGATCGTCGCCCTTGGCATACGTGTGCGCACCGCCGGGAATCAGCTCGTGGGCGCGCCGGTGCAGGGCTTCGACCATTTCCGCCGGGCGGCCAGTCCTCTCCTCCACCGTCCGACCATTCGTCGGATGCTTGCGAATCAGCCCCTTTTCCTCCAGAAGCGATGCCGCGCGGCGAACGGCGGCGAACTCGATTCCGGAACGGTCAGCCACGTCAAGCAGCGTATGCTTGCCATCGCCCGCATTCAGGACCCACAGCATGGCATGCTCCGTGGTTCCTGCGCCGTTCTCGCCGCCGAGGGCGCGGTAGAGGCCGCGGCGGCCGAGCTGCGGCTCACACTTCGGCTTCAGGCTCCGGTAGCGTACGTTGTCTTCGATAAGAGCGACGATGTGCCGACAAGCGGCAAGCGAGTCGGCCAACGCCTCCGGGCGTACGAGTTGAAGGTTGTCGGCCGAGGTATGATACTCCGGGTATTCGCCGTGGGGAGTGCGCATCAGCGCGCCAACGGGTAGGTTGAACCCCGGCGAGCAGAACTGGCGCTCATCGTACCCATAAGGCTCGAAGCGGCGGACTTCGCCGGAAGGGTTGGCAGACTGGACGACGTGGGCCGCGATCCTGTCGATGCCGGCATTGCCCCGGCGGCTCTGCTTGTAGGTCATGCGGCCGCCGTGGCCCAGCAGCGCTAGAACAAGCCCGTACTTGATCCGTCGGGCGCGAGCTTCGTTTCGCGCGAGCCACGTGATCGCGCCGATCGTTCCCGGAGCAAACAGGAACCGGTACGAATACCTGCGAGATGGGCGGCTGATCAGGTACTTCGCCAGGAACACCGCAACCGCCACGGCCGACAGGTTGTCGTTGGCCAGCGATGGGTGGCAGACGTGGCAGGAGAACAAGATCTCGTTCTTGGACCGCCCCGGGAGGAAGAACTCGCCGTACGTGAGTGCTCCGTCGACCAGTTCGGAGTCCAGGTAGACATGGTAGCGACCAGGGTTCATCGCCTGCAGCGTCCGGTGTGCAAGGCAGAAGCCCCAGTCTTCGCAGTAGTAGCTCGTCCGGTAGGGAATCCAATCGGGATGCCCGGGCAGGGTATGCAAATGCGGGCGTAGTGCGTCCAGGTGCAACGTCTCATCGACCGGCGTGCTGTAGCTGACCACGTGCAGATTCGAGTTGCGGAAATCAACAATCCGACATGCATCCGCGTCATCAATATACGCCTCGTGAATCCGCCACTCCTGCGGGACGGTCCAATCGAACACGCGGGTACCCGTCGGCACTTCATGCACCGTCAGGGGCAGATGCCGGCGCAGAACGTCGAGAGTCTGCCGCACGCCGGGCCCGGTAATGCTGCGGCAAATCGGGAACAACTCCGCCACGAGACCATGCATATCGCCACCCGCTCCTGCCAAGGCGGGGCGCGGGACAGATGGACGGTCTGTTGTGGGCCGGACGATCATTGTTTCTGCAACATCACCCGAGGAACGTGAACCATTCTCCATTTGCGGCCGCAGCGGTTGCCCGTCGGCCGAAGTGCCATGATTCCACCACGACTGCAATACTTCTCTTTCATTACGCATGAGTTCTTGTTGTCAAACGACTGCCCCGACCGGCTCGCTCCTGTCACTCCACCGTAACGCAGTATCGACGTGCCCTTCGGCGAGCAGCCCCTGGAGCGTCTTCAGACGCACGTAACGGGGCGACTGGAGATCGGCATCGACGAACCCCGCGTCGTAGTAGGCCTCGTGCAGTTGCCTCACGCCGTCCGGGACGGTCCAATGCGGCACAAACCCGGGAACGCGGCGGAGTATCTTGCCACAGTCGACGCGGTAGCATCGCTTGTCGGGCCCGCCGCCGCGAGCGTACTCCACCCGGCAACCGGGCACGGTCCTGCGGACCATTTCGGCCAACTCGCGCACGCGGTAATTCTCCTCGGTGCGTCCCACGTTAAATGCCTGGTTATGAACTGCCGCCTGCGGCGCGTCGAGCACGGCCAGGAACGCCCGGCAGATGTCTTCGACGTGCACCACCGGTCGCCAAGGCGAGCCGTCGCTGCGAATGACGATGTGTCCCGACGTGGCTGCCGAGGCGGCGAAGTCGTTCAGAACAAGATCCAGCCGCAGTCTCGGTGACGGACCATACGCGGTGGCATTGCGGAGGATGACCGGCGTGAAGCGGTCGTCGGCCAGCGCGGCCAGCTTGCGTTCGGCGAGCACCTTCGACCGGCCGTAGGGAGTGACCGGTGCGCACGAGGCGTTTTCATCCAGCAGGGCATTTCCCGCGGCACCGTAGCTGCTGCACGACGAGGAGAACACGAATCGCACAACACCCGCCTCCTTCGCAAGCCGCGCAAGCCGCACGGTGGCCTTGTAATTGATCTCGAACGTCAGTTGCGGGTCCAGGCTCCCCAGAGGGTCGTTCGAAAGCGCGGCAAGGTGGACGACCGCGTCGAACCCGCGCAGATCGCTGCTGCGCAGGTCGCGAACATCGGCGCAAATGAAGGACTGCCTGCCCGTCGCGGGACCAAAGGTGCATTGCGAGAACCATCCTGCATCGAGCCCCACGGCGTCGTGTCCCTGTGCGCATGCCAATGGCATCAGGACGCTGCCGATGTAGCCTTCGGAACCGGTAACCAGGATCCGCATGGGTTATCCCTTCACTATGTGGCCGCGTGCCGACGACCTGTTGGTGTCCAGAATTGCGGCGGCTGCGGGCTGGCCGTGCGCCGCACCTCGGTCACGGCACACGTTCGCCACGGGTGGCGTGTTGACAATGCCCCCTCCGCCGAGACGGCCGTTTTCCACCATCGCCGCAGTCTGTCGAGCGTCTATCTTGTCTTTCACTTCGATCTTCCTGCGAGCATCCGTTAGCGGCTTCAGCCATCCGAATGGTTCGCACACAAGCTGCCTCCAGCGCCACGGCTGGCATATGCAATGTCCGAGCGTAAGAAGACAGCGAAACCGCTCATAAGCGGGCAGCTTGCTCATCAGTATCAAGCGCACGTACCAGTACGTGCATTGGACTCGCCGTGGCAGGAAGAACCGCGCGTCCCACCTGCCGCTTTGGATGCGTTTGGCGCTGAGGTCGCTTCGGTTTCCCAAGGCGTCGGGGCGCGACCGCCACAGTTGAAGCGTCTGAGGGACTTCGGCGAAGCGCCCTGTCAGGCTCCATTCGGCTACCAAGACCTTGTCACTGCCGATGAACGGCCGCTCCAGTCCGGTTCGACGAAGCTCCTCCATGCGAATCAAACCATAGTAATCGAAGGCCGCCCACGGATCGTGCAGAACGGCGGAAAACCGCTCATGTGCCTTGGCCGACTCACGGCCGGCTGGATGGCGGACAAGCGTAGCCCCCGCCGTCCAGTCCGCCACGGGTCCGCACTCGCCCGCGGCACAGCTATGCACCTCGGGCATCGGATCCTTGATCCAACGCCCCGACTCGTCGATGAACGTCGTTCGGGGACAGCACCAAAGCACGTCCGGCGCCGCGTCGAGTACCGCCACGCAGCGTTCGAGGAACTCCGGCCTGCAGACGTCGTCGCACGCAAGCCACTTGAAGTATTCGCCCCGGGCAAAAGCCACCGTGCGGTTGAAGTTGGGCGCCGCACCGATGTTGTGATCGGACCGGAAGTATTTCACTCGCGGGTCGATCGCTTGGAAGTGCTCGCAGATTGCAGCAGTACCATCCGTCGAGGCATTGTCCGAGATGATCAGTTCGAAGTCTCCGAAGGTCTGGCTGAGTACCGACCGGACGGCCTCGGCGAGATACTTCTCGCCGTTATGCACTGGAAGGCCGATGCTGACTCGGGGAATATGCTTGACCATGATCGGATGTCCTCCGGGCGGCGCCCGGCCGCGGCGTTCACGCTCCCAAGGTGGCCGATGCGCGCCCGGGCCGGCGCTGCGCGAGCGCCCGCTCGTACACCGACATCAAGGCGGCATAGTTTGCGTCGGGGGTGTAGTACTTCTCGTACGTCGTGCGTGCGGCAAGACGCATCTCGTCACGTTCCGCCGAAGGCGCCGCCAGTAGCTTCCGGATCTGCAACGAAAGATCCGTTGCATCGCCCGAAGTGAAGAGTATTCCGTTGCGTCCCTCACTTACCAATTCAGCCATGGCGCCTCGTCGCGGAACCGCCACCGGCGTCCCTCTGGCAAACGCCTCCAGCACGACCCGCGGCTGATTCTCGTAACAAATGGACGGCACTACGAGACATGCGACGCTGCCGAGGAGCTCGTCCACCTCACTCGGCGGTATCGTCCCCATCGGGACAATGCGCCGGTCCCGTTCGGCGGCACGCCGCAGGTAGTCGTGCAACGGTCCTTCCCCCGCGACGTACAAGTTCACGTCGCCGGGCACTTGCCGCCAGGCGTCCAACAACAGTTCGAGTCCCTTCTCGGCTCCAAGCCTCCCCACAAACGCCGTACCCGTCCTTTCCCGCAACGACATGCCCGGATCCGTGTCCACAAAGTTGCTCTTCACGAAGAGTTTGTGCGGAGGAAGCCCGCCCTCAATGAACTTCGCGTGCGAGAACTGCGACAGGCAAATGAATGCATCCACGGCCCTGCGCCACGTTCCCATGGTCCGGTGGAACGCCAGCATTGCGGCCACGGCGGTGCTCTGCAGGCGGCTGTTCCGATAGCAGCGATGGACGGCGGCCGGCCAGGCGAGACGCCGACCAAGGCACTTCTCGCAAGCTCGGCCTCTCCGCAAGAACAGGGCATTCGGACAAAGAAGCCGGAAGTTGTGCAAGGTTTGCACGACGGCTGCGCCGGCGGCGCGGGCACCGTAATAGGCAGCCGGCGAAATCAACGGGAATATGTTGTGGAAATGGACAATCGCAATCTTCGATTTCCTCACCGTGTCGTGAACCGCTTTGGCGGCACGGCGGTTCCAGAAGGTGTCGGACAACACTCTCCAGGCTCTCTGGCCGTCAATGGACGAGTTGTGCAACGCAAAACGTTCGACGACGTGCCCACGGCGTTCCAGCAGGTTCGCCTCGTCGGCGAAGACGCGGTCCTCGCCGCCGGGTTGCTGATAGAAGTTGTGAACCATCATTACGTGCATTTTTAGTATCCGCCGAATGGAGGCGCTTGCTTCGTCGTTGCTCCCACGGTGACCTCGGCGCCAAGTCTCATCGTTCCGGCTGCGGCTCCGTAGGCTGCGCCAATCAAGGCAAACAACGGGTGCATGAATCCGAGGTTGTAAACCAGCGGATTATCGGTGACCGAAATCACCAGCAATATAAACAAGCCTACGACCGCCGCGGCAAACGCGTATCGCACGCCTGGACCGGCCTTCAGGGCGCGCCCATAGCAGTCGAACCCCTGAAGGACCACGGCTCCCATGAATACCGCCAGGCCAACGAATCCCATCTCGAAGACAATCCGCAGATACTCGTTATGCGGATGGGCCAGAAGGAAACCCGCTTTTTGGAGATAGGCTGCGGACGAACCTGCCCCATGCCCGAAAAACGGCCGCTGCAGGGCTTCCGACCAAAGAAACGACCACAGATGATCGCGGCCGCTGCTGTCGAGGTCACCGGAGAAAAGACTGCCGAGGTTCCCACGGCCACTGTGAAAGAACCGTTCCTGAAAAGCGGCTGTATTGGCAAGAAGGACGGTGAGCAGCCCTAGTCCCAATACGAATCCAGCCTTTCCAGCCTTGCTGCGCCAAAGGGGATTGGCAAGAGGGGCCAGCATCATGCATGCCGTTGCCATGCGGCTCCCGGTCACGATCCCCAGAAGCAGGCAGCCGGACCATGCGGCCGTCCGGCGAACGGCACGGCGACTGACGTGGACACTGGCCACTCCGGCGAGCAACGCCAGGGTTATCGCGGCCGTACGGTGGCTGAAGCCTCGCCCCGCATCACTATCCTGCCATCGTGTCCCCGGTCCGAAGTGAAAGAACAGAAACATGCCCGTTACCAGGAGCAACGCCCAGCCGTATGCGCGCATCAGCCGCTCAAGATCATCCTCGCGACGAACGGTCATGGATGCGACCATTCCCACCACCACGGTGGTCGTCCATTGCAGAATCGCCTGAATCTGCCGGAAGCTGTCGAGTCCACCCCATATCAGCGACATCAGCGCCAGCCCGACAAACGGTAGCCATAGTCGAACCGGAAATCGTATTGCATCGGGATGCCGCAGTACCAATAGCGTTCCACAACACAGGTACGCCATCCAGATGAAGCCCGTGTAGTGCAGCCCCCCGAATCGCGGCCCGCTCACACTCGAAATGCCCGCGGCAATGGGAACACTGAGAACATAAAGGCGATCCAGAGACACTCCCGTCGGGGCCGCCCATTCACGTTCAAGAGGACTTGGTGTGCAGGCTTGCATCATTCGGCTCCGAATGTCTTAGCGGGTACGGAACCTGCTATGCGACGCGCATCGACACAATGCCCGCTTCCGCGGCGGCGAACCTGCAATACCGTCCACACATCATTCACAATGGCGTCGGCAACATCGCATATCTTCCACAAGCAACTGCAATCGGCCGGTGCCACCGATCCGGCAATAGCCCGGGTCAGCACCGCTTCAAACTCCGCAAGGTTGTCCGGATCGAACTGGTTCTCTCTCGGGACGATATCCGGAGCGCATCCCGCATGGATCGAGCACAGAACGGGCAGGCCGCACAGCAACGCCTCGCACACCGCAAGGCCCCAAACGTCCTCGCGAGTCGGGAAGACGAAGATGTCCCCGCTGCGATACACCTGGTCCATGACCTCGGGGGCGTGATTCCCGCGAAAATGCACGTTCCGAAGGCCCAGGTCTCCGGCCAGCCGGCGAAGGTTCGATTCCTCCGGGCCTTCACCGACCACGAGTAGCGAAAACGTGTGCCCTGCCGACTGCACGCGGGCGGCCGCCCGGAACAAGGCGTCGAACCCCTTCAGCGAGACCAACCTGCCCACGCTGAGGACAACCGGGCGCGGGCTCAACGTGAAACGCGCCGGCCCCTGGGAACCGAACCGCGATTCGTCCACGCAATTCTGCACCTGAACGATTCCTTCGCCCGCGACGCCCAGAGATCGCAGATAGCCAGTCGAGAGAACGCCATGACTGATCCAACGCACGTTTCGCCGGGCAAACCAGCGCCGAATCGCTCTCTTCCACCATGGTGCATGCCGCTGCGCGTGCGGTGTGTCCTCGCACAATACCCAGAGCGGCTTGCGGAAAAGGCGCGCGTACAGCAAGGCCGCAAAGGTACGGAAGCCCATTTCGCCCGAAATGACCGCGTCGGGCTTCTCACGGACGAGATCCATGAAGAATCCGGGATTGATGTGCAAGTAGCGATGATCGTAAACCCACTTGCCCGTCCTGTACCTAAGTGGAACGGTGATTCCCCAGCTTCTCTTCGTTCGGCACCTCGCGACATGCGACGCCAGGTGTTTCCACGACGCGCGATTGGCCTCCAGGGAAGAGTGCAGCACGAGGATATCGAATGACTCGGCCATTCTCTCGAAGATCGGAATCCGATACGGCGCAAGGATGTTGGTCAAGATAGCGACTCTCGGCCTGCGCGTGCGCAGCGCTTGCGCAGGTCTCGCTGCCGGGCATTGTGCCATTTTTTCCACATCTGTACTAAGCACGGCGAATGGTCCTTTCGAAGCCAATCCATCCGATGATCCCCGTGGCAAGGTAGGCGACGGCGGACCCATAGCCCACGCCAGCCGGCCCGAAATGCCATACCAGCCATAGCCCAGCGGAAACCATCGCAGCGAGTTGGACAACGGCACCAATCAACTCATAGTTGGCCCGTTGCGCCACCAGGAGCCCCAGGCCGACGGGAATGCACATCGCCTCGACAAGCTGGCCGAGCGCCAGCGCGCGCACCACACCGGCCTGCCCGGCATACCGCGATCCGAAGAGGAGTTCCATCACGTCGGCGCCCCACATGAAGACAGCCGCGCAGAACGTGCCCATAATGGCCGCGATGGCAACCGTGCCCCAGAAGACCCTCTGACGCAGCCCCCGCAGGCCATGGTCGGCGCAGGCGTGGGCAGCAAAAGGCCCGGCGAAATTGCCGATGCCAAGCAGCAGGGGATTCGCGAAGACAATCACGCCGCGAGCCGCCGCCAGGACGGCAACCGCAGGCAGTCCGTGAAACGCGGCCAGAAGCCATGGATAGATATCCGTCGACACAAGGCGCACCATGCTTCCTGCAAAGATCCATCGCCCGGTTTTCCAGTTCCGACGCCAGTCGGGTACGACCGCGTGCCAGCATACCTTCATGCGGGTCCGCTCGGTTACGAGCCAGGCTGCCGTCAGCAGGGCGCATGACGCGCCAATGACCCAATAGGCACTATGGGAGGAGAGCATTCCCCTGCGCATGACGGTTGCCAATCCGGCTAGCTGTATTCCCGCCATGCCGACGTTCAACAGCAGAGCCCGGCCGGGGCGCATCTGCGCCAAATAGACGCGGCGCATGTATTCACGAAAGAGCATCAGCGATCCGGCCACCGCCAGCACGGCGAACAGTCCGGATAACTCCGGATGCTCGCCGCGAATTGCGGTTAAGGCGGCGGCCACGCCTAGGCCCACCGCAGTGAGAAGGCAGAACAGCGCCATATGAATCGTGACGCTTCCGGTGAATCGCAGCCGGCGACCGTTCCGTTGATGAGGGCTGTTGAACATGTAAGGCATCCAGACCAGTGCGTTCGCGGCGCCTCCCAGGAGCAGCACCAGGCTGAATCCCAAGGCATACAGGCCGAGTTCTTCCTGCAAACAGAACCGCCCAAGGAGGACCGTGGTAACGAAGTTGGTGCCGCTGACGGCAACCTGGTCGGTGAGCGTAAGAGCGGCCCGCCTGGCCTGAACGTGGCTCAGCAGCGCACGGATCCGGAGCGCGACCGGCGGGCACATTATGGTCGCCTCCCGATCCAGCGCAGCCTCGCTTGCCGCAGCGCCGGCGCTCACCATGATCTCCTGTGTGCTCACACTTCCGCTCCCATGGCCTTCAATCACGAAATCCCGATCGCACTCTGCTTCCCATCCTCAAACTCCCCTCCGCAGCAACATCGCCGGCAAGGTCCGAACCATGAGTACTGCGTCTTTCATCATGGAACACAAACGCATATAGCGAATATCCATCCTGACCCAATCGTCGAAGCTCACCCGCGAACGGCCCTCCACCTGCCAAATGCACGTCAGTCCCGGCGTCACCTCGAGCCGGCGGCGGTGCCAGCCGGTGCAAGCCTCCGACTCGCTGCAAGGCAGCGGGCGCGGGCCGACCAGCGACATGTCGCCGCGCAGCACGTTCCAGAGCTGCGGGAGTTCGTCCAGGCTTGCCTTCCGGAGAAGGAAGCCGAGCGGCGTCACACGCGGGTCGCGACGCATCTTGAATGCCGGGCCGTCCTGTTCGTTCAGCGCCAGTAGATCGGCCTTCTTTGCCTCTGCGTCAGGGACCATGGACCGGAACTTGTAGAACTCAAATGGCCGCCCACCAAGGCCGGAACGCATTTGACGGAACAATACCGGGCCGGGTGAGGTCAGCTTGACCATCAGCGCTATCGCCAGCAACAGAGGCGACAGGACAATGACGACAATCGAGGCGACGACGATATCCACTGCCCGCTTCCACCGGGGCAGCGGCCGGATGAACAGCGGTTGAAGCGGTCGCACCGGCCGCAAGACGCCTCCTTGGCAAAGCGCCGGTTCGGCATGTTGCTGTTGTTCCACTCGTGGAACCACCCGCCGGTCGCCATGATCGCTCGAACCGTTGCCACCTTCTTCACCATTGCCGTTCGCTCCGGCCCCACTCAATTCGTACGTGTCGGAACTGTCGCTGTCCGGCGTCTTCCCGGCTTCTTCGCCGGGATAGGCATACACGTCGCACTGCGGAAGCGGCAGATCGGCCGGCAGTTTCAGGCTCACGTCGTCGACCACGGTCCAGGCACCCGAAGGCGAGGTGGCCGGCAGAACTACTGCAAGCCGCCATCGATCAAGGTACCCGAATTCGTCGGAGATGCGCAACCGCTCCGCAAGGACCCGCAGCAGCGAGCTATGAACGTCGCGCCGCGTTCCGGCGTCGTTGGCCTGGAACACGATCATGGCGAAAGGTGTCCCTGACCGGTCGGTCCGATCGCGTTCCCGCTCCAACAACTGAACCATTTCGATGGGCTTGTGCGCGCGGCGGGCTTGCACCTTACGGCGCACGGTGAGAACAGGTTCACATCGCGAGGGGCAGCGTTGCTGTAACGAAACCATTGCCGGAGTCCGGTGCGGTATTGCCAAGTGGGAGGGTAGGATCGGTGCAGGAGATCTGTCGGAGCCGCTGCGTTGTTGCTAGGTCCGGTAGAGCCACCGGGGCACATAATCGCGCCGCTTGTTGAGCACGGCGCCGCGCACGCTTGCGCCTGCCCGCTCCAGCAGTTGCCGGGTGCGGCGGGCCACCTCGTAGCACACGCGCTCGGCTTCGACGACAATCACCACGGCATCGAGCAGTCCAGCCAAGCGCAGCGCGGCGCTCTGCTCGCCGGCCGGCGGCATGTCGAACACGATGAGCTTGTATTCCTGCGCAAGCGTCTCGATAACGCTGCCGATGCCGCCCGTGTCGAACGCCTTCGGCAAATGGCCGTTCGGCTCGCCTGCGGTCAGCAAGGACAGATGGTCGCGGCCCGAGGGCTGCACGCAGGCAGGCAATATGGCCGGGTCCAGCAACGCTTCGGACAGGCCCGGGCTGAAGTCCACGTCGAACAGTTCATGCACTGCCGGGTGGGTCAAGTTGGCATCGACCAGTAACACCGGCCCCTCATCCAAATGCACGGCAGCCGCCGACAGTTGGGCGGCGACCATGCTGACGCCTTCCCGGCGGGAGCAACTCGTCACACCGAGTGTGCGGAACGGAGCAGTGGCACTGCCCCCTTCCCAGCCGCCAGCCGCCGGCCACTGCAAGTGCCGCAAGACGGTCCGGAAGTACTCGCCGGACTCTTCGGCCAGATGCTGCAGCATCGAATCCGTCTCGACCGGCAACGGGATGGTTGGTTGTCCTATCATGGATCAGTTCCTCCCATTCGTCTTGACAGCCTTACGGCGCATGCGCGGAATGGCCACGAGCGCCGGCAGCTCCAGGTTGCATTCGATGTCTTCCGGCGTGCGGAAGGAGTGGTCGGCATATTCGGCGAATAACGCCATGCCGAACGCCCCGAACAGGCCGATCAGCGTGCCAATAGCCAGATTCAACACGGTGCGCGGGCGCACCGGGCGTGCCTCGAAGGATGCCGGTTGCATCACGCTGATATTCGACATGCGCTGCGACTCCAGTGCGTCATCGATTCTCGCCTGCTCCAGGTTGACGGCGTACTTCCGGTAATCGGCCTCGCGGAGTTCAATCTCGCGCGTGAGCCTGGCGATCCGCAATTCCTCGGCACTGAGCGTCTCGATTTGCCCTCGGGCTTCCGCCAACTGCCGTTGCAGTGCGCCGGTCTTTGCCGTGAGCGACTCCAACAGCGGCTCCTCGGCGGCAAGGGCCAGCCGGGTCTGCTCATAGATGCTGTCCGGCGCCCTCTTCACCTCGACCCGCGTACGTTCCTCCCGGTCGTGAACCTCCTTCGCCGCTGCCAGTTCCTCGCGAATCGCCATCAGCCGGGGATGCGATTCGGTATAGATGGCCGCCGCCTGCTTCTCCTGCAATTGCAGCGCGAAGAACTGCTGACGAATGCCGTCCGTTCCCGAGTCGTTGATTCCCTCGGTAGTCTCGGCCACCCGTTCTTCAGGCAGGTCGGCCAGTTTCTTCCGGATCGCACGGACCTTGGCATCCACCTCAGCCCGGGCCGATTCCGCTTCGAGCAATTCGTCCTCAAGGCGGCCGGCGCGCGTGATCATCTGAACGCGCTGATCGTCGGGCGAGGCCAGGCCCGTCTGCATCTTCAGACTTGCCAACTCGTTTTCAAGGTCCCCAAGTTCGCCCCGCAACCGCTCGGCCTGTTCCACGAAGAACCGGTGCGAACCCGGAACCCTATTCAGCCGGGCGTGCTCCTCCAGGTACGCCTCGACCAATTCGGCCACAATCCGCTGAGCCAGTTCAGGCGTCGCGGCTTCGTAGGCCAATCCGACGATGTACGACTTTCGCACGGGTTGAACCTTCAATTGACCCGCCATGTGACGAATCGCGCGTTCACGAACCGACAGCTCGTCAACATACAGAGCCTGGCGAGCCATTCCAGTGGCGTACGCCATAGCCCGCTCCGCCGGGCTGCCCGAAGTCTGCGGCGCCGGCATCGTGCTGGCCTGTTGGACTAATGGTCGGGAGTCGCTGTCCGGAGAACCGATCTCAAGTACGGCTTCAGGGCCAACTGAATCGACCACGCGTTCGAGCATGGCGCGACTCGACAGCATTTCCGCCATCGAGTTCATCTCGTCTTCGCGGGCGTACGGAGTGATCACAACGGGGTCATTGCCCAGGGTAACCGTCGGGTCCAGCGTGACGTTTTCCCTCCCGAGCCGGACAAATAGCTTCGATTCCGAAAGGTACGCCCTCGGTGTCAAAATTGTCGCCAGCACCGTGACCGTCATCGTCGCGAAGAAGAACAACAATGCCTTGCCGCGATGCCGGAGCAAAGCGCGGTAGACGTCGCGAAGCGTTGTGTCGGATGGTTGGTTGTTGGTCATTGGTCGACTCGCTTATCAGGTCGATTCGCGGCGGTGAAACCGCCAACGCTGGCACATTCGTACGGTCGGCATCGCAGGTTCCCCATGCTCTACGACGCCTGCCGGACAGGATTCGGACGGCCGTCGAAGGCAGGAAGCCGCCCCCATTAGCTAGCATTCCTAGCTCGGCCGAGCCATGCGCGCTCATCCAACGAGCCCATAGCCTCCACGTCAGACTTTCATTATAGACAAGCAAGGGTTTCAGGGCAATATGGTGCTGTTGCATAGAACGCGACGTCCGGGGTAGTTGGGTAGCATGCGTCGCGTTGTCGTCTTGTCCTGGATGCCAGGGCTTACACACGCAAAGGATTTGCAGCAAAGGGCTTATGAACAAGAACCCCATCTAGCGAAGTACGCCAAGGCGGCTGGTGCACACTAATACCATAGGGGTGGTTTTGTGGGCAAGGAACATTCCGGGCCGGGCCACCCTTTCGGGCCGAGACAGCTGCCGCAACCGGAACTGGGGGTAAGCACAATCTAACCCGGATGATCCACGATAGGTGAATAATCCGCGCTAACCCATGGGCGGCCGAACCTCATGCGGTTTCTGTTCCGGCAGGCTTCAGGACTCGATGGCCTTCGGCTTGCTCGGGACAAGCCCGCAAGTGGCCCTCTGTACGACTCAAACTTGTGGATAACGACGAGGGACAAGCCGGGGACATTCGGCGGGTCGGCGTCAGAAGCGAGGAACTCAATTGGCGTCCATTCTGCCGTGGCAGGCGCGAACCACCGGGGCTACACCTTCCCGACCGGTGCCAGGTAGATGACGAACTCGTCGCGGCCGTCCAGACGCAGGAGTTCATCGAGCTTCTGCTGATGGTACGCGGCAACGGCGCACGTTCCGGCCCCAATGGCCTCGCACGCCAGGTAAAGGTTTTGGCACACGTGCCCGGCGTCCAGGGCGATGACCTTGTGCGATGCCGCTCCGTACCGCCATTCCATTCGGTAAGGAACCGCACTCCAGAAGAACGTCGCCGCCGACTCCGCGACAAACGACTGGCCAAGCGCGGCCTCGGCGAGGCGCCGGGCGGCGCGTGGCTCCTCAAACTGCAGCACAAGCTGGTGCTCCAGCGGCAAGTACCGATAGAAGGCCGGCGCAACGTCCTCCACTCGAAATACGCACAGATACGTTTCCAATGCGTGCCGATTTCCGCCGGAAGGCACGGTTCGGCATACACAGCCGTCTGTCTTCACCGACCGCACGCCCTGAGTCGCCCACAAGAGGAAGGACAACTCTGCAATCGACAGCGGCCCGGAAGAGAAGCGGCGGCGACTGTGCCGTTGGCCGATGGCCCTGCCGAGATCGTATTGCCCGAGTGCACCTAAGCTGTCCGGTTTCGGCAGGTCGATGCGCAGCCCGTCGGCAGGTGCGGGCTTTTCTAACGGCGGGGGCGGCACGCCACGGCTTTGATCCGTTGTGGAGAAGTCGAAGTGTAGACGGACCGTGTCGCGGAGGAATTCGCGGCCTTGGGCGATGGATGGCACTTTCATGGTACGACCGTAGTGTGGCTCTTGCCAGCTGAGGAACTCGACTCAATGGCAACCGCCGGACGCAAAATAGGCCCCCACGTACACCTTCGGATCAATCAGTACGCCGGCCCCGCGCCGTGATTCCAGCCACGGGTGGAGTTGCTTCAGAGGAACAACGTGCACGTCGATGGTCTCCGATGCGTCGCCTCCACCCGGGCCGGTTCGCTCCGCGTACAGCGCAAGGTAGAAGGCAACCATTTCATTGGTCATGCCCGGCGAAGTGGGGCCTTCAGACAGGTGCCTCCACTGGTCCGACTCATAGCCGGTCTCTTCCATTAACTCGCGCCGTGCGGCAACGAGCAATGACTCGTTCTCGGCGCCGGCTAAGTCGCCGGCCAGTCCGGCAGGCAAGTCGAGCACGCGCGTTTCGACGGGTGGCCGATACTGCTCGGTAAGTACGAGCTGGCCGTCAGGCGTCACTGCCGCGACGGCCACCACTCCGGACACCCGCACACGCTCAGCCCACTCCCAGCCCGCTTGTTCGACGAGTCGAACGTGGCGGCCTTCGGCGAGCACGCGACGATGGTTCGTGCCAGATGGGGTCATGCTACTGAATCAACTCCTTTGTTCGGACAACTCGCACGCCTTCCTGCCGCATCTGCTCAATCGCCCGGTCGATGTCGCCAGGTTCCCGGTCGATCCCGCGGCAGGCATCCTCAATGAGCCACGTGGTGAAACCCTGCGCGACGGCGTCGAGCGCGGAAAACTTCACGCAGTAATCCAGTGCCAGCCCGCACAGGTAGACGTCGGTAACACCTTCCTGCTTGAGATACTCGCACAGCCCCGTCGATTTGCGGTGGCCATTGTCGAAGAAGCAGCTATAGCTGTCGATCTGCGGGTCGGTGCCCTTGCGAAACACTCGGGCCAGCTTCGAGGTGTCCAGGTCGGGGTGCAGCTCGGCGCCCGAGGTGCTTTGTACGCAGTGGACGGGCCAGAGGACCTGCTGAAGCCCGCCGAGTTCGATGACGTCACCCGGCTCTCGGCCCGGATGATTGGCAGCGAAGCTCCCGTGGTCCGCCGGGTGCCAGTCCTGCGTAGCAACCACCAGATCGAAACACTGTTGCAGCCGGTTGGCCAGCGGAATGACAACGTCGCCCTCGGGCACGGCGAGAGCGCCGCCCGGGCAGAAGTCGTTCTGCAGATCAGTCAGGATCAGGACGTTCATGGTATTTTGGGGGCTGGTTGGCGAAGAGCAAACGGGCAGATTGCCCCCGAAGGGGACAATCTCCTATGCGTGTTCATAGTCAATACGATGGTGTCCGCACATACTCCCGCAGCCGGGCCAACTCGCGTTCGAACCCGCCGGATAGGATGGGAAACCGGCACCAGGTCTTCGGATCGAGGTTCTCGTCGTCCACGTGGAACGAGGGCGCGTATCGCTCCCGTTTCCACTGGTTGCGGCACCAGAGGCGGAAGAATCGCTCGACAAACCCGCACAACTGTTCCGGCGAATACTCGGGAAACTCCGAATGGACCTGGCGGAACACCTCGCGCGGCGGCTGCTTGTCACGAATGGCCGCCCTCTCGACGGCGTCGAGCACGGGATAGGGCATGAGGTCTTCTTCGTCGGTCTGGCCCGAGTCGGGCGGCCGCAGTTCGGCGGTGGGCTGCAAGCGGTTCACCGCCGCCAGTGCGGCGATCGGTTCGATGCCGGCCGGGCCCTCTGTTTCAAGCCACTTGAGCCAGCGGCGCAGGAACGCCTTGTCGATGCCTGCGATGGGCGCCAAGCCGCCGCACGTATCGCCGTCCATTGTGGCGTATCCGACGGCCGCCTCGCTACGGTTGCTGGTCGAGAGCAACAGGGCCCGCTTCACGTTCGCCAGCAGCCAGACGCCCGGCGCTCGCGCCCGCGCCTGGACGTTCTGAAGCGAAATATCGTCGGTTTCCCAAGTGAGTTTGCGCCCGATTGCGTTTTCGATCATATCGACATAGCCCCGCACTGCCGCGTCGATGTTCGTTTCAGAGAACTCGGCTCCGACGGCCGCCGCGACGTCTGCCGCCGCGTCGCGCGTGGTAGAACTGCTGTTCTCGGATGCCTGGTACACGCAGTGGAGCAGGCGGCGCACGTTCTTGCGCCGATCGCCGCATTCCTGGAGGCCGTCAATATAGCGCAACGCGTCGCGGAACCATTCGTCGCCCAATTCAGCGCAGGCAAGTTGGACCATTAGCGCTACCAGGCACGCCGTAGCCGAGGAATCGGCCCCGCCGCTGAGACTGACGACGAATCCGTGCGAGCGGCTCTTGCGCAGATAGTCGAACAGGCCCAGCGAGATGGCCCGGGCGAACTCTTCCTCCTTTAGCCGGGCACTCGACTCCCATTCCGCCGACTTCAGCAGGATCGGCTCCGGTGCGACGTCAAGCCACTCGAACGGGCACGCGACCTCGGAAGCCCGATTCGCGGCCAAATCAGGCTGGAAGCTGGCAAGCTGTGCCGACCGCATGCGCGTGGCCGCCACGTCGACAACGGCCGTGATCACTTCGACCGGCTGATAGGAGAATCGCGATCCCTGGGCCATCAGGCGTCCCGCCGAGGCGATCAGCGCGCCGCCGTCGTAGATGATCCGGCCCGCCTCGTTGCCCAGCAGGTTGGAATACACATAGCTCGTGCTGAACGCCCGGGAACCCTCAAGGACCAGCCGCTTGCGGACCTCGAACTTACCGAACGCGAAGTGGCTTGCGCTGGGGTTGAGGATCACGTCGACGCCGTGGGGCGCCATGCCACCGCCGGGCCGGGCAGCGACCCAGGCGTCCTCGCATATTTCGAACCCGATCCGTATGCCGCCGCAATCGAACACCAGGTCGCCAATCGGATACGGCTCGCCGGAAATGTTAACCAGGTCGCGCACCCCCTGCGGCCAGGGCTTGAACCACCGAGGCTCGTAATGCAACCCGTCGCCCGAGAGAAACCGCTTCGCCACGAAGCCGGTAATTCGGCCGTCGACCGCCAGGCACGCGCAGTCGAAAACGCCGTTGCGGTGCAACAGCGGAAGCCCCAGGCTGACAATCATCCCACTGGTTGCAGGGACAACCTCTCCAAGAACCTCCCGCGCCGTTGCCTGAAGGCCCGGGCTGTGGAATGCGTCCTCACAGCCGTAGCCGGTAAGACACAACTCCGGCAGGCAGAGCACCTGGGCGCCTGCGGCCCGCGCACGCTCGATGGCTTCAACAACCCGGGCCCCGTTGCCCGGCCAGTCCAGCGGCGTCTGGTTCAGTGCGGCGGCGGCAACACGAATACGTGGCATGGTTGGCGGCTAATGATGGAAGAAGCCCGGACAACTGTTCTTTGGGGGATCGTCCCTTTCGCGTGCAACGGCGAGGACAGCTCGCGCCTCCGATCCGAGCATACTCACGAACCCGGAGTGAATGGTGGTGCGCGACACTCCCATGATAGGCAATTGCGGTCAGGAGTGCTAGACGGGGCAGAGAAGAACGGTCAGCCGGGGACTGTACCGATTTGCGTGGCACCCAAGCGGAAGGGCTCCCCAGACAGCAGAGCGGCGTCAGATAGACTCCCTACAATGACATCCGGCCGCCAGATGCTTGACGCGCCGACCGGGGAAGGTTAGCATTGTTGCGGCCAGTCCCTCCGGAGAATCGCCGTGAAAAGGATGCTTGCCGTACTCGCCACATTGCTATGTTTCTTCCCGGGCACCCAGGCCCCCGCCGACACGACGCGGCCGAATATCGTGCTGGTTCTGGCCGACGATCTCGGGTACGGCGATGTTTCCTGCTACAATCCACAGTCGAAGATTGCCACGCCGCATGCTGACCGGCTCGCGGCGGAAGGCATGCGATTCACCGATGCGCACACGCCCTCGGCAGTTTGCACTCCGACCCGGTACGGCCTTCTCACGGGACGTTACTGCTGGCGCACGCGGCTGAAGCACCGGGTGCTGGACGGATTCGACCCGCCCTTGATCGAGCCGGGCCAGGTAACGGTGGCTTCGCTACTGAAGGAACAGGGCTACGTCACCGGAGCAATTGGCAAGTGGCACCTCGGCTTCCAGTGGACCGACACCAACGGCAACCCTGTCCCCGCCGTACCATTGGACCGCACCGGGCCGCCGCGTCCGGGCCATGACGTGGACTTCACCAGGCCGCTGTCCGGCGGGCCGATCGCCGTTGGATTCGATCATTACTTCGGTATTTCCGCGTCGCTGAACATGTCACCCTTCTGCTATATCCGGAACGACCGCGTTCTGCATCTTCCGGTGTTGCATCAGGATCGCATGCGGGACGCCAACTTCATGGCGGTGGACGAGGGGGTGCGATCGCCGGACTTCACAATCCACGGCGTGATGCCGCGGCTTGCGGGAGAGGCCGTGGCCTTTATCGAACGGCGGGCCGCCGAGCCCACGACGCCCTTCTTCCTGTACGCCGCGCTCACCTCGCCGCACCTGCCGGTGGTGGTCAACGACGAATACCGCGGCAGAAGCCAGGCAGGCGAGTATGGCGATTTCGTCGTTGAAACGGACGCCTTCTTGGGCGCTATCCTCGAAACGCTCGATCGCACCAACCTGGCCGACAACACCCTGGTGATCTTCACATCCGACAACGGCGGGCTTTACCATTACTGGGAGGCCGAGGAAGCCGACGACGTGAAGCACTACCGTATTGGCGGCCGGGCGGCGCACATCCAGGAGTTCGGTCATCAGGGTAACGCCCGCTTGCGGGGTACCAAAGCCGACATCTGGGAAGGCGGCCACCGGGTCCCCTTCATCGTCCGCTGGCCGGGCAAGACTCCGGCCGGCGCGGTCAGCGGTGAGCTGATCGAGCTGACCGACCTGCTCGCGACGGCCGCCGCCATAACCGGTGTCGAGTTGCCACCCGGCGCCGGCCCCGACAGCCGCAACATCCTACCGGCCCTTCTCAGCGCCAACCCCGCTGAGCCCGTCCGCGACTTCGCCGTGCATCATTCGCTTTGGGGCGTATTTGCGATTCGCCAGGGCCCTTGGAAGCTGATTCCCGCCCGCGGCTCCGGCGGATTCACCCAACCCCGCCAACTGGATCCGGCAAAGGAGGGCGGCCCGCCGGGCCAACTCTACCACCTCGAGTCCGATCCCGCCGAAACTCGCAATGTCTACGCTGAGCATCCCGACGTCGTCCGGCGACTGTCCGAGCTGCTCAAGAAGGTCCAGGGTGACGGCGCTTGAATAGCCCGGATTATTCATGACGATGTAGGGTGGTGACCAGCAAGCCAAGACCCTGGTGGGTCTTCGGTCGCTTGGCCGGGCCTGCTTCCAGCGCACGGCGTGCAAACCACGTCAGGCATGGCTTGCGCAGGCCCACCAATGACTTACGCGACCTTGTCCCACCCTACGTGAATAATCCGGGATAGCCGCACCCGCGCAAGTCGCGTTAGCCAAGGGCCGCCTTGCAGAATTGGACACACCGTGTCACTTCCTTGACGGCGTCCGAGCCTTCGGGAATGGGATACTCCAGTTCGATGTCGGCTGGGAACGCCAGCTTGTTCTGCTTCACGTACTGCAAGCTTTCGGCGATGGGCGTGTCGCCCTCGCCAAACGGCGTGTTCGGGCCGTTGTCCTTCTTGCGGTCCTTCAGGTGCAGGCTGAGCATCCGTTCGTGATGCTTCTCGATTTGTGGAATGGGCGACTCGTTCGTGCCGGCAACATAATGCCCAATGTCGAGGTTGATCCCCAGGTACTTGCCGTACGAGAGGATGTCGCCGTCGTACGTGGTCGGAGTGATCTGGGTGTGATTGTGGAACCCGATCATGATCTTGTGCCTGTCGGCGATCGGCCCGAGCCGCTTCGCGGCGTCGTCGGAGATTTCCCGCGTAATGCCGCGGGCGCCGACGGCCTTGGCGGCCTCGAAGTAATAATCGATCTGTTCATCCGACATTCCGGGATTCCCGATGTTGCCGAATTTGAGGATGTGGATGCCCACGCCGGCGTCGTTGTACATCTTCCGCAGCGCCTTGAAGCCCGCCATTGGGTCTGACGAGTCCCGGCCTACTTCACTGCTCATATACGCCTTGGCGAATTGCTCGGCGGGCCCGCCCATCAATTCGATCGAACTGATGCCGCATTGAACCACGTATCGGAGCAGATCTTCGGCCGAGCCTGGCAGTGAACGATAGCTGTAAGTGATCACGCCAATCTGAACGCCGCCGAATACAGAGTCGGGGCGGGCCGCATCGGCTGAGGCCAAAACGCGGCCCGGCACCATCGACGATGCCGCCAAAGCCGCAGTTGTGCCAAGGAATGTTCTTCTGGACAGGGTTGTATTGTCGTTTCGCATGACTCTCCTTTCAAAACAGACGTTGTCGTGGTGCAGGTAAAGTTCACGGGGTGGCGGCGCGGGTAGTCCTCTTTCCTGTACGGTGAGGGGACAGTCCCGGGTTCGCGGCTGAAGCGGTGAATCCATCGGACAGATTCCCCAACGTGACGCGGAAACCGGAGGCTCCCTGCGTTTGGTCGCGCAGGGTACTCGTTGCGGCGGCTGGGCAGGCAACCCTCCCAAGAAGTCAGCGCAAAGGGGAACCGTACGGAGTTCAAGTCTAGGCGAAACGGGCAGCGTGGTCAAACACCCTGAGGGCAGCCACTTCAAACGTGGGGTAAGCATCCTGCTTGCCGAGGCATTTGAGCCCGTTGCTGCAATCTGGAAGGTTACGGCACGTTTGCAGGGTCTTGACAGTTGAACCTCGACCAAACCCCAAGGGGCTCTTCCGTTTCTAGGTGCAGGCCGCGGCAATGTAGTAGGCACACGCCGCTGTGCCGTCCCCAAAACAAAGGCTGTCTGCACCTGGAAACGGAAGAGCCCCCCAAGGTCTTGTCAAGCACTTCACCTTGACCGCTTGCCCACCGGTGGGGCACAATGGAGCGTGCGTGGCGGGTGGGAACCGAGCGTGAGCGATTGATGGAATCGATGCCTTTGGGTGCGCCGGATCGCACGTCCTGCGGCACGAAGGTCGCCGGCCTTTGGCGCAAGGCTCCGGTTCGCCACGCCTTCGTGCATCCGAGCGCGCCACCCGATCGCTCTGGAACGTCCGACTGTTGTGTCTCGATCAACTCCAATCGCCAACTTGCCGGGAGGATTCGCGATGAAAGCTCAACTCTTATGGGGCGTTGCGTCTGGGCTGACCGCCGTTGCTTTGGCGGCGAGCGCTGCTGCTGAGGTGAAGACCGTCATGGTAACCGTTCGCCCCAACAGCGAGGCGTCGGGCTACGAAGGCTATCGGGCAATGGACGGCAACCCGGCGACGATGTGGCATACCGACTTTCAGGTGGACAACCCGGCGCCGCCGCACGAGTTGCGAATCGACCTGGGCGCGCGTTATGAAATCGGCGGGTTCGCCTACCTGCCGCGGCCCGGCGGGGGAAACGGAACCATCGCCCAGTACGAGCTTTTCGTCAGCGACGTCGAGCAGGAATGCGGCGAACCGGTGGCCGCCGGTACCTTCGAGCATCACGACCGCGAGAACGTGATCGTGTTTCCGAGCAAGGTGGCCGGCCGGTACGTGCGGCTGCGTGCGCTCTCGGAGGTGCGGGGGCAGCGGTGGGCGTCGGTGGCTGGGCTGCGCCTGCTGGTCGACGGGGTCGAGTTCCGCGCGCGGCAGACCGTCCTTTCGCCGTGGCACACGGCCGACGGTACGCCGAAGAGCGAGCGGGAGCGGGAGTTCACGGCGCTAAAGCGCGATCTGCGGCGGGGAGAGCACTTCGCCCGCGTGGCGCCCGAGACATTCCACTCCCAGGCCCTCATCCACGAGACCGACCGCGATCCGGCCGACGTGGTCCTGCGGCGCACGGCGGCCCTGCTGGCCGATTTGCAGGCGATGCCCGACGCACCGGATCTGGCGCCGCTGGGCGCCGAACTGGCCGCTTTGCAGGAAGCCGGCGCAGCCATCGACCCGGCAGATCAGGACGCCCGCTACGCCCTGTTCGAGAAGGTGCGCGAGTTGCGGCGCCGAATCGCCTTTTCCAACCCATTGCTGAGCTTCGACCGCCTGCTGTTCATCAAGCGGCACCGGGCGACGTTCAATCACATGTGCGACCAGTATTACGGCATCCACGCGAACCCCGGCGGCGAGTTGCACATGCGCGCGCCCGAGCAGGTGCGGCAGAACGAGGAGTCCCTGAGCGATGCCCGGGCCGCCGGTCTGTTCATTCTTGAGGATCCCTTCGGCCCCAACCCGCGGGCAACGGACGTACTGGCCAACTCGGTGGTGCAGCGCGGCCGATTGGCAGGCGAGCGGCTTGATAGCGGTTCGTTCCTGTCGCCCGACCTGTCCTACGACGGCAAGAGCATCCTATTCGCATACGTCGAGTGCCGCGGCGACCGCGCCCACGATTACCACACGGACCCCACCCGCGGCCATTGGGAACCCGGCTGGTGTTACCATTTGTTCAAGGTAAACGTGGACGGTTCGGGGCTGGAGCAACTGACCGACGGCACGTGGAACGACTTCGACCCCACGTGGCTGCCGAACGGCCGGATTGCTTTCATCAGCGAACGGCGGGGCGGCTACCTGCGGTGCGGGCGAGTATGTCCCACCTACACGCTGTACGACATGGCCGCAGACGGCAGCGACATCAACTGCCTGAGCTTCCACGAGACCAATGAGTGGCATCCCAGCGTCACCAACGACGGCCGGATCATCTGGACCCGCTGGGATTACGTCGACCGCCACGGGGTCACGGCGCACAAGCCGTGGATTACCACGCTCGACGGGCGCGACCCGCGGCCGGTTTACGGCAATTACACGCCGCGCAGCCTTCGCCCCGACATGATCCTCGACGTTCGCGCCATTCCCGGCTCGCAGAAGTTCGTGGGCACGGGGGCACCGCACCACGGGCAGGCGTTCGGCTCGCTCATTCTCCTCGACCCACACGTGCCCGACGACGACAGCCCGGCCCCGCTGAAGCGGCTGACGCCGGAGGAAGGCTTCCCGGAAACCCAGGGTGGCGGCCACTCCTACGGCAATCCCTGGCCGCTCAGCGAGCATTACCACCTGTGCGTGTACGACGCGGTCATGAGCACTCCGGGACTTGGATTCCAAGGCCGCGACTACGTTCGCGGCGGCTACGGCATTTACCTGGTCGACGTGTTCGGCAACCGGGAGTTGATTTACCGCGACCCGGACATCGCCAGCCAGAGCCCGATCCCGCTTCGCCCGCGGCCCATGCCGCCGGTCATGCCCGAGTTGGCCACTCGCAACCCGATGACGGACCCTGCCGCCCGCCCGCCGGTCGGCGAGGGAGGCTCGCCGGCCGAGGCCACCGTTTCGGTCATGAACGTGTACGATGGCCTGCTGCCGTGGCCGGAGGGCACGAAGATCCACCAGCTTCGGGTGGTGCAGGTGTTTCCGATGACGGTTCCCTCGGGCGGCCCGCCGCACGAGACGGGCATTCGCATTGCCGGGGCGGGCGACTCGGTCGTGCCGGTACGGCACGTGCTGGGCACGGTACCGGTCGAGGCCGACGGCAGTGCCCACTTCACCGTGCCGGCGCACCGCTCGATCTTCTTCCAGGCGCTCGACGAGGACGGCCTGGCCGTGCAGTCGATGCGTTCGGCCACGTACCTGCACCAGGCCGAGCATCTCACGTGTATGGGCTGCCACGAGCCGGGACACCGGGCGCCGGCAAAGCCGATCTCGACGCCCCTGGCGCTCCGGCGGGAACCGTCGCAATTGACGCCCGATGTCGAGGGCTCCCGCCCGTTCAGCTATCCGCTGCTGGTGCAGCCGGTATTGGACCGGAACTGCGTGGGTTGTCACAGCGAGAACGCCGACAAGGCGCCGAATCTTGGCCGCGAGCCGATCGAGCGGAAGTGGTACGCCTCGTACAACAACCTGGCGCCGAAATGGGGCTTCCATGATTACGGCGACCTATACCGCACCACCCCCGGCCGCTTCGGCGCCCGCGCCTCGAAGCTCTACGAGCACCTTCAAGGCGACCATCATGGTCTTAAGCTTTCGGCCGAGGACAAATACCGGCTGACCCTGTGGCTCGATCTGAGCACGATGTTCTACGGCGTCTATGAGAAGGAGTTGGGCGAGGCTCAGCTTCGCGGCGAAGTGGTTTGGCCCACGCTGGAATGAACGGCCCGCCCTTGCCGTCCGCGGCCACTCTGTTACACTGACTGGGCTGTGCAGGTGCAGCGAGTGCTCGTCTATACACTGCGAGGGAGAACGACTATGACAAAAACCGCGAAACTGATCGTCGATAGTGGCGAATTCGAACTGCCCGTTTTGGTGGGCACCGAGGGGAACCGCGCCATCGACATCACGAGACTGTATCGCGATACGGGCTATATCACCCTGGACGACGGCTATGCCAACACCGGCGCGACGAGGAGCCATATCACCTATATCGACGGGGAGGCTGGTATACTCCGTTATAGGGGGTATCGCATTGAGGAGATTGCCGAGCGGTGCGATTTCACGGAAACAGCGTACCTGTTGATTTATGGAGAACTACCGACGGGGGAGCAACTTGAGGAGTTCCGCCGGAATATCCGCTCGCACACGCTGTTGCACGAAGGGATGAAGAACATCTTTGCCGGGTTCCCGCCGGAGGCCCACCCCATGGCAATTCTCGGCTCCGTGGTCGGGGCGCTTGCCATTTACTCACCCGACTCGCTCGAACCGAACGATCCCGTTCAGGTTGAACTGGCCATCCATCGCATGATGGCCAAGATGCCGACCATTGCGGCGTTCAGTTACAAGCAGTCGAATGGGCAACCGTTCATCTACCCGCAGAACCACCTTTCCTATTGCCAGAACTTCCTGCACATGATGTTCGCCGTGCCAAGCGAGCGATACCAGATCGACCCGGACTTTGTGGTTGCGCTGAATGCACTTCTGGTTCTCCATGCCGACCATGGGCAGAATTGCAGCACGTCGACCGTTCGCATGGTAGGGTCCAGTACGGTCAACCTGTTCTCAAGCATCTCGGCCGGCATTTACGCCCTCTGGGGTGCCCTGCACGGTGGGGCCAACGAGGCATGTATCAACATGCTTGAACAAATCAAAGAAGACGGCGGGAACCTGGGCAAGTACGTCGACCGGGCCAAGGACCCCGACGACCCGTTCCGCCTGATGGGTTTCGGACACCGGGTCTACAAGAACTACGACCCGCGGGCGAAGATTGTCAAGGACATCTGCCACCAACTCTTTGAGCGCCATGCGATGGAGGATCCGGTGTTTCAGCTCGCTCAGGAGCTTGAGCAAGTGGCGCTGAAGGATCCCTACTTTGTCGAACGGAAACTATACCCGAATGTCGACTTCTACTCGGGTATTATCTACCGCATGATGGGCATCCCGAAGAACATGTTCACCGTGCTGTTCGCGCTGGGCCGGCTTCCCGGCTGGATTGCCCACTGGCGCGAGATGCATACCGACCCCGGCGGTTCCCGCATCCACCGGCCCCGGCAGCTCTACCTCGGCCCCACTGAGCGGAAATTCGTCCCGCTTATTAAGCGCTAGCTTGCTCGAAGCCCGGCAGGAGCATCTGCTGCCGCGGATCGACCCGCTCGCGGTACCTGCGGCGGTAACCTTCAGCCAGGTGGACCATGACCTCGAGCACGAGCAAGTCGGCACGGTTCATCACGTGCCGAGCACTGCGGGCGCCAAGGCCGCGGACCAACTCTTCGACTACCGCGAGGTGTAACTGGAGTGTTTCGCGGGCGGTCAATCCGGCGGCGATGAGAAGCCTGGCCAACCGGCTTAGTTCACTGCCCAGATTGCCCGAACCCATGATGACGTAGGTCCGCAGCAGTTCGCGGTAGTGGCACAGGAGCGGCTCGGGCAGGGGAAGCGGCCTGGACGATGTATCTGTGGAGGCAGCATCGGCTCGCGCCTCGGGAAGCCGGAACCGCTCGATATCGGAAATCAAAGCACGTTGCTGGCTCAGTAGTCTTTCCGCCTCGTCGTGTTCACGATGAATCCGGCTTTGCTCCGCCTGGAAGAGACGCTGATTCTGGCGAATCAGTTCATGCCTTTGGACGGCGCGAGCGGTCATCCAGATCAGATTCCGGGTTGTGGCCGTTGTGACGCACAAGTAACCATCGGCGCCGACCTCGTAGCAGAGCGCGGAGACCTCCGGTTCGCTCTGCGTGCCGAGCACAATGATCGGCTCGTCCGCCCCGCCCGCACGATAGCCCTCGATCAGCGCCAGGGCGTCCAGTTCGCCAGGCTCATGCGTTACCAGCACGGCATCGAACACCTCGTCGCGGAGCCGGGCGAGTCCGGCCGCCGCGCCCACGACCTCTTCGAGGAGAACTCGGGAAGCACTGTCGGCTGCCAGGGCCTCAGCCAACCAGCTTCCGGTCCGGCGGCGGGTGGTAATGCTCAACACCTGCATCCGCGCAGGGAGGCCCCGCCAAGCGAGGGGGCAGTCCTGTGCGTACTCTCGGACACCGTCAAGCATTGTTTCCATGCGCGGCCCTTCCGTGGGCAGGGACAAGGCGGAACTCCGGCGGCGTACTCTACCGAGACTGGGCGATGCGGTCAACGCTGCTTACCGGCGATTTTCGGAGTGCAGGCAACGGGGTAATCCCCTCGGAATGGCCGCGGATATCTCGGTGAACAACCAGTTGAATACCCTCGGGTTAATCCCGGTTAGCGCTGCTCCGGCAACGCTGCAACGCCGATCAGACCGGCCGCAAGCACCTGCCAGACGGCAACGATTGCGGGGTGCGGCACGGGTGGCTCCACCTGGAAGTCCGGCTGCCACCGGTCATTCCGCTCCCACCCGTCGACCGTTCGGCGCCACGGATTGCCGCCAAGCGGTTCGTCGAAGTGCCCAGATGGTCCAGGAAACGTGCATGCCACCCAACCTGCGAAAATCAGAGAAACAAGAAGTGGCATGGCAAGACGCATCGCAGAGTTCCCGGAAAGCCTGCCGGCCGCAATCGGCGATTGCTGCTGGCCGTGGAGATGAGAGTCGAGTGGTGTTCCGGGAGACTGTGTGACGCAACTGCCGGGCCGGTAGGTCGCTCGGACGACGGCCGCCGAACGCAAGTCGCTGTCAGCAAAGCAGATGCGCGAGGAAGCCAGACCGAGATCTTTCTTCAACGTGATGCAGTGCTTCAACGCAGCCGTTGCGGGCGGTTGAATTTGGGCAACGGCGTTTTGCCTGTACGCGCATTGTGGCGTAGGTTTCCTTTGACGAGTCCACCATGCGATGCTTTCCGCTTGGCACCCCCTCCGCAGCAGGGAACATCAAGCGTATGCAGGATTTACAGAATCATGACCGACTTAAAGCCACCCGCAATCGATCTGAAACGCATCCTGGCTGGCGCCCAATTGCCCGCCTTGCCGCAAAGCGCCATCCGGTTGCTTGAACTGTCGCAAGACCCAAGGAACGGTCCGGCGGAGTTCGCACTCCCGATCGAAGCCGACCCGGGTTTGACGGGTCAGGTGCTGCGGTTCGTCAACTCGTCGTACTTCGGCTTCTCGCGAGAAATCGCCAGTGTAAAGCTGGCAATTACACTGGTTGGCATTCGCACCATCAAGAACTTCTCCCTTTGGAGTGCGGTGTTCAGTTTGATGCCGAACCCCAAGTGCGGGCCTTTCGACCTGAAACTGCTTTGGCAGGACTCGTTGCGACGCGCGCTTTTCGCCCGCGGCACGGCCAAGCTCCTTGGCGCGAAAGATCCGGAAGACGCGTTTGCCGGGGCGTTGCTCCAAGACATGGCAGTGCCGCTACTGGCCAAAGAAGCCTCGCAGTTGTACGCAAGGCTGATCCAGGCGCGTGACGGCGGGAAGGTGCGCCTCTCTGACCTCGAGCAGCGCGTGTTGGGCTGGACGCACGCCGAGGCCGCCGGCATGATGGCCCGCCAGTGGAACCTGCCCGACGCCTTCGCCGTACTGGTGGAACGCCATCACGAGGCCGGGCAGTTTGCCGCCGATCCCAAGACCGATCCTGCCAAACTGTCGGTCGCGCTTTCGGCACTCCTTCCGGCGGCAGCCGACGGAGAGTGGCACGAGTGCGGGCAACTCGACACGCTGTATCAGCAGGTAGCGCCGCAAGGTACTGCGCAACTGCTCGAGGTGCTCCGGTACGTCGACGAGCAGTTCGGCGAGTTCGCGCCCGTGCTCAAGCTGTCGGAACCTGCCGATTCCCTGGTGGAGTGCTTCGAACGCACCATGGCTCCGGCCGGGTGAGTTCGATTGGGAAGAATCCCCCTGCCGGCCGATAGTCGGCCACCGGGGGTTCAAAGAACGGTTTCTCTTCTGCCAGCCTTCTCTTTCGGCAAGAATCTTGCCGTAGACGCCCTTCCCCAATCGGCACCTGTGCGCCTACAATTTGAAAACAGCCGCTCCGGTCTACTGTGGAACAGCTACAATTGTAATGATGAGTCATCCATCACGAATCCGCCGCATGAAGCTTCAACGCGAGGCCGAGGGATACCTCGAGCTGGGCCTTGCCCGCCGCGCACTCGACGTGCTGGGGCGATTGGGCGATCCGACCAGGCTCGACGGTCATTCCCTCTACCTTTGGGGCGAGGCATTGCGCGACCTGGGGCAGTACGAAGATGCCCTGGTCCCGCTTGGCCAGGCCGCCGAGATCGAGCCGGAGAATACCCATATCTGGCTGGCACTCGGCTGGTGCTACAAGCGGACCGGCAAGCTTCAAATGGCTATTCAATCGCTCGAAGAAGCCCTGGCGGCCGACCCCGACGAGGCCCTCATCCACTATAACCTGGCGTGCTATTGGAGTCTGGCGGGCAATAAGCAGCGGGCACTCAGATATCTGGAGCAGTCGCTGGCGATCGAACCGCGGTATGCCCGGCTTATCGACGCCGAGTCCGATTTCGATCCAATCCGCGACGATCCCGATTTCCGGGCGGTCCTCAACGGGCTGCCGGTGGGCGATTGACCGTGTCAGTAATTGAACGTCAAACCGGCAAAAGCCCCGTGCAACACCAGTTCGCCGTTCCGGTCGATGTGGCGGATTTCCGGGATGTCGTTCACGAGATGGGGAATCTGATGATCCGCCAGGGCCATACCGGTCGCCACGATCACCCGATAGCCGATCTGCGCCGAAAGCCGCTCGGTAATGAGCCAATCCAGCCCCACGTCGATCTGCGTGAGGAATGACAGCGCATTGGTACTCGACCGGGCTGGAAACGACTCGCCAGGTGGATCGACCACGGTCCCGACGGTCCCGTCGCTCAGCCGAGCGATGAAGTAGTGGTCGATGTGGTTGTTGTAAATGCCGAACTTCGGGGCTGCATAGATGCGGCAAGAGGGATGGAAGTGGTAGCCCATGTTCAGGCCGAGTTGGAACCCCACCAGGTTATTGCTCACTTTGTCTTCCAGGAAGGCGCGGTTCACGCCCGGGCGCAGCGGATTGGGGCTGGCGAGCGTGCCAAACGTCAGATGCTCCCAAAACCGGAAGTACCGCACACCGAACTCGAAATCGCAATCGAACCGCCCACTGTAGAACCAGGGCAAGTTGCTTCGTACGAAGCTGACCTCCACGTTGTGGATCTCATTCCGGCGCCATAACTGGTGTTCCAAGGCGTTGTCAAACCAGTTGTTGGCGCCCCAACCGTGAAAGTAGACGTTTCCCAGCGTCAAGACGCTGCTGACATGATTCGCATGCGTCATCCTGTGGTAGCCGCTGAACGGATCGATCGTGAAATACGTGGCCTGCAAAGCCCACGGCTTCTCATATCCATAGCCGATGTCGCAGCCGCAGCCGGTGTCGCAGCAGCCGCAGCCGAACCGATACCCGAGCTTCACCTCGCCGCCGGCCCGCCACTGTAGTCCAATCATGTCGCTGTGCATCAACTGGTTGGCGAAATGGCCATGTTCGTAAGTGGTCCACAAACGGTTCGCGTTGTTGCGGCCGAGGAACAACGCCATGGCCCCGCCATACCAAGACCGGTCTTGGCAGCCAAAACCGCAACCGTAGCCGGAGGACCCGCAACCGCAACCACCGTCATACGGGCTTCCTTGAAACGAGGACGTTTGGGGCGGTGCCCCGCAGTAGCCCCAGCCGGGGTCGTAGTCGAGGTAGCCGCCGGCCGAGGGCACGCCCCCGGTCATCGCAGGCGGGCCCAACTGATCGCTTGGCGACGGGCTGGGCTCGGCCATACCCGGCGGCGCGGGGGGAACCGGAATGGCCTGCTGCAACTGTTCGCCTGGTTGCGGCACTTCCGGAGCATAATAGCCGGCTACCGCGGGATGCGGCTTCACCATGCCAGGAGCCGGGTGGCGCGGTCCGTTGTATGGTGATGCGGCGTACCGCGGTACACCATACTGGGGTGCACCATGTTGGGGTACAGCGTACTGCGGTTGCTGGAACATGTATTGCGGCACGGCTGGCGCCGGTCGCAGCAGTGGTTGTCGTGTCGCTTGGTAGGTCGGCTGCGGCTGCTGCCAGCCGGGCTGCGGCTGCTGCCGTGCCATGAGCGGCTGGAACGCCGGCGTCGGATGGGCCGCTTGAGAAACCGTTGGTGTAATGTTCCCCGCCGACAGCGGCACCAGATCGGGCGACCCGTAAAGCCCGTATTGGCCGTAAGCCGTCGAGGCGGCCAGGGCCGCCAGACCAAGAAACAAGAGAGAATTGCGAAGAACGTTCATGACGTTAGACTCCATTCCTATGTGCCGAGGTACACTCCGTGTGACACTCGTTACAAGCATCGTCCCCGAGACCATCGGCCAATCGCGGATTTCGCTCGAACCGGCCGGGTTTTTGCCAGTCCCCGTCGCGGCAATCGTTGTGCGCGGAATGGGTGCGAAAAGGTCGCAATCCGACCGCATTAGGGCTTCTCGGAACATCCGGAACAGCCCGTCCGCAGAACCCGAACAACCGATACAACAAGGGCAAGAATCGACGGTTGTCAGCGGTAGAAGGGTGCTAACAATCGTGTCGGATTCTACGGCGTTCGCAGCAATTCTTCGGCGAGTGCCTGGTAGTCCTCTGCCCCGTGCGACGTGCGCGCGTATTGAAGAATCGACTGTCCGAAGCTCGGTGCCTCGGCCAGCCGGATGTTCCTCCGGATGCGCGTCCGGAAAACGATGGCCTTCGCCCATGGCGTACCGCTGCCGCGTGCCGCCTGGAAGAATGCCTCGACGTCCTGGCGCACCTCGGTTGCCAGCCGGGTGCCCGTGTCGTACATGCAGAACGCTACGCCCGTCAACCTCAACCCCGGGTTCAATCGCTCGGCGACCGCCCGAATGGTCTCCAGCAACTTCCCCAACCCGTGCAGGGCGAGGAACTGCGGCTGCAACGGAATGAGCACCTCGCCGGCCGCCGCCAGGGCATTCAGCGTTAGCAGCCCCAGCGACGGCGGGCAATCGACCAGCAAGAAGTCGGCTTCTGGAGGATCGGCGTGAAGTTTGTCGCGCAGCACCAGCTCGCGGCCGTCCCTCCCTGCCAGATGAAGCTCGGCGGCGGCCAGATCGATAGCGCTTGCCGCCACCGCCAGCCGCTCACCGGCGGCATAGCACGCGCTGGAAAACCGGGCGTCGCCAACGAGCACGTCGTACACCGACGGCTGTCCGCCCCCGGCCTCCAGTCCCAGATGGAGCGTGGCATGCGCCTGCGGATCGAGGTCGATCAGGCACACGCGTTGGCCGACCGCGGCCAGGGCGGCGGCCAGGTTGACCGCTGTGGTTGTCTTCCCCACTCCGCCCTTCTGGTTCATGATGGCGATGGTTCGCATGGCGATGGTCGTCGTGTCGTGTAGCCGCGGGACATCCTCCTTGTTCGATCTATTGTAGCGGCATCCCCGACGTTCGCGAGCCGGTTGCGTTGTGGGATTTGTGGGCGGGGGGTGGGGGCTGGGGTAGTAGTTGCGTAGCGATCCGCAACGCCCCAGAGGGTCCGTAAGGGAAGC
>JAVEUP010000002.1:0-119253 GCA_034005525.1 Thermoguttaceae bacterium | reverse complement strand
GCCGCAGGGGGCAAGAACGGTCGTAAACCATTATGCAGTAAGAGGTTCCGAATTCCCGTCGTGCCGAGCAACTGCTGTTCATACTTGTTGAGATCTTCGGCATCTTGGCTCTTCCGTTTCTAGGTGCAGGCCGCGGCAATGTAGTAGGCACACGCCGCTGTGCCGTCCCTGAAACAAAGGCTGTCTGCACCTAGAAACGGAAGAGCCGGCATCTTCTTTGGTGCGAAGCCATTCTTCCATAGTGACGCACAAACGCCTGCGGAACGCAGGTGTCGGGATTGGCGAGAAAATCGAAGAGCGTCGGTACGCGCCCGGGAAGCTGACTTCCTGCCTCCGCCGAGTCGCGACGCGAGTGGCGCTGAGGTCCATCCGAATTCGACTTGCCAAGCTTGGGGCCCGCGAATGAACAACTGGCCGATTTTGGACGGGCTGCGGCGACGGCTGCGCGCCGTCAGGCTGCATCGACGTATAAGCGATATGATCTGCTTCGCCTTCTGCCTTTGCCGGAAGATCTTGCCGCACGCGGCGGCGGCCCGCGGTCGCGGCCCTGTACAAGGTATGGTATACTGACACGGACGCTTTGCGTCGCACCACTCCCCGCAGTTCCCAACTCCCAGGAATCCCCGCCATGACACTCCGCTCTTTCGCCCTGTGCGGCATCCTGTCTGGTTGCGTACTTACCCTGCCCCTATCGGCCGGCAATTGGCCGCAATGGCGAGGCTCCAGCGGCGATGGCGTTTCCGAGGAAACGGGCCTGCCGGTTGCATGGAGCGAAAAGCTGGGCGTCGTGTGGCGATGCCCGCTGCCGCCGTGGGGCAATAGCACACCGGCAATCTGGGGCGATGCCGTGTTCGTGACCAGTCACGTCGATAACCGGGAACTGGTGCTTCTACGCATCGACAAGGCCACGGGCAAGCCCGTGTGGCAACGCACCGTGGCACTGGCGCAGGCTCCCAGTTTCGACGGCTGGGGCAAGAAAGGCGACCGCCGCCGCCGGCAGGAGTTCCATCGCGACCACAACATGGCTACCCCATCGCCTGTGACCGACGGCGAACTGGTGATTGCCCATTTTGGCAGCGGCGATCTGGCGGCGTACGATTTCGACGGCCAAGAAATCTGGAGGCGAAACCTTCAGGACGACCACGGCCCCTACACGATCTGGTGGGGGCACGGGAACAGCCCTATCCTGTACGGCGACTTGGTCGTCTCCGTATGTATGCAGGACTCATGCGCCGACTTGCCCGGCGACCCGTCGATCAGCTATGTGGCGGCCCATCACAAGCGTACCGGCGAGCTGGTTTGGTACACCGAGCGCATGACCGCTGCGACCGACGAACACTGCGACAGCTACACGACCCCCGTGCTATGGAACCGGAACGGCCGGCCGGAAATCGTGGTGATGGGCGGCCAGATGCTCGATGCGTACAACCCGCTGTCCGGCGAGCGGCTTTGGTGGCTGCCCGACCTGGTGGGCAATCGCGTCGTGCCGACCCCGGTC
Organism: Thermoguttaceae bacterium; assembly: GCA_034005525.1. Taxonomy (GTDB): domain Bacteria; phylum Planctomycetota; class Planctomycetia; order Pirellulales; family Thermoguttaceae; genus PWXP01. Next base: position 117,755 of record JAVEUP010000002.1, on the reverse strand, counting down.
ACGGGGCACGGCATGGTGTACGCAATCCAGGGAATGCGCGAGGCCCTGCTGGCCGTCCGGCCGGACAAGGACGGCCCGCTCACGCGCGACTCCGTTGTGTGGAGCGACGATCAGGGCACCTCCGACAGTCCGAGCCTGCTCCTGGTCGGTGAGTTGCTGTTCATGGTGAACAACCAGGGCATCGTCCGCTGCTACGGCGCGCTGGACGGACGGCTGAAGTGGAAAGAACGGCTCAGGGGCAACTACCGGGCCTCGCCCGTGCTGGCCGAGCGGCGGATTTACTTTCTGAATATGGACGGGCTTTGCACGGTGGTCGGAGCGACCGACCGCTTCCAGCGACTGGCCGAGAACCAGCTCGACGACCGCACGCTCGCCTCGCCCGCGGTCAGCGGCGGGCGGCTTTTCATCCGCGGCCACAACTGGCTGTACTGCCTCGGCCGGTAGGGCCGTTTGCGTGCAGAACAACAAGCGTAGGGTGGGACAAGGTCGCGTGAGTCCTTGGTGGGCCTGCGCAAGCCGCGCCCCGGGTGGTTTGCACGCCGTGCGCTGGAAGCAGACCCGGCGCAGCGACCGAAGGCCCACCAGGGTCTTGGCTTGCTTGTCACCACCCTACCTGTCGTGAATCATCCGGGTTATATGTCCCGGGCCAGGATCCAGTCGGCAGCGGCGCCGACGTCGCGCAGGACGACCACGTCGTCGCGCAGCTCGGTAAGGTGCTTCTGCCCGTGACCGGTGCAAACGTAGAGTCCGCGGGCGCCGGCGCGCTCGGCAAGCTCGACGTCGCAGGGATGGTCCCCTACGACGTAGGATCGCCGCAGATCCACGTGAAACTCTTCGGCCGCCTTGTGCAGAAAATGGGGATTCGGCTTGATGCACGCACACGCATCGGCGCGGCGGTGCGGGCATACGTACACCGCCGAAATGGTCAAGCCCGCCGCAGCCAACTGCGAAACCAAGTGGTCATTGCCGCGGCGGACGTCGTCGAGGCTTATCTGCCCCTCGGCCACACCCTGCTGGTTCGTTACGATGAAAAACAGGAATCGGTCCCGGAGCCGGCGCAACGATCGGATCGTTTCCGCAAATAGCACCACGTCGGCCGGCCCGGCCAGATGGCCCCGATCCTCGATCAGGGTCCCGTCGCGGTCCCAGAATATGGCAGGTCGAAGGTCAGCTTCGATGTGCCCCATAGTCTCTTCCACAGTGTCTCCTAGCGCTGTTCGGGGGTGGCGGACCAGCGGATTCTGGCTGCGGTGCCGCACGGGAAGTATACGTCGCCAGGATTTCGGACAGAAGGGCGTAGGCGTGTGCGGCAAGATTTTCTGGCAGGCTGGAAAGTGCCCCGAAGCAGTGGAATTTCGACCAGCGCGGGGCAACGCTTCTCGCTGTTCTACACAGGTCGCGTCCGCCACCGGCCGGCTTGCCCGGCCTGGAGCGGTGGTCAGTCGGCTAAAACGTCGCCGAGGCTCCCCATCTCTCCCCCGTACGCTGCCGCCGCCTCCGGCGGCGGCAGCGTACGGGGGAGAGATAGTCTGGGTTAGCCGTGCCCGCTTAGCTCATTGACCACGGCTCCATGCGGGGCGAGCCCGCAGGTGGCCCTGCGCTGCCACTGAACGTGCCAGAAAATCTTGCCGCATACGCGTGGGCGCCCCCCTGGACGCGCAGGAGATAATCGCAATAATCAAGGATTACCACAGGCGAAGGCTACCCCTGGCGGGGGGCTTTTCGGGCGTTTTCTTCTTAACTCCCCCCCGAAGTTTCGACGGAGTGTTGCGATGTTCAAGAACCTCAACCCTTTTGCCCTTGGCGTTACCGGTCATCAGAGCGAGATCATCGAACTCGCCTTGACCTACGGATTCAAGGGAATGGACCTTAATGCCAGCGAATTTGCCACCCGGGTACAGCGCAAGGGCATGGAACATGCTCGCCGGTTGATTGATAGCGCGAAGATCCAGATCGGCACGTTTCCCCTGCCATTCGACCCCGATGCTGCCGACGACGAGTTCAAACAGGGAATGGAAAAGTTGCCGGCGGCGGCCGAGGCGGTCGCTGCGGTCGGATGCGCCCGGTGCGTGGTCACCGTGGCTCCGGCCGGCGACAAGCGGCCGTACCACGAAAACTTCGAGTTTCACCGGCGTCGCTTGGGCGATATCTGCCAGGTATTGAGCCCGCATGGCATCCGGCTGGGAATCGGTTTCCGTGCAGCCGAGTACTTGCGCAAAGAGCAGGCGTTCCAGTTCATTCACGACTTCGACGCCTTGTCGCTATTGATCAGTATGATCGCGGCGGACAACGTCGGCGTGCTGTTGGACGTGTGGGACCTGTTCGTCGGCGGCGGCACGATCGAGACCATTCGTGGCCTTTCCAGCCAGCAGATCGTTGCCGTTCAGGTGGCCGAATTGGCCGCCGACCAGCCGCCGACCGAGGTGAACGCCAGTTCGCGGCTGCTCCCGAACGCCGAGGGTGGGCGGATCGACGTGTCGGCCGTCCTTCGCCTGCTGAACGAGAAGGGCTACGATGGGCCGGTCAGTCCGATCCCTTCCCGGGGCGCTTTGCCAAGCAAACGGCGCGACGTGATCGTGCGCCGGACGGGCGAGGCGCTCGAGGCCGTCTGGCGCGCCGCCGAACTCGGCGTCGATGAGCGACTGCTGGCCACCGAAGAGGTTGCAGCCCCCCAGCCCGCCCAACCCATCGAGTCGGTCTGAGGCCCGCGCGCATGTTCCATTGGGACAATGGGCTGAAGCTGACGCGAGCCGATCTAGCGATCGACTTCCGCCGGCGGCAGCCCCGGGCGTTTATCTCGCATGCGCATACCGACCACATCGCGCGACACGAGTATGCGCTGTGCACGCCCGAGACGGCAGCCCTCTACCAGTTCCGGCTCGGACCGCGCCCTACCCGCCCGCTGCCCTACCGCCAGCCGATCGACTGGGGAGGGTTGCGGTTGACCACTTATCCGGCCGGCCATTGCCTGGGATCGGCCATGTTGCTGGCCGAGGACGACCGGCAGTCGCTGCTCTACACGGGCGACTTCAAGTTGACCGAGTCGGCCACCGCCGAGCGGGCGGAACTGGTGCACGCCGAGACGCTCATTATCGAAAGCACCTTCGGGCGGCCCGCCGACCGGATGCCGCCGCGCGAGGAAGTGGTCGGGCAACTCGAGCAATTGGTCCGCCAAACCCTGGCGGCCGACGCCGTGCCGGTTGTCCACGCCTACACCCTGGGCAAGAGCCAGGAGGTGACGCGCCTACTGACCGGCCGGGACATTCCCGTCCTGCAGCATCGCGACGTCTATGCCGTAAGCCAGGTGTATGAGGCATGCGGCGTCAACCTGGGCCGCTACGAACGGCTGCATGAAACGGTCGAACCCGGCTGGGCGGTGGTGGTTCCGCCGCGTGCGCGGGTTGCTTCGATCCCCCGCGCCGTGCATATTGCCGTCACCGGCTGGGCGTTGGACCCCAGTGCCAAGTACCGTCTGCGCGTCGACCACGCGCTGCCGCTGAGCGACCATGCCGACTACGGCGAGTTGATTGAGGCCGTCAAGCGGGTTGGCCCCCGAAAGGTCTACTGCACCCACGGCCCGGAGAGTTTCGTCGACCGGCTTTGTGAACTTGGTTTCGACGCCGTCCCGCTCGGCCGGCCGGCGCAGGGGCGGTTGTTCTGAGCGGGTTCGGGGGATTGCCTTTGGGGAATTGACGCCGACGCGCAATCTGTTAGGATGCTTTTCCGTCAGAATGCACTTATGCCGGATAAGCCCGCGTGATAGAACACCGTAACTTCACTGACGCCACCCGCGAAGGGTTCCTCGTGCTCGACGGCGCGATGGGTACGGAACTGTACAGGCGGCACGTGTTCACGAACCGCTGCTTCGATGAACTATGCCTGTCCGACCCGAGACTCATTCACAGCATCCATCAGGACTATTGCGACGCCGGGGCCGACGTGCTGCTGACGAACACGTTCGGCGCCAACCGGCCGGCCCTGGCCCAGTACGGGCTGGGCGACCGGCTTGCCGATATTCACAAGGCCGCCGTGGCCCTGGCCAGGGAGGTGGCCGGATCGGCCGACCGGCGGGTGTTCGTGGGCGGGTCCATCGGGCCGCTGCCGCCCGGCGGGCGCGCGGCGCCGGAGGAGCTGCACGGACTGCTGGCCGAGCAGGTCGAGGCGCTGCGCTCGGCCGGGGCCGACTTCATCATGTTCGAGACCCTGCCGAACCGCGAGGCCGTCGAACATGCCGCCGCCGCCATGACCGGATTCGCCGGCATGCCCTTCGTGCTGTCGTTCGCCGTCGTGGGCAATTGCGAAACGCAGTCGGGCGAGACGATTGACCGGATGCTCGCGCCGCTGCCTGAAGGCTCGCCCGCCCCGGTGGCCTGGGGGATGAATTGCGGGGCCGGCCCGGAGGGGCTGCTCGATGCCGTCGAACGCGCCGTCCGGTTGACCCGCCTGCCGCTCTGGGTGAAACCGAACGCGGGCCATCCGCGCGAGGTGGGCGGGCGGATGATCTACTTCTGCTCGCCGGAGTATCTTGCCGAGTATGCCAAGCGGTACGTCAGCCTCGGCGCGGCGGCCGTCGGCGGCTGCTGCGGCACCACGCCGGAACACATCCGCGAAATCGCCCAAACGGTCAAACCGCTCAGCCGGACGCGAAGCCGAGCCGCCGTCATCCAGGCGGCGCAGGTCGAGCAGAAGGAGCCGGTTCCTTTCGCCCAGCGGTCGGAGTTCGCCCGGAAACTGGCCGAGCGGCGCCCCGTGGCCACGGTCGAACTCGTGCCGCCGCGCGGGTACGACCTTGCCGGACTGGTCGCGAAGAGCCGGCAACTGCGCGAGCAGGGCATCGACGCGGTCAACATACCCGACGGGCCCCGGGCAAGTTCGCGCATCTCGCCGCTGGTGGCCGCCGCGCAGGTTCTGGCCGAGGCGGGCATCGAGCCGATCCTGCACTTCTGCTGCCGCGACCGAAACCTGATCGGCATGCAGGCCGACCTGCTCGGCTGCGCCGCCTGCGGCGTGCGGAACCTGCTGTTCGTGACCGGCGATCCACCCAAGGTGGGCAACTATCCCTTCGCCTCCGGCGTGTTCGATACCGACTCCATCGGCATGGTGGCCGTGCAGGCGCGGCTGAACCGGGGCGTCGATCTCGGCGGGCAGGCGATCGATCCGCCCACGGCCGCCGTTATTGGCGTGGGCCTGGACCCGACGTCGCTGGACCGTGCAAACGAGTTGAAGCGTTTCGCTGAAAAGGTCGAGGCCGGCGCCGAGTTCGCCATTACCCAGCCGGTGTTCGATCCCGGCGCCCTGCTGGCCATGCTCGACGAGGTCGAGCGCCACGGCATTCCGATTCTGGCCGGAATATGGCCGCTTGCCAGTTACCGCAACGCGCTGTTCATGCACAACGAGGTGCCGGGCGTCGAAATCCCCGCGCACATCCTTGAGCGGATGGCTTCGCGGGAAAGCCGCGAGGACCAGCTTAAAGAGGGCGTCGACATCGCCCGCGAGTCGGTTGCCTGCATTGCCAGCCGCGTAGCCGGCATCCAAGTCAGCGCGCCGTTCGGCAAGATCGACCTGGCTTGCGCGGTGATTGCGTGAACAATCAGCCGTTTGCAGAGGGACACGCCCCGCGCTGCTCAGCCCAACTGCCGGCGCCGCTGCACCTGAAGTCCCGCGGCTTCAAGCCACGCGGCGACCACGGCTGGGTCGCGGTGGTCGCTGACGGGAAACTGCTCGCCGCCCCGGTACGTGCCGAGCGCGTTGTAGCCGCCCGGCACCGTGCTGCTGCCCGCACTAAGCTGCGTGATGCAAATGCGGGTCAGACGGTTGCGCAGTGCCGCCGACTCGCGCGTGGAGAGGACCAACTCGGCCTCGGGCAGTGCGATGCGCAGCGCGCAGTACAGGCGAATCAGCATCTCGTCGTCGACCCTGTACGGCACCTCGAACGACGGCGGCGCCGTGTGAATGCGAGGCAGACTGACCGCAAGATCACACTCGGGGAACCGCTCCCGCAAATACTCGGCGTGTCGTATCAAGGCCAAGAGGTCGTCGCGCGGATCGGCCAGGCCAAGCAGAATGCCGAGTCCCAGGCGGCTGATTCCTCCCTCCGCCGCCCGCTCCGGCCCCTCAAGACGCCAATCGTACTCGGCCTTGCTGCCGCGCGGATGATACAGGGCGTACAGCCGCCGATCGTAGGTTTCCTGGTAAAGCGTCACCCCGCACGCCCCGGCCGCCGCGAGCGACTCGTAGACGCCGGTCGGCTGCGGGGCAATCTCAACGGCGGGTTCCAGGCCGCAACGTACCACCGAGTCGATCACCTGCACATAGTATTCGCCGGTCGTCAGGGCAGGGAAGTCGCCGGCGACCAGAAGAATGCTCTTCAACCCGCGCGAGCGGAGCAATTCCGCCTGCTCCACCGCCTCGGCAGGTGACAGGTGCCGCCGCTCGATGCCGTTCGGGTAGCGGAAGCCGCAGTACTCGCAGTAGTTCACGCAGTGGCTGGACAGGTAAAGCGGGGCATACAGCAGCACGCGGCGGCGGCCGGTTGTCGGATCAGTAAAATGCCGCGCGGTGAGTTCGGCGGCGCGATCTGTCAATTCGCCGAGCCCGATCTCCGGGTCAAGGCACTCTGCGGCCCGGTCGGCGGCAGCACAACAGGCACTCCCGGCAACAGCCGCCTGGGCATGACGGGCGGTGCGGCGGGGGCGTCCGGCCAGCTCGCGGGCGGTCAGGTCGAGGATGTTGACCAGTTCTTCCGCGGTATCGGCCGCGGACGGGCCGTTCTGCTGCAACTGCCGATACCGCCAGCGTTCGAGTTTGGCCGCCAGATCGAGGCGGGCCGTCCGATCGGCGCCTGGCCGGCCGGCAAGCATCTGCTGCGCCTGCCTCAGCAGATCGAGTCGATGCGCGGCATGGTCGCAGCGGGCGGCAAGCCGCTCGATGGAACGGGAAAGCGGCGCGTCCAGGTCGATGCTCATACGTATAGCCTTTTCCCGTATGATACCGCCAGAGCCTCCGGCGCGAAGGGTGGTCGGGTGGCGAGATTCTATTGCGGAGCGGATATGGCGGGCCTGATTGAACAGAACGGGCGGCCGTCTATAATTGGGGGCCTCCGATCGTGGGCATGGTCACAATAATGGGTAACATTTGATGCAAAGAACTCTGTGCAGAATCCGGCGGCATGAGGAGGAAGCGGTCAAAGAAATGGGCCTCGTGCTCGATTTCGACGAAATCGCCCGCAAGGGCGCCATGACGCGCGAGGAAGCCTCCGTGGCCAAGTGGTACGGAATCTACAGCTCGCGACAGCCGGGCAACCACATGGCGCGTGTGGTCATTCCCGGCGGTCGCATCACGTCGGTGCAGGCAAGGGAATTGGCCCGATTGTCGAAGAAATACTCGCCGGGCCGCATCTCGTTCACCACGCGGCAGAGCGCGCAGTTGCACTGCCTCCAGCTTCCCACCCTGGCAAGTTTCCTGCGGGAAATCCGGCAGGCGGGGCTCACCACGTTCCACGGCTGCGGCGACGTCACGCGCAACGTGGCCGCCTGTCCCTGGGCGTCCGTATGCACGCACCGGCGCTTCGACGTGCTGCCCTACGCACAAGCAACCGCCCGGGCGCTCTCGGCCTGCCGCGACCTGGACAACCTGCCGCGGAAATATAAGATCACCTTTTCCGGTTGTTCCGGCAACTGCGGGCAACCGCACATCAACTGCGTGGGCGCGGTGGCTGTCACCAGGCGCCTGCCCGACGGTTCGGACCAGCCGGGGTTCCGAGTACTCATTGGCGGCGGCATGGGCTGGCAGCCGTTCATCGGCCAGGTGCTTTACGCGTTCGTCCCGCCGGAGAAGATCGTTGCCCTCTCCCGTGCCGTTGGGCTGTTCTTCCGCGACCACGGCGACCGCTACATCCGCATGTACGCCCGGCTGAAGTTCGTCGTCCACCGCCGCGGTATCGACTTCTGCCGGCAGGAAATCGGCCGTATTCTCGACGCCGAGGGGATCGACCGAACCGGCATTGTGGAACCAGCGGGACTGCCCCCTTCCGATGGAACGATCGAAGATTCCGGCCCGCCCGTCCCCGACCGGCCGCTGCGCGAGCCCAACCCCGCGGGCACCGACGGGCTCGCCATTGTGCGCATCAAGATACCCAAGGGCGAAATGAGTTCCGACCATCTCGCGCGGATCGCCGACCTGGCCGAGATGTACGCCGACAAGCACGTGTATAGCACCAATCGGCAGAACCTCGAGCTGCACGGGGTTGAACCAGACCGGGTCGAGTCGCTCCGGGCGGAGATCGGCGCGCTCGGGCTCGACGTGGACGACTTCTTCGGCTTAAGCGACGTGGTGACCTGCGTGGGCACCACGTACTGCCCGCTGGCAGTGACCGAAACGCACCGCATGTTCGACGCGCTGCACAAGACGGTACACGACCCCCGCTACGAGCCGATTCGCGACAAGGCGATCATCAATATCACGGGCTGTCCGAACTCGTGTTCGCCCTATCGCATTGCCGACATTGGCCTGCGCGGCATGCGCATCCGCGGGCTGACCGGCTCGACCGAGGCGTACCAGATTACCGTCGGCGGCACCGAGAGCCGGTTCGGCGACGTGTTGGGCGAGTACAAGTTCGACGATTGCCTGACCGTCATCCGCACCGTGCTCGATGCGTTCATGGCCCAGCGAGCCGGCGCGGAGACGCTGGCCGACCACGTCGCCCGCGAAGGGCTTGAGCCCTACCGGGCGGCCGTGGCCGCGCTGGGCATTCGCTACGAGACGGCGCGGAACCCGGCCGAGTACACCACGTTTACCGGCCGCGGCACCGGCCCGCGCGACCGCAAGGCCGTCGCCCGCGACGTCCCCTGCCAGGAGGCATGCCCGGCGAAGACGAACATCCCGGAGTACATCCGGCACATCGCCCGCGGCAATCCGGAGGCCGCGCACCGAATCAACCAGGAAGACAACGTGCTGCCCGGCGTGCTGGGGCGCATATGCACGCGGCCGTGCGAGGCCCGCTGCCGGCACGAATGGACCAACATTCAGGGGCCCGTGCGCATCTGTCACCTGAAGCGGGCAGCCGCCGACGGCAAGCCGGGCAGAAGCCGGCCGCTGCCGGCGTGGTACGAAGCAACCGGCAAGCGGGTAGGCGTCGTCGGCGGCGGGCCGGCCGGCCTGGCCGCGGCGCGGGAGTTGAAGCGCTACGGCCACGCGGTCACCTTGTTCGAGCGCGAGGCGTACCTGGGCGGGCAGATCCGCATTGGCGTGCCCCAGTTCCGCCTGCCGCGCGAGATCATCGAAGAGGACATCGCGGCCATTGTCCAGAGCGGAATCGAGGTCAAACTGGGCGAATCGTTCGATCGGGAACGGATTGCCAAGGCCGTCGGGCAGTTCGACGCCGTCCTGCTGGCCGCCGGGGCGAACGTACCTCGCGCACTGGAACTTGCGGGCCTGCCGTCCGGCGCCGGAATCGAGGGACTCCGCTTCATGAAGCAGTACAACGAAGGCAATCCCGCAAAGATCGACGGCGACGTGGTCGTCATCGGCGGCGGCTTCACCGCGGTCGACTGCTCGCGCAGCGCCCGCCGGCTGCTCGGCCCGGACGTTCACGTTTCGATCGTCTACCGGCGCGGCGAGGCGCAAATGGCCGCCAACCAGGACGAACTCGAAGAGATGCGCCGCGAGAACATCCGCATCGAGACGCTCGCCTCGCCCGTCAGCGTCCAAACGGAAAACGGGCGCCTCCGCTCGGTGACCTTCCAACGGAACATCCTGGGCGAGCCGGACGGCGCCAAGCCGCGGTTCATCCCGGTGCCCGGCAGCGAGTTCACCATCCCGTGCGACACGCTCATCTTCGCGATCGGGCAGACGCAGGATAAGAAGCTGCTGCCCGAAGGCGCGGCCATTGCCGGAAACCACCACACCACGCTGACCGGCCTGTTTGTGGCCGGCGACTACTGGTCGGGCAATGCCGACGTCATCAGCGCCGTGGCCGACGGCAAGGCGGCCTCGCACTTGATCGACGAGTTTCTCATGGGCGGGCGCCGCCGCCGATCGTACCTGCACATCGACGAGGCCCCGCTCACCGGCCGGCTGCGCGACCACGACCTGCTGGACCCGCCGCACATGCCCGTCCTGCCGCTTGCCGGCCGCGGCCTCTGCGACGAAGTCGAGTTGGGTCTCACCACGGAGCAAGCCGACACGCACGCTTGGCGCTGCTACTTGTGCAACCACAAGTTCGAGATCGACCAGGACAAGTGCATCCACTGCGACTGGTGCATTCGCGTTTCGCCGCGCGAGTGTATCTTGCGGTTGAGCGAGCTGGAACTGGACGCCGACGGCAGCCCGCTGCGCTGGGTCGAAGAGCCGAAGTCGGCCCCCGAGCGGACGACGTTCATCTGGATCGACAGCGACCAGTGCATCCGTTGCGGCAACTGCATCAACATCTGCCCCACCGGCGCCATCTCGCTGCGAAAGGCCGATATTACATGGGAGAATTGCGGCGCCGAAGCTGCCTGTGCCACCGGCTGAGCCAGGCCCGCGGCAGATTTTCGGGGATGGTGTACCGATTCCTGAAACACTCCGCATCCATCCGTGGGTAAGCGAAGACAATGATCGTGCTCAACAAGACCATCCGGCTGTTCCTCGATGCCATTGGACGGCGGGACGAATACGAGTTCTACCTCACGAAGTTCCAGTCGCTGGATACGGCCTGCTTCGCGTTGCTGTGCCCCGACGCCGGCAGCATCGAGGCGGGAGCCGGCGTACTGGCGTTCGATCTCCAGTTTCTGCTGCGGCTCGAACTCGTTCCGGCCATCCTTCTGTGCGGAGCGGATGCGGAGCGCATGCAAGCCCTGCTTTCGGCCGAGCCGATCTTTGTGTTTCAGCCGTTTGACGCAGGCGACCCGGTCGCGTTCATCCGGCAGTCGCGCGGTACCGAGAAAGTGCCGGTGCTCGTAGGGCGGGACGTTCCGCTGGCCGATGCCCTGTTGCGCCTGGTTCCCGCCGTGGCCAGGCGCATCCACTTCGTCCGTGCCGCGGGCGGGTTGAAGAATGCTGCGGGCGAGCCGCTGCCCTATGTCTATACCCACAAGCAGCACGTCCATATCCTGGAACCCCTGGAATACGACTTTCCGGCTCTTGCCGGGAGGCTGCTCGACGAACGGCCGAGCATTCACCTATCCGTCACCTCGCCGATCAACCTGCTGCAAGAGATTTTCACCGTGAAAGGGGCGGGAACGCTCTTCTGCAAGGGGAGCGAGATCGTGCGGTTCCAGGGCTTGCGGGCCGTCGATCGTGCCCGCTTGGCGACTCTGCTCGAAACGAGCTTCGGGAAGAAGCTGAAGAGCCCCGACTGCCTCGACCGGGTCGGGCTCGCGTATCTCGAAAAGGACTATCGCGGGGCGGTGCTGCTCGAAGAGCATCCCGACGGGCTCTATCTTTCCAAGTTCGCGGTCGGGCGGGAGGCGCGGGGCGAAGGCGTGGCCTTGGAGCTGTGGCGCGAAGTCAGCCGCAACCACCGGGCGCTCTTCTGGCGCTCTAATACCGCAAACCCCTTCAATTCCTGGTACGATCACCAGGCCGACGGCCACCACGTCGCCGGCAAATGGCAGGTCTTTTGGCGCGGCGTCCCCGCAACCGCCATCTCCGGCATCATCGAGTATTGCACGCGGCGGGAAGAGGATTTCCTGAGCTGAGTCCGCCGGCAATGGCCGCGGCCAGTTCGGGGGCGGGGCCGATCGGATCGGCAAGGCACCAGTGACGGTCGGGGTGGGTGCGCCGCCAGATGTCGGCCATCTGATGCACCGTGTCGACCATCTGGCCGGGAAATAAGAAGTGTGGGTAGATGGCAACGTTCCGCGAAGGCAACGCCTCGATGGCCGCCGGCACGCTGTCCAGCCCGGGCTGCCCCATCACGGCAAATGCGGCGTGGCTGTGTGCGATTCCAAGCCGAACTGCAAGCGACTGGGTGAACCGGCGCGACTCCTCGATGGCGGCCTCCCGCCGGCTGCCGTGCGCCACCAGCAGCAGCGCCGTATCGGCCGGCAGAGCGCCGCAGCGGGCCATCGCCTGCCGGATTCGCCGGGCGGCCAACTCGCCCATTTCCGGCCACGCGCCCACGTGATGCGTTACCTCGATGATAAGCGACGGGGTCGAACCCGCCACTTGCTGAACAATTGCCGGGATGTCGCGATCGACGTGGGCGCCCCGGGCGAGAAACAGCGGCAGGACCGTGGCCCGCCGGCAACCGCGCTGCGCCAGCCGTGCAAGCCCTTCCGAAATAGTCGGTCCCAGAAACTCCAGGAAGCCCAACTCTACCGGAACGCCGGCAAGCCGCTCGGCCACCATGCTGGCCAGCGCCCGGGCCGCCGAAACGGTGCGATCATCGCGGGCGCCGTGCGCGGCCAGGAGCACGCCGCGCCGGGCGGAGCAAGTGGAGTCAAGATGCCGCCGGCCGGCTACGGTCTCAATCACGATCACGGCCGGCGGGCGGATGTCGCCGCGTTGCGCGGCGTGCCCGACCTCGGCCAGGGTGTAGTGGAGCACCTCCTGATCCGGGTGCGTGCAATGCCGCACGACCGTAACCGGCGTCGCCGGCGGAAGCCCGCGGTCGATCATCTCGCGGCTCCACGCCGGCGCACTGGTGACGCCCATGTAGAAAACCAGCTCGCCGGGGAAGCCGGCCAGGGCGCCGTAGTCGAGCGGTGCGCCGCCCTTGCCCGGCCGCTCGTGGCCGGTCACCAGCGCGATGGCGGAATCGCCGGGGCTGCCCGAGACCAGTCCGGCCGTGATGCCCGGAATGATCTGATACGGCACGCCGGCGGCGCGCAGGGCGGCCAGTTCATCGGCGGTGCGTGCGAAGATGGTCGGATCGCCCCCCTTCAGCCGCACCACGACGCGGCCGGCGCGGGCGGCCTCGACCATGCGCGAATTGACTTCGTCCTGCGACATGGTCCGCCCCGTGCGATGATGCCCAAGGCATATCCGCTCGGCCGATTCCGGCGCATGGGCGAGCAGTGCCGGGTTGGCCAGGTAGTCGTACAGCACCAGATCGGCGCGGCGGAGGCAGTCGATGCCCCATAGGGTAATCAGGCCCGGATCGCCTGGTCCCGCGCCAACCAGGTACACCGTCGCCGGAATCGGTTGCATCAGAGGCCCATCCCGACAAACCCGCCGGACGAATCCACCTCGGCTGCCAGGCGTTCGATCCGTTCGACGGTCTTCCGAAGATCGCCTGCGGCAATGTAGCGGTCGAATTCAACCTGAACCGCCCGGGCAACGGTTTCCAGAAACCACTCGACCACGGGTGTCTTGATCCAGTCGCACACGTCGCGAGTCAGTTCAACTTGAAGGTCGCAGCTTTGCGTCCGGCGGTCGTCGGCGTCGGTCAGCACGGTTCCCCGGAAGCCGAACTCAAGCATGCCGATGGCGGGATCGTTGGTCAAATGGAACACACACCGCCCGTTGTACAGGTAGAACGCATTATGCGTACCGTGTTTCTGGACGGCCTGCCGGATGCTCATGGCAAGGGCCTCTTGCTGCGGGGTCGCGTCGGGCGGTGCATCCAGCCGCGGCAGCGAACGCAACGGCAGGCAGTCGAACTCGATCTTGACGAATTGGTCCACGGTGACCTCCAGATAGGGGGAAAAAGCCATTGCCCGGCCTGTCGCAATTCTAGGCGTCCACTCGGCTTGGGAATAGGGTAACCGTTCTCGCTTGCCGATTCTCCTCAGCCAAGGTGTCCGACGACGAAAACTCCGGGCTCTTCCGTTTCTGGGTCCTGTACCTGAATAATCCGAAGGACGTAGGGTGGGTGGTTCCGGATGTCTCAGCATCCGGGTTCACCCACGCGCTGGCCTGCAGCCCTGTACCGCAATAATCCGAACTGAACGGCATGCGGCAGCCGCTACCAGAATTGCGGCCAACCACATATTTTAGATTACTACATTGACGAACGATATAATAATAAGGTATCATGATGCCAAGAGACGAAGTCTTCAGGCCGGCCACGGTCGCAAAGCCGACGAATGTCGCTCGAGCCCGAGAATATGGACCTTATGGTGTAATATATGACCCCACCAGCATGCCCCTTTCCGGTTCCCGTTACCATGGACGCACAACAAGCACCTACTGAGTCCACGAGGCCGCGGAGCCCTGCCGCCGTGAGCGAGGGGAACTGCTGCGGTTCGTGTCAAACCGGAGGCTGCCCCGCACCGTCGAAGCCGGAGGCCCAGGCTTGCGAAGGAAAACGGATTGCGCTGACCCCTGATGCTTACCCGGTGGCCCAACCAACGCCGGAGTTGCTCGCCGAGCTGGAGGAAGCGAGCCGGCAACTGGATGGCCAGTCGCCCGAGGCAATTCTCACGTGGGCGGTCCAGCGGTATTATCCGCGGTTCACCATGGCCACGGCCTTCGGGCCGGAAGGGTGTGTGATCCTGTCGATGTTGGCGAAGATCGAACCGCGCGTCTACGTGTTCAACCTGGAAACCGGCTACCAGTTCAAGGAAACGCTTGAACTGCGCGACCGGATTGCGGAGAAGTACGGCATCGAAGTCGACATGCAGCAGCCGGACACGACTGTCGAGGAATACGAGCGGCTCCACGGTGGACCGCTGTACACAACCAATCCGGACCAGTGCTGCTTTGACCGCAAGGTGCGCATTCTCTATAGGGTAACCCGCGGCTTCGACGCCTGGGCGAGCGGCATCCGCCGCGATCAGAGCCCGATTCGCGCCGACACGCCCGTGGTGCGCTGGGACAAGAAGTTCGGCCTGGTCAAGGTCAGCCCGCTGGCCAACTGGACGAAGAAGGACGTCTGGAAGCGGATTATCGACGAGCAGGTCCCCTACAATCCCCTGCACGACCAGGGCTATCCGAGCGTCGGATGCTGGCCCTGCACGCGCCGCGTCCTCGACGGCGACTCCGACGAGCGCGCCGGCCGCTGGACCGGATTTGCCAAGACCGAATGCGGCCTGCACACCGACTGAGCCGCATGCTTGAACCGGACGTGTAGGGTGGGTGGTTCCGACTGTCTCAGCAGTCGGGTTCACCCACGCGGCGCACGAAAGGACAGGATATTGCGCGCGTGGGTGAACTTGGCTACAACCGAGCTTTGGAGCAACCCTTCTGCTCTCGGCCTCGATTCTGCCGCCACAGCGGCGGCAGAATCGAGGCCGAGAGCAATGAGTGGAATGAGTCCGCTTGTAGCCGGCCAGTCATAAACCCACCGGGGCGGGCCCGGTGGCGAAGCGCACGCGGGAGGCGTCTTATACCATTGCAGAATCACGCCCGTTTAGTTGCCAGTAAATCTTTCTGCACACGCCAGTTTGGGGTTGACCGGCGGCCAGCTTGCGCATAGGGTACCCTGAGGGGATTTGGTGGGTTCGTCGTCGAACGGCCGGGTTTCGGCGAGCATAGCAGGTCCCAACCGGAAACTCGCAAGAACGATTCTCAACCCGGCCCGGAAAGGTCTTTCCATGTCCCAGGTCACTCAAGGCGACGTCGTGCGCGTTCACTATTCGGGCCGTTTGGAGGACGGCACCGAGTTCGACAACTCCCGAAGTCGCGAGCCACTGGAATTCGTCGCCGGCGCCGGCAACGTCATCCAGGGTGTCAGCCATGGCGTCATTGGAATGAGCGAAGGCGAAACCAAAACGGTCACCGTGCCGCCCGAGCAGGCGTACGGCGAGCGGAATCCTGCCCTGGAGCAGCAGGTTGCCCGCGCCGACCTTCCCGACGGAGTCCAAGAGGGCGCGCAGCTTCGCGCCGTTCAAGGCGACCGCGAGATTCCCGTCTGGGTCCGCAAGCTCGACGACGCCAGTGCCGTCATCGACGCCAACCACCCCCTGGCCGGCAAGACCCTCGTATTCGACCTCGAACTAGTCGAGATGCAGGCAGGAGAATAGCTTCGCCGGCATTTCAGGTGTCGAGCGGCGAGCGGCGTGGCGTCCGGGCACGACATCTCTGCTTCGCATACTCCGGGAACCGGTCCTGGATGGCCTGCACGGTCATGTCTCCTTCGCGCAGGGCCTGCAGGGCGCGGACGGCGGCCTGCGTGGCTTGGATGGTAGTCATGCAGGGAATGCCGTGCGAGACGGCGGCGGCGCGAATGCGGCCCTCGTCGGTGCGGGCGCCCTTGCCGCTGGGCGTGTTGATCACAAGCTGCAAGTCGCCGTCGATCATGTAGTCGATCAAGTTCGGGTGCCCCTCCTGCACCTTCTTAATAGCCGCCACGGGAATGCCCGCCTCTTCGAGCCGCCGGGCCGTGCCTTTCGTGGCCAGCAGTTCAAAGCCCAGCTCCGTCAGTTGCTTCGCTAGTGGAATGATGGCGTCTTTGTAGCGGTCGGCCATGCTGATGAAGACCTTGCCGGCCGCAGGCAGTACGGTCCCGGCGGCAAGCTGGCTCTTGGCGAACGCGATGGAGAACCGCTCGCTGATGCCCATCACCTCGCCGGTCGATTTCATCTCGGGGCCCAGCACAATGTCGACTCCGCGGAACTTCACAAACGGCAGCACGGCCTCCTTGACCGACACGTGGGCGGGAATGGGCTCCTTCACAATGCCTTGCTCCGCCAACGAAATGCCCGCCATTACCTTCGCCGCCACTTTCGCCAACGGCACGCCGGTGGCCTTCGATACGAACGGCACCGTGCGGCTTGCCCGCGGGTTGACCTCCAGAACGTACAGCGTGGGGCGCCCGTCCTCGCGTTTCACCGCGTACTGCACGTTCATCAGCCCGCGCACGCCCAGTTCGCGGGCCATGGTGACGGTGGCCTGGCGGATTTCCTCGACAACCGGCCCGGGCAGGCTGTAGGGCGGGATGGCGCAGGCCGAATCGCCCGAGTGGACGCCCGCCTCCTCGATGTGCTCCATAATGCCGGCAACGATCACCCGCTCGCCGTCGGAAATGGCATCGACGTCTACTTCGATGGCGTCTTCGAGGAACCGGTCAATGAGCACGGGCTGGCCCTGGGCCACGACGAACGCTTCGGCGACGAACCGCTCGAACTGGACGGCATCGTAACAGATTTCCATCGCGCGGCCGCCCAGCACGAAACTAGGTCGCACCAGGGCGGGAAAACCGATTTTGGCCGCCTCGGTACGCGCCTGGTTCATGGTCCGCGCAATCCCGTTGGGCGGCTGCTTCAGGTTGCAGCGGCGCAGGAACGCTGCGAACCGCTCGCGGTCCTCGGCCTCTTCGATCGTATCGACGCTCGTGCCGATGATCGGCGCACCGGCGTTGCTCAGCGCCCGGGCAAGGTTCAAAGGCGTCTGCCCGCCGAACTGCACGATGATGCCGTCCGGCTCGATCCGATCGCAAATGTTCAGTACGTCCTCCGTCGTCAGCGGCTCGAAGAAGAGCAGGTCGCTGGTGTCGTAGTCGGTCGAGACGGTTTCGGGGTTCGAGTTGACCATGATCGACTCGATGCCCAATTCGCGCATGGCGAAGCTGGCGTGGCAGCAGCAGTAGTCGAACTCGATTCCCTGCCCGATCCGGTTCGGCCCGCCGCCGAGGATCATGATGCGCCGCCTGCCGGCCTGCTTCGGGGGCGTTTCGTCCTCGTCCTCGTAGGTCGAGTAATAATAGGGCGTATAGGCCTCGAACTCGCCGGCGCAGGTATCGACGCACTTGTAGGTTGGCACAATGCCGCGCCGCTTGCGCTCCGCCCGCACTTCCATTTCCGTCGAACCGAGCAGGTGGGCAAGCTGGCGGTCGGAGAAGCCGAACCGCTTCGCCTCGCGGAGCAGACCGTCGGCGATGCCGGCCAGCCCGGGCTGCCCGCGGAGCGTGTCTTCCATTTCCACCAGCTCGAACAGGTTGTCGAGGAACCACGGATCGATGCCGGTCAGTTCGTGGATGTCGTCCGGCGACATGCCGTACTTGATGGCGTACCGCAAGTGTACGAGCCGCTGGTCGCCGGGAACGACGAGTTTGGCCCGCACGTCCTCGATGGCCGGCTGCTCCGCGGTGCCCCACAGGTCGTTCTGGTCGCAACCGAAGCCGAAGTGCCCCACTTCCAGCCCCCGCATCGCCTTCTGGAACGCTTCCTTGAACGTGCGGCCGATGGCCATCGTTTCGCCCACGCTCTTCATCTGCGTGGTGAGGGTGGAATCGGCCTCGGGGAACTTCTCGAAAGCGAACCGCGGAATCTTCACCACAACATAGTCGATGGTCGGTTCGAAGCAGGCCTTGGTCTTCCGCGTAATGTCGTTGGCCAATTCGTGCAGCCGGTAGCCGACCGCCAGTTTCGCCGCAATCTTGGCGATGGGGAACCCGGTGGCCTTGCTGGCCAGCGCACTGGAGCGGCTTACGCGCGGGTTCATTTCAATGACGACCATGCGGCCGGTGCCGGGGTGGATGGCGAACTGAATGTTCGACCCGCCCGTCTCCACGCCAATCTCGCGGATCACGGCCAGCGAGGCATCGCGCATCCGCTGGTATTCCTTGTCGGTGAGGGTTTGAGCGGGCGCCACCGTGACCGAATCGCCCGTATGCACGCCCATGGGGTCGAAGTTCTCGATGGAGCAGATGATCACGCAGTTGTCGTCCTTGTCGCGCATCACCTCCATTTCGTACTCTTTCCAGCCCAACACCGACTCTTCGAGCAGCACCTGGGTGACCGGCGACGCCTCCAGTCCATTGCTCACCAGGCGGTCGAACTCCTCCCGGTTGTACGCGATGCTCGACCCGGTGCCGCCAAGCGTGAAGCTGGGCCGCACGACGCACGGCAGACCGATGTCCTTGACCACGCGCCGGGCCTCGTCAAGCGTGTTGACCGTCTCGCCGCGGCAGCACTCCAGCCCGATGCTCTCCATGGCGGCCTTGAACTGGTCCCGGCTTTCCGCCTTGTCGATCACGCGGGCGTTGGCACCGAGCATCTCGACGCCGAACTGCTCGAGCACGCCATGCTTCTGAAGGGCCATGGCCAGGTTGAGCCCCGTCTGCCCGCCCAGCGTCGGCAGCAGCGCGTCGGGCCGCTCGGCCTCGATCACCTTGGCCACGATCTCCCAAGTGAGGGGTTCAATGTAGGTCCGGTCGGCCATCTCGGGGTCGGTCATAATGGTGGCCGGGTTCGAGTTGACCAGAACGACCTCGTACCCCTCCTCGCGCAGCGCCTTGCACGCCTGCACGCCCGAGTAGTCGAACTCGCACGCCTGACCGATGATGATCGGCCCGGAGCCGATCAGCAGAATCTTGTGAATATCGTCGCGACGGGGCACGGGCAATTCCTCGTTGGCGGCACGGGACAGCGGGACGCCCCGGCTTCAGGGCTGGCCGGGCGCCGAGTCTAAAATCTCACCAGTATAGCACGGCTGGGGCTGGGGCCTCAAGCGGGTGGCGGCGGGGATGCGGCGAAATTGTCGGGCACACCGGGCAAGCGGACCAACCGGTCCACCGTCGCGCTCGAAGGACGGGGCTGTCCGTTTGGCATCCCCAAAGGCTTGACAAGAATGCCCGTCCAACCAAGAATCCGGTGTGCGGCGATGTCAAAACCAGCCAATTGTCGGTTCGGCAGCCCCATGGCCATAGAATCCGCTACCCCCAAGGCTGACAAGAAGCGACTGGTGTTGGTCTATCCGCCCCTGACCATGCCGACTTCGCCGCCCCTGGGCGTGGCCACTCTCAAGGGATTCCTTGCCCGCGAGATGCCTGAGTGGGATGTTGTGCCTATGGACTTCAATCTGTGGTTCTTCCGCAGGATCTGTCAGGGAGTAGGCAGCGGCGAGATTCACGTAGGCGAAGAAGTGCATCAGCGTCTTGGCGCCGATGCGGCGACCCTGGCTGCTGCGGCCCGGGTGTTTACGGGCAAAGACAACGATCTCTTTTTCAATAACCATCAGGCCTACGATCGCTGTGGCGAGATATTCTTGAATTTCGTGGATGTGTTCGGAGAGATATTACAGTCCGATTGCGCGGAATGGGAGCTAACCGGTGAGCTTAGCCCTCCGCTTTCCGAGATGATTGCAGCCGTGGACGCCCGTTCTCCGGACTGCGTGGGGATATCGGTACTATTCATCCAACAGATTCCGATCGCCGCAATGTTGGGACGTTTTCAGCGCATGCAGCGGGGGCGCAAGGTCTTCTTTGGGGGCGGCTGCTTCAACACGGAAAACGTGGGGCATTTTCTGAGGACCTATCCCCAGGCCGCCGATGCCGTGGTAGTCGGCGACGGGGAAGAAGCCTTAAAGGCCCTGATGCTTCAGAACGGCGACGCTGACGGCATTCCCGGGGTCGCCCGGATGCTCGACGGCCGTCTGGAACAAAGCCCGCCGGAGTATGCCAGAGATATTTCTGCTTACGGTCCGCCGGATTTTTCCGACTTGAACCCTGCCGGATATCTTTCGCCTGAGCCCGTCGTGCCCCTGTTGCTGTCCAGAGGATGTTATTGGCGGCGTTGTACTTTCTGTGTGCATCACTTGTCTGCCGGGCAAACCTATCGGCTCCATCCCGCAGGTAAGAGCATACAGATGTTGCGAGATTTGGTTGCCCGGGGCGTCCGGCATTTCTCATTTGTCGATGAGATGATTTCCCCGCCTCGTTTTCGGCAACTTGCAGCGGCCATTCGGGCGGAGGACCTGGATATTGCCTATTATGCCTTGGCGAAGCCAGACCGCAGTTTCACTCCCGACCTTCTCCAAGACATGGCTGCCTCGGGCTGCAAGTACATCTTGTGGGGCCTTGAAAGCGGCCACCAACGGATTCTGGACTTGATGGATAAGGGCACCACGGTCGAGGACAATGCTGTTGTACTCCGGAACGCTTACAAGGCTGGTATTGCCAACCACGTGTTCGTGATGTGTGGGTTCCCGAGTGAAAGCAAGTTGGAATGGGAAGCGACCTTGGATTTTCTGAGGGCGAATCAGCAGATCATCCAGGCAGTGCATCGCGGGCTGTTTGGCTTGGAGGCGGGTTCCCTCATTGCTTCCGACCCCAAGCGTTTTGAGATTGAAGAAGTATGGGTGCGCGAAGACACCCCCTTGGGACCGCGTTTGGGCTATCGCTGTTCCTCCGGCATGAGCATGCAGGAGGCCAGGGAGGCATTCAAGGAGGCCTTGCCCTTTCTGCGTGGGTTTCACCCGTACTCGCGGTACATGGCCAATTTCAGGGACCATGCCCTGCTCATCTATCGACAGCGGCGGCTGGGGGCTATGATTAGCTGAAGGAGGCCTCGCGGCATGTGAAGATCAGTCCGGTTGTGTCTGCGTTGAGCAGTTCGCGTCGCTTCCCGGGGGAATGGCGATTCTACCTGCTGCGCGCCCGACCCCTCGTGTTCCAGACCCAGGAGGTACCTTCTATGTTTGCCTATCGACTTGTGTGGCTGCCTGCGATTCTCATCCTTTCCGCCCTTGAACCATGGTCCGTCGCCAAAGTGCCGGCTTCGGAGACTCAACCGCCCCGGAAGTTCTCAACGCGAGCGGAACTGCAAAGGGAGTACGACCGGGACGGCGACGGCCGGTTAAGCGCCGAAGAGCGGCGGAAGATGGTGGAAGACATCGCGGCAGGACGCGTCGAAGTGCCCGAGCAGTTCCGCGAGGCGATCCTCCGCATTGAGCAGCGGCTGCGCGACCGGACCAATCCGCCCGCGGGCCGCGGCGCGTCGGACAAGGTCGTCGTCCATCGGGACGTCGTTTACGGCGAGGGCGGCGGCCGGCCCCTGAAGCTCGATATTATCCTTCCCCAGCCGGAACCCGAGGGGCCGTTGCCGCTGATCGTCTTCGTCCACGGCGGTGGATGGCGCGGCGGCGACAAGGCCGGCGGCGTCGGGCGCGTGGCGCCGCTGGTGGCCACGGGGAATTACGTCGGCGCGACCATCGGCTATCGGCTCAGCGGCGAGGCCACCTGGCCCGCCCAGATCCACGACTGCAAGGCGGCCATTCGCTGGCTGCGCGCCAACGCCCAGAAGTACCACGTCGATCCCGAACGGATCGGCGTTTGGGGCAGTTCGGCCGGCGGCCACCTGGTCAACATGCTCGGCACCAGCGGCGGAGTGGAGCAGCTCGAAGGCAGCGGCGGTTCGCCCGACCAATCCAGCCGGGTCCAGTGTGTCGTGCCGTTTTGCGGCCCGACGAACTTCCTGGCGCCGAGGCGTCTCGAAGGCGGCCGACCCGAGGGGGCCGTCCATCACTTGCTGGGCGGTGCCATCGAAGACCGGCAGGAAATGGCCCGCGAGGCATCGCCCATCACCTACGTATCGGCCGGCGATCCGCCCTTCCTGATCGTCCACGGGACCGCCGACCAGACCGTACCATTCGAGCAGGCCGAGATGTTCTACGAAGCGTTGAAGAAGGCCGGCGTCGAGGTAACCTTCGTGCGAATCGTCGGCGGCAGCCACGCGGTCGGCGGCGAAGAGGTTATGCAGCGGGTCGCCGCCTTCTTTGACAAGCATCTGCGCGGCCAGGACGTCGAGGTATCCGAGGAACCCATCCAGGCTCCCGCCGCGCGCTGAGCACAACGCAGCCGGACCTCGCAACGGAAAGGCGAGAGAAGTGGTTCTCGTCTCCCAAAGCTTGACACCGCCGCTTGAACGTGGATACTGGTGGGAAGCTTCCTCCACGCAGCCGTTCGCGGAAGCCGACGCAGCGCCCGCTTTCGTTTTCGTAGCATGGGAGGCGATTTATTCACACGGATGCCAGTGAGCCGATTACGACCGGTTGCTTCCCCACATCACACTCCACAAACCAGGACCAGGCCATGAATGCACCTCTCGATCGACGTCGTTTTGTTCAACAAACCAGCGGACTTCTTCTGGGCGGTACGGCCCTGGCGGGCTTGACCGCCCGCGCGGACGATCCTGACAAGACGATTCGCAAGGCGGTCGGGTGGGGCATGATCCGGGCCGACCTGTCCGTTGAGGACAAGCTGCGGATGGTCAAGGACGTTGGCTTCGCAGGCGTCGAAGTGCCTGCCGTGCAGCCCGATCGCCCCAGCTTCGACCCGAAGGAACTAGCGCGGGCAAGCGAAAAGGTGGGCGTGGCGGTCCACGGCGTGACGATGGCGGGGCATCCCGACTTGACGGCGGTCATCGACCAGGCCGCGATGTACGGGGCCACGTCGGTCCTGTACGTCGTGCGGGCCGACGCGAACGCCCCGTTCATGGAGCACTATCGGCAAACGCAAGACGTGATCCGGGCCGGAGTTCCGCACGCCGAAAAGAAGCAGATTCCGATTCTCATCGAGAACGTCTGGGCCAGCTTTCTCATCGAGCCGCTGACCATGGCCCGCTACATCGACGAGTTTGACAGCCCCTACGTCGCCGCGTACTTCGACGTGGGCAACGTCATGCGATGGGGCTGGCCGCAGCATTGGATCGAGGTGCTGGGCGAGCGGGTCCGCAAGATCCACATCAAGGAGTACAGCCTCAAGATCGCCATGAATGAAGGCATGCGCAAGGGATTCGACGTTCCCATTGGCGAGGGCGACATCGACTGGGCCCGCGTACGCGAGGAGTTGAAGAAGATCGACTTCAACGACTGGGCCACGGCCGAGGTGCGCGGCGGCGACCGCCAGCGCCTCGCCGAGATTTCAGCCGAGATGGATCGCGTGTTGGCCTTGTGAGGGCGCGCTCAGAAATAAGCTGGGCAATTGCAGTGTAGCAGGCACACGCCGTGTGCCGTTCGCGAATTACGGCACACGGCGTGTGCCTACTACAATTTGTCCAAGTTATTTCTGAGCGCACGCTAAGTTGCCGTTTCCTTGAAGCTTTCCAACAACCGGAGGCATCGAACGATCATGAAATCCAATCGCAGAAGTTTCCTGAAACTCGCCGGCGCGGCCGGATTCGGCTTGGCACACACCGGCATCGGGCCGACGAATGCCCGCGGGCAGGAGGCGGGAAGCGCCACGAACAAGGTGACGGTGGATCATGCCGTCGCGACCCTCGAGGACGGCAGCACGCTGGCGACGCCGTTCTGGCGCGTTGAAAGCGGGAAGGACGGGCCGTCGTTGCTCTTGCTGGCCGCCCAGCACGGCAATGAGATTCACGGCGCCGAAGTGGCGAGCCGGCTGAAGGACGTTTGTGCCCGGCAGCTTGTGGCCGGCAGCGTCTGGCTTGTCCCCATGGCCAACTTGCCGGCCATCCGCGTGCGCCGGCACTCGGTGGACCTCGGCCCCGAGCAGCCGGGCCGCTTCAGCCAGGGACATAACATGCAGCAGACCTGGCCGGGCAATCCCGAGGGGAACAACACGGAACGCATTGCGTACGCGCTCGACCAGGCCGTGGTGCGCCATTGCAGCCACGGCGTCGACATGCACTGCTGGAACCAGTTCTGGGCGGCGGAAACTCTGGCCACCACCGGTCACGAGCCGTCGGAACTGCTCGGCGCGGTGACCACCCCCCGGTTCATCAGCTACCGCCCCGTGCGCCCGCCGGCCGACAAGGTGAGGAGTATTACCCAACTGATGCACGTGCGCGGGGGTGGAGCGGTCGTTATGGAACTGTCCGGCCAGTATCAGATGAACGAGCGGCAAGTGCAAATTGGGCTGAACTCGATGGTGAACATCGCCAAGGCGCTGGGGATGATCGAAGGCGAGCCCGAACCGGTCGAGGGCGGCCAGGTGGAGCGGAGCCGGGAGAGCAGCCACGAGGTTCTCGCCCCATGCGCCGGCATCTTCATGCCCGCCTTGCAGAAAGGCACCTCGGCAACCCTCATTCCCGACGACTTCGTCGAGGAAGGCCAGCCGCTGGGCCACATCATCCGGGAGAGCGACCTGGCAGCCGTGCCCGTCCTGGCTCCCGTCGCAGGCTATCTATGGCAGCTCAACGCATGCCACGGACAGCTTTGCGACGCCAGCCTGCCGGCCCAGCACCCCTATGCGGAAGAAGGCAACCGGCTGGCGCTGGTAGTGACGGCGTAGGGTGCTGTGCATATCATGAGAGTTTCGCATGTGCCGCTTGTGATACGCTTGCCACGATATTGCACTACATTGCACTCCGGGTTGTTTCCTGATTATCTGGCGGTTTCGGGGCAAAGCTTAAGGAAGAAGCCGTTCCGGCCGTATGCGGCACGGAACTGGGCCGGCGAAACGTGGGCAACGCAGACCATCGCTTTCTCTGTTGCCTCCGTTCCCTCCTGTTCATTCCCGTCCTTGGATTGGGGCAAACGCTACTCACACCAAAGACGAACAGGAGCCCGCAGAGAAAACAGAGGAAAAACGTCCTTGCCGTTGCGTGCTCCCTTTTCACGTACCGATCTTACCATGCCCGGATTCCACCAGTCCCGCCTCTGCTGTCAATACTCTAGTCACTAATCAAGCTTTGACCGCAAGTCCGCCCTTGCCTGTCCTTACGGTCCCCCATTACCGAAGTGCGCGATGCCGACGCAAGAGGCCTACGGCACCAAAGAGCAGCAAGAGAAGGGATGACGGCTCGGGCACCAACGCCACTTGACCGAAGGTGAGATAAGCGTTCGGGGAACTCATGAGGCGATAGTTGGCCAGGATCCACTCCGGATCGCGTGCGATGTCGGAAATGCGGATTTCGTCCAACTGGCCGGGGAACCAGAAGTCGTACCAGCGGCCGATGTAGACGGGCGAACTGTCGTAGGCCCCCGGCTCCGAAAGGGACGTCCGCGTGCCAATCAACTCGCCGTCAACGTAAACCTTCATCAGGGTCTCGTCGTACGTTGCCACGATGTAGTACCACCGGTCGGCCTCGAAGGCGTAGTTGGCCAGCAGCGTGTTATAGACCCGCGGCTCGCAATTATCGTTCACGCAGAACCAGATGCGATTCGCTCCCGAGCGCTTGTCCCAGGCCAGCTTGTAGCCCCGTTGCTCGCTGTCGCTGAATCCGACAATGCTGTGGATGTAGCCGTCCAGTTCGTCGATCTTCATCCAACCTTCAAGGGTCATCGCTCCGGTCAACAGCAGACTGGGATCGTTGGCTATCGCTACGTGCTTGCCCGTGCCCAAGGCCAATGAGCCGTCGAACATGCCCGGAACCTGGTCGGCGGCCGCCAGGCTGCCGGCTGCGGTACCGTGATTGGCATAGGCCGTCGAGTCGAGGAACTGCGGGGCCGTACCGGCGGGGTTGCCGCTGAGATGCTGCCCGTCGAAATGGTAGCTACCCCAGCCGCCGCCCAATCTCACTGTCGAGTTATCGTAGCCTCCCAAATCGGAGTTGGGAGTACGCGTCCCCTTCAGTTCGCCGTTGATGAAAACTCCCATCCTGTCCGGCGTGTAGGTTGTCGCCATGTGGTACCATTCGCCGGCCTGCAGGCCGATCTGGGAATGCAGCGTATTGTAGGGTCTGGGTTCTCGATTGTCGTTGGCGCTAAACCACACCCGGTCGGGCGTGTAGCGGTCGTCCCAGCCCAACTTGTAGCCGATATGCGACCCGACTCCGCAGCCCTGAAGACATTCGAGGATCTCCTCGATTCTATCAAGCCGAAAAAGCCGAGTCAACGAAATTCGCTGCTATCACCCCCACGCTTCTTCCGCGTCACGGCCGAGAGATTGGGCTACGGCGCCGAGCAGGGTGTTGAGCCCCTGCCCGGTGACCGCCGAGATGAGGTGAACTTCCCGGTTCAACGTGCGGCTGAGCTGATCTCGCACGTCTTCGGCCTCGGGCAGGTCGGCCTTGCTGACGGCGACGATCTCTGGGCGGTCGCCGAGTGCGGGATTGTACTGGATCAGCTCGTCGCGGATGGCGCGGTAGTTTTCGGCCGGAGCGGTGCCGTCGAGCGGCTGCGGTTCGACCAGGTGGACGAGAATGCCCGCCCGCTCGATGTGCCGGAGGAACTCGTGCCCCAGGCCGGCGCCGGCGTGGGCGCCTTCGATCAGCCCGGGGATGTCGGCCAGGATGAACGAGCGGTCGGCGTCGATCTGGACGCGGCCGAGGTTCGGGCGTTTCGTGGTGAAGGGATAGTTGGCAATCTCGGGCCGGGCGCGGCTTAGGCGGCTCAGCAGCGTGCTCTTGCCGGCGTTCGGCTTGCCGAGCAGCCCGACGTCGGCAATGACCTTCAGTTCCAGGCGTATTCGGCGGGCTTCGCCGGGGTCGCCGCGGGTGAACTCGCGCGGGGCGCGGTGCGTGGGCGTTTTGAAGCGGGTGTTGCCCTTGCCGCCCTTGCCGCCGCGCGCCACGTTCACCTGCTCGCCCGGCGCGGCGAGATCCTTCAGCACAAACCCGCCGGCGACGTCGAATATCACGGTGCCGGGCGGTACGCGAATACACAGGTCGTCGGCTGCTCGCCCGTGCCGGCCGGAACCCTCGCCATGCTGGCCGCTCTTGGCCCGCCACGCCTTGCGGTGTGCCAATGCACTGAGGCTATCGACGCCCTCTTCCGCAATGAGGATGATACTCCCGCCGTTGCCGCCGTCGCCGCCGTCGGGGCCGCCGCGTGGAACGTACTTCTCACGGCGGAACGAGACGCACCCGTCGCCACCACGGCCCCCTTCCACTTCGATTTCCACCTGGTCGACGAACATGCAGCGGGTTAGATATTGAGTGAACCGCAGACGAACGCGGTTCAGGAACGGACTGGTAGTTGGAGTTGATGCATCAGCGTGCAAATTAAGCCTGGCCGAATTCCACACGCTGAAGCGTGAACTCCAACGGCCCGACTTACTGGCCGCTACAAATCCGTTCCTGCACGGAGATGAACGAGGGAGGCGGTCAGAGTGCCCCGACGATATTGACGCGCCGGCCGCCGCGGTCGAACTTCACGTAGCCGTCGATCAGGGCATAGAGCGTGTAGTCATTGCCGCACCCAACCCCGTGCCCGGGGTGAAACTTGGTGCCGCACTGGCGAACCAGGATATTGCCGGCACGGACTTCCTGGCCACCGAAACGCTTGACGCCACGGCGTTGGGCGTTACTGTCGCGACCGTTGCGGCTAGAGCCTTGACCTTTCTTGTGCGCCATGACGTTCTCCTCTTGGAATCGAAATGCCCTGTCAGCGGGGGCGTTCTTGGCTGGTGAATCCCTCTTTTTACCGCCAAACCCACTCGTAGTCAAGGGCCCCGGGGGCACCGTACCGGATTTCGCTCTCGTGTTCTAAGAATTCGTCGCCTGGCCGCCAGAAATTGAGCTTCAAGGTCTTTCGCGAAAGCCGCCGCCCCTTGCCCAGCGGGTCACCCTTCTGGAACGCGCCCGGCTCATCGCGCCAGCGGTAGGCGTTCGTAAGCCCCCGAACGTAGAGGGAGAAATAGTCGGTCCGCGAGTCGATGTCGACCCAGGTGGCGACTCCCCAGATCGTTTCACCCGGCTGGATCGTCTGCTGGCTCATCTCGACGGTGTTGAGGAACCGACGGTTCGGGTCCTCCCGCATGCGAATCGGTCCCATCGCTACGGGGATCAGCCGGGCCGGATAGACCTTGTCGAACCGCGGGACCTCCAGGAGGAACTGCGGGATGAACGTTAAGGGTTGGGCGACCCTGTCCACCTTCCAGGTGCCGTCTTCCTGCTTAACCGGCTGCAACACCTCTTCACTATTCGTCACCGAATAGACCAGGTACCAGACCAGTTTCCGCTGCATCCGATCCGTTTCGGGTTGGGGGATATCGACCCATATCATTCGCGGGACTTTCAACTGGAACTCCAGGCCCCAAATGGCGCGGCGGAACGGAGTCTCCTTCGCCCATTCAAACTCCTGATCGACCGCCAGCAGTTCCACCATATCGTGGCGGCTGAAGGTCTCCTCAACCAGCAGTTCGGGCCTGACCACTTTCATCACGCCGGGAGCAAGCTGCCGGAAACCCGCTCCGGCCGGCCGCTGTGCCGCGGCCGGCTCGTCCTGTGCCGAAACAGGCTGCGCGAAGCAAGGCCCGCCTGCCGCAACTAGGACGCAGAGCCACATAGGAATACGCGTTCGAGAGATCATGGATATACTCGTGAAGTTCCGGAGGACATGACCGTTCGCAGGAGCATACACTTCAGTATAGTTAGAACCATCCCCTGGCGTCAAGAAAATCAACTCCCCCCACTGGCGGGGATGACCTTCGCGCAAGTCGTTCGGGTGCCGACTGCGTCACCTGATTGACAGGAGACCGTTGCGTTCTCGCGGCACAGAGGGCCTCATCTCGTGCACTCTCCGCCACGAAGCTGGCAAAATCCCACCGCATAATCGTCAAATTTGCGCCAAGCTGCGGGTTCCTGGTCGGATTTATCGATCCAGCCAACGCTACTGTTAAGATACGTGCGAGTGAACTACGAAGTATACGTTAGCGGCGAAGGATAGGGAAGACCTACGCCGCTAACGTGGGTTCGCTCCTGGTTGGTGGATTAACTGGTCGCCACCGAAAGCGAGCGGATCGAGTGTCAAAAGCGATTCAAGACTGTGCGGCTTCCAAGCCGTGATCCGACAGGCGGGCTTCGCTTCCCGCGGCCTTCTGGGGGCCACGCCGGACACGGAGTTGGGGGCCCGCAGTCTTGTTTCGTGCGCCGACCACGCTTATCCCGGATTATTCATCACGCGAGCTGCCGCTTGCTTTGGGACCATTTGGGGGGCGTTTTCTTAGCGGAGCGGCGCTAGCCGCCCGGTTTTCCCACTGTAATATCGGACGGCTCGCGCCGTGCCGCTACAAAGTAAAGGGCATTGGGCTAGCACCCAGCGGCTAATGAATAATCCGGACTATCGTTCTCAGGGTGGCCGATTAGCCCGGATGATTCATGGCGATGTAGGGTGGAGACAAGCAAGCCAAGACCCTGGTGGGCCTTCGGTCGCTTGGCCGGGCCTGCTTCCAGCGCACGACGTGCAAACCACCCCGGGCCTGGCTTGCGTAGGCCCACCAAGGACTTGCGCGACCTTGTCCCTACATGAATGATTCGGGCTGAGCGAATCACCCTCTGTGCCGCGAGAATCGGCGAGAATCCCGCGAGCCCCCTGGGAACAGTTACTCGACTTGTTGCAACTTGGCTGCGGCACCGTAAACTGAATGCATGGTCGCGGACCTTTCCCGGCCATGCCACCGGGGCGTTCCCGGCAACTCGCTTTGGCCTGCGCGTCTGGCAAGCGGTTACCGACAAGAGGCGCCAAGGCCGCCAACAGGGAGGACCATTCGATGAAAACGCTTCCCACCTATTCCGGCTGCAGTTGCTGTTCGATGTCGCGACGCGACTTTCTGGCCGCCGCGGGCTGTGGCGCAGCCTGTGCAGGTGTGCTCGGCGCCCTGTCCACTCCGGCGCCGGTCCGGGCCTTCGCCACGGGGGCCAAATTCCGGGTCAGGATCCTTTTCGCCCTGCACGCCGACGTGCAACCCAGGCCCGATTGGCCAAACATCGGCTACGATTTTCGGCCGGTCATGGAACGAACGACCACGGCCTTGCGGCAAGGTTGTCCGGAGTTCGAGTTTGTTACCGCCACGGCCACCGGGCCGGAGGAAACCGCGAAGATCGTCGAAGCCGACAAGACGGCCGAAATCGACGGCTACATCGTCGTCCAAATGAATTGCTGGAACCGCGTCGTCCAGACGGTCGTCGCCACTGGGAAGCCGACCATCTATTCCGACTTCCTCTATGCCGGCAGCGGCGGGTTCCTCGTTTACAACGCCGGCTTTCTCCGAGCAGGCGTGGAGAACTACGGGTTTGTCTCATCGCAGAGGTTGGAGGACCTCGTTGCCGCCGCCCGGTGTTTCGACGTGATCCGCAAGGGCGGAACTGTCGCCGACTTCACCGCCGCCACAGCCAAAGTGCGGCACGATCGGACGAAGAAACCCGACGACATGCAATGCAAGCCGGACGAAGTCGACCTGCTGCCAATCTCCGATTGCCTCGAAAAGGTCAAGGGGGCAAAGATTCTTGCCGTCGAAAAGGGATGGTTGGACCTTGCGAAACTCGGCACCGATGCAACGGCCGGCATCGAGTGCGTCAACGTCCCGTTTGCCGAAGTGAACGCTGCCTGGGAGGCCGCCGACAGGGACCAGTCCATCGAAATCGCCGAACGCTGGCAGAAGGCCGCCAAGGTGATCCAAGACGTCGAGCGGGAGACGCTTATCAAGTCGGCCGCCATGTACCTCGCCCAGAAAGAGGTGATGAAGAAACACGGCGCCATCGCCATCACGATCAACTGCCTCGGCGGTTTCTACGGCGGACATATTCATGCATACCCATGCCTGGGATTCCATGAGTTGCTCAACGAAGGACTCATCGGCGCTTGCGAGTGTGATACGCGATCGACCTTCACCATGGCCATGGTAAACGCCTTGACGAACGGCAGGCCGGGCTACATTTCCGACCCGGTCATCGATACGTCGACCAACCAGGTCATTTATGCGCATTGTGTTGCAACAAACAAGCCCTTTGGGCCCCAAGGACCGGCCAATCCGTTTGAGATCCTTACGCATTCGGAAGACCGGCAAGGCGCGGCGGTCCGCTCCATTCTTCCGGTCGGCTACATGACCACGTCGCTCGAGTTCGCGCCGGACCGGAAGCAGATTCTGTTCCATCAGGCAAAGGCCGTGGACAACATTCCGGAAGATCGCGCGTGCCGGACGAAGCTTGCAGCCGAGCCGGTCGGAGACATTGAGAAGCTCTTCGGCCAATGGGACCGATGGGGCTGGCACCGCGTAACGTACTACGGCGACCTGAAGGAGCCGATCTTCGCGCTGGCCGACGCGCTCGGATGGGAAGTGCTCGAAGAGGCGTGAGCGTTCCCGTAGCACGGTTCCAGTCGACCGGGGCCGACGTGTTTGTCGTAAATGTATTGGTAGCAATGGCTTACGTCTTCCGCCCAGGGCGACTTCTGGGGGGTCCGCGAGGAAGTGCGCGCACCTTCGGGTGGGGCGGCGGGCGAATCTGCTTGAAACCGGTTCGCCGGATAACTATCATAAGGGTAGTGCATGTCGGCACTGCCGGTTGCCCCAGTGCGGGTTGCGCGTGGTTGCAGCCGGCGTTGTCATGGGATAGTCTGAACTGTCCGGGCGCTGTATGCCCGCAGGCCCGTTTGTTTTCTGCCCTCGGAAGCCTTTGTTGAGGAGAGGTGATTGGAGCCATGAATCGAACCATCGTATCACTGGTTGGACTGCTTTTTCTGGCGGGCGCCGTCTTGACGCCCGCGCTGCCGGCACAAGACGCTGTGCTGGGGCAAATGTATGGCACCGGCGTCCATGCGTTCTTCGCACAGGACTACATGCGAGCGCACGAGACGCTCACCGGGGCGATTGCCGCGGGCACGCAGGATCCGCGAGCTTACTATTTTCGCGGTCTCGTATTGGAGCGGCTTGGGCGTCCGGAGGAGGCTGCCGAGGATTATGCCAAAGGCGCCGAGCTGGAGGCGAAGGATTTGAATCGGGCGTACAACGTTGCGAAGGCGCTGGAACGCGTTCAAGGCGACATTCGTTTGGAAGTTGAGCGCTACCGTGTGGAGGCTCGCATGGCGGCCCTCGAAAGGGCGCGTCAAATTGAGCGTGTGCGTTACGAGCAACTCCGCGAGCAAGAACAGCAGTTCTCGCGCGAGCAAATTGAAACGTCGGACAGCGCACCCGGTGACCAGCCTTTCGAATTGGGCCCTGTCGAGCAACCGCCCGCGGAGCCCGGCATGGAACCGTTAGCGGAACCGGCCGAGCCGGCCGAGCCGGCCGACCCATTTGGTGCCGAGCCCGCCGCACCCGCCGAACCGGGCATGCCGGCGGCGGAAGCCGCCGACGATCCATTCGGCGCCGAGCCGGCCGAGCCTGCGGCTGCCGAGCCGGCCGATCCGTTCGGCGCGGAACCTGCCGAGCCGGCAGAACCGGCGGAACCTGCCGAGCCGGCAATGCCGGCGGCAGCGGCTGACGATCCGTTCGGCGCGGAACCTGCCGAGCCGGCCGCGCAGCCGGC
Organism: Thermoguttaceae bacterium; assembly: GCA_034005525.1. GTDB lineage: Bacteria > Planctomycetota > Planctomycetia > Pirellulales > Thermoguttaceae > PWXP01. The sequence goes on along the minus strand of JAVEUP010000002.1, from coordinate 85,020 downwards.
CGATGCACCCGCAGAGGCTGCCGACGATCCATTCGGCGCCGAGCCGGCGGAGCCTGCCATGCCCGGTGCGCCGGCTGCTGCCGACCCCGCCGATCCGTTTGGCGCGGAACCTGCCGAGCCGGCCGCGCAGCCGGCTGACGCACCGGCGGAAGCTGCGGATGATCCGTCTGGTGCCGAGCCGGCAATGCCCGGCGCACCCGCGGAGCCTGCGGCTGATGCACCCGCCGAGCCGTTTGGCGCGGAACCTGCCGAGCCGGCCGCGCAGCCGGCCGACGCACCGGCGGAAGCTGCGGATGATCCGTTCGGTGCCGAGCCGGCAATGCCCGGCGCACCCGCCGAGCCTGCGGGTGATGCACCCGCCGAACCTGCGGCTGATGCACCCGCCGAACCTGCGGCTGATGCACCCGCCGAACCTGCGGCTGATGCACCCGCCGAGCCTGCGGCTGACGCACCGGCCGAGCCGTTTGGCGCGGAACCTGCCGAGCCTGCCGCGCAGCCGGCCGACGCACCGGCGGAAGCTGCGGATGACCCGTTTGGTGCCGAGCCGGCAATGCCCGCTGCACCCGCCGAGCCTGCGGGTGGTGGTGCTGCGGATGATCCGTTTGGTGCCGAGCCCGCTGGGGCTGCGGAACCCGCTGAGCCTGCGGCGCAGCCGGCCGATGAGCCGGCCGAGCCTCGACAGGTCGACCCGGCCGACCCGTTTGGCAATTGACCGATGGGCGGCTGCATGGACTCGCTGAATGCCCTGATTGGCGTGGAACGGCCGATGGAAGTGGTTGCTTCGGCGCTGCGCACGTTTGCCGAGGACGTGGGCGCGAGCGTCGTAGGCGCTTACCAGGTTTGTTGCAGCGATGAGACCGAGTGTACTTGCTCAGCGGCGCTGGATCGCGATTTCGTCTGCCGTCTGCTGCCCGACTTGAAACCCGGTTGCCGCGTCGCGTTTCACACCGTGAACCTCGGAGCGCGGTACGAATGGGGCGCGGTGCGCATCGCGGAGGAGCACTATGCCACCTCCCATGCCCGCGAAGGCTTCAAGTTTCTTCTGGTGAAGGTCAATGCTCATGCCGCCGTGCAACACACGGCTGAAGGCTGGCGATACGGGTGGTTGGAGCGCTACGGGAATGAATCGGCGTGTTGCGGCGCCTTGGCCGGAATGTTCGAGGGTTCCCTGTTGCCGGCTATCGTCGAGTTGCGCGAGATGTTCGCCTTTGGCGGCGTCGACCGTGCGGCCGTGCTGGCCAACCCCCGGTTGGTCGAGCCGCGATACCGTGCCCTGTTGACCGCCGTCGTCAGTTCCCATCTTCAAGCGATGCGCGTGGTGCGCGACATCCAAGAGTTTCGGCCCGAATCGCCCACGGTGTTCCTGGTCGTGCCGTGCGTTACCATCAACCGGCCCGGGCCCGATACCGAGATTGTCGTGGGGCAATACGGCATCGATTGCACCGACGGCAAGACCGAGGTGCGTTACGGGGGACTGGGCGATGACCCGGCCGCCTATTGCGTGCGCCATGAAGGCGACTGCGCGATAATTACCGACGACCACTGGGGTAAGAGCGGGCATCCATGAGCGTGCGCGACCACATTGCTGGCTGGCTCCGGCGGTGGTTTCCGGAGAAGCCGCTGGGGCAGCGGGGCGAGGACGCGGCGGCACGGTACTTGCGGCGGCGCGGCTATCGCATTCTTGGCCGAGGCCAAAGCTGGAAAGGCGGCGAGTTGGACATCGTCGCACTCAAGGGCGAAACGATCGTCTTCGTCGAAGTGCGCACCCGCCAAAGCGACGTGCCGACGCGCCCGGAGGAATCCGTCGATCTGAACAAGCAGCGCCGGCTGACGCGCCTGGCGGTCGGCTATCTGAAGCGGCACCGGCTGTTCGGCCATCCCGCGCGCTTCGACGTCGTCGCCGTCGTCTGGCCCGAAGGGCGCCGTCGGCCCGAAATCCGCCACGTGGAAAACGCCTTCCCGGCCGTCGGCCTGCCGGGGTTCTTTTCATAATAGGTCGAACCGGATCAGCCCCTGGTAGCCGGCTGGAATCAGGATGAAACCGTCGCCAATAAACGGGACGTCGGGGTTGCCGCTGACTTGGAATGCACGAATCAGGAGTGGTTCCGTCAGGTCCGAGATATCGACAACCGTGACGTCGCCTTCAATCCGATCGCAGGCGGCCAGGACGTTTCCGCGAACCGCGGGTTTGCCGCGAAATGCAGGACCGCCTGCGATCTGATAGACGGGCAAATCGGCCGGGTAGTCGCCGTCCTCGAGCGGCTTGTAGAACGAGTATCCGCCCCGGCGGGTTACCAGCGCGTACGGACCGCACGCACAATAGCCGCCGGCTTCCATGTCCGGCATGAATCCGGTCGGGTCCGGCAACTCTCTCGGTTCGTCACCGCCGAAGTCCATCATAAACGTGCGGCCGGCGCACCAGGTACCGCAAATATACCTGTCGCCGATGAACCCGTTGCAGAGTTGGCGATAGTAGGCCAGCCCGCCCCAGCCGCGCACAAGCTTCACTCGCTTCATGTCGTTGCAGTCGGAAACGTCGACGACCTCGTACGTGGCGCCGCCGACATGGACGACCGCGTACCGGCCATTCGGCGCAAGGCGGACCTGCTTGACCACGCGCCCGGGAGTGTAGGAACCGGCCTTTTCGAGATGCGAGCCACTGACCTTGTAGCACACCAGGCCGTCCATGCCTTGGGCTGCGTAAAGCTTGTCGCCGTGAATCTGAACGTCCATTGCGAACCCGGCGGTCGGATATTGTCTTGACAGAGTCAAGTCCTCGCCGAGGACGTGGATTCCGGCCGATCCGCACGCGGCGTAGACCAGCCCTTCCTGCTCCACTGCGGCGTACACCTGCCCGCCCGGCCGATACGTTCTGAGGTTCTTCAGCCCGGACGACTCAAGTGCCTTGAAGTCGTGGAAGTCGCCGCCGGCCGTCAGCTTGACACGGCTCCGGCCTGGATGCGAAGCGGCCTTGACGAGCGTGTCGTGCTTGTAGATGTGCAGGTCTGTAAACAGACCGGTGAAATACATGTACCCGTCCACCGTTTCCAGACCGCAAACCGGGCTGTAGCAAACCTCGGCCGGGTCGAAGGGAAGGGCGACGGGTCGGAGCCCGGACTTATCCAGGGTGGAGAGTGCCCGGTAGCCCTTCTGCCCCGGGTATCGGGGAATCCGGATCTGGGCCAGTTCCTTCGGCGCCTTCGGATCGGAAACGTCCAGGATGAAGATGCCGTTATGCGTGTGATAGAGATACGCGTAGGGGAACGCCAGCTTCACTCGCCAGGTGTCGGGCCAGCCGTAATAGTAGCGCCACGCGAACTGGACGCGGGAAAGCTGCCTCGGGTTCGCCGGATCGGACACGTCGAACACATCCATTCCGTTGCCGTTTCCATATCGCGGATCGTCCAACGTCCGCGCCGCGCCCGGCTGATGATGGCCGAACGCGGCGTAGAGGACCCCATTCTCGACGCACAGACCGTCGCCCTTGCCATGAAGCCGAATCATGGCCACCTGCTTCGGTTCCGCCGGATTGCGAACGTCGCAGACGGCAACACGGCGTTCGTCCCACGCGCCGACGTAAAGATAGCCATCGGAGACAACGCACGACTGCGATTCGCCCACGCGCACAACCGACACGTGCCGCAGGTTGGCCGGGTCGGAAATGTCGACGATCTCCACCCCAAACCAGCGCTGGGCGATAAACGCGTAATGGTCTTCCAGCGCGATGCCGGTTGCGAACTCGATGGTGTCGTAATGCGACAGCAGTTTCGGAGCCGTTCGGTCCGTAATGTCGACGACGAACAGCCCGTCCTCGCGTGCGGTGATGAACGCGAGGTTCCCGCGAACGGCAATCTGCCGAAGATTGCCAACGTCGTCCAGTCGCCCGACCACCGCCGGCCGAGCCGGGTCCTTTACGGACAGGATCGCCAGGTTGCGGTCCTGCAGCATGTACAGATACTCTCCTTGACGGAGCACGTCCATGCCGGGGCCGACGCCGGCGTCGGCTGTTGGGTGTTGCTCGTTCTCGAATTGGATCAGGACCGTATTGAACGCGTCTGCTGCAACGTCACTCGGGGCAAGGAATAGGAGTGCAAGCGAGGCAATGTACTTCACGGGGCACCCCTCACACCTCGACCCACTCCCCGGGAATCGGCACCGGGTAGTAGCCGTTCTCATCGGGCATGACCGGTGGCGGGCTGTCTTCGGTCATGGTGTCGATGTTTGGACAAAGCTCGAAGTCCGACGCGAGCATCTCGTCCCAGGTGACCACCCGGCCCATGTGCATGGCCGCGCGGCCCATCAGCCCCGTCAGGTTCGAGTAGGCAGCCCGCCGGGCCTCGTTCTGCGGCAGGTCTTGGCGGATGGAATTCAGGAGCACGTTCCACTCGGCCTGCCAGCAGGTGTAATCCTCCTTGGGCGCCCGCCAGATGATGTCGTCGCGCTTCGTGTGTGCCTCTTCGGAATACACGTATTGGCCGCTGTCCCGATCGTACCGCGCCGTGACCCGGACAGGGGCGCAACGCTGGTCCTTGTAGATATGGCACGTGCCCGAATGGACCGTCCCGGAGAACTGTGCCGCGCGCTTCGTGCCGTGTACGAAGGTGGCGAATTCAGTGTAGCATTTGGGAATGTAGCGGACCACGTCGTAGGCCTTGGCGCCGTCGGCAAAGGTGTATTCCACGGAGAAGGAGTCCAAGCCCTGGCCGGCGTCCTTGTTGTTGGCGGCGCGACCGCAGACGCCGTGGGCGGTGACGGGATAGTTGTCGTCCTTCAGCCAGCAGATCTCGTCGATCTGGTGGATGTCCATCTCCGCCCAAAGACCGCCGGAAACCCACAGGATGTGCGTGCGGTTGCGGATCTGCCAGAGCAGTTCCTTCATGTCGGGCGGGCGCGCGGGCGACATGTGACCGCACGGCTCCATGCGGTACGCGCGGATCAGTTGGACCGGCCCCAACTCGCCGTCGCGGATCCGCTTGATCAACTCCTGCCGGTTCACGGAGTGGCGGCACATCAAGCCCGCGGCAATCTTCAAGTTCTTCTTGTCCGCCTCCTCGCCGGCCTTGACAACTCGCCGCACGCCGACCGGATCGACCGCGAACGACTTCTCCATGAACACGTTGACGCCCTTGGAAACCGCGTAGTCGAGATGGACCGGGCGGAACGCCGGATAGGTGGTCAGCATGGCGATGTCGACGCCGGGCCGCAGGCAGTCGATCGCTTTCTTGTAGGCGTCGAATCCCACGAAGCGGCGTTCCGGCGGAACGTCGACCTTTTCCGGGTGCCGGTTGGCGAGCGCCTTGTGCGACCCTTCCATGCGCTGCTCAAAAAGGTCTGCCATAGCCACCAGCTTGCAGGGGCCGTTGGGCGACTCGAACGCATTGACCACTGCGCCGCTGCCACGGCCGCCGCAACCAATCAAAGCCAGGCGAATCGTATTGTCCTCTGCGGCGTGGACGTGCGGAATCGCCACGCCGGCCAAGGCGGTCCCGGCCGTCAACACTCCACATTGCTTCAAGAAATCGCGACGCGAACTCCTGCCTGCTGGCTCCTGCGACACACTCGTGTTTCGTTTCATGGCTGGTCTGACCTTTCTTGGGGGATTGTGAACCGGTGCCCCTAAAATAACTCCGGAATCGTTCACGGTCAAGTATACCTGCAACCGTCTTGTCGCGCACTTGGACGCTAAAGGATTGACACCACTGTCCGCTGCAGATATCTTCTGTGCATGGGAAGGCTTTCGAGAAATGAGTTTCCGGGGCGTTGTATTGTGTGATGCCGTGTTTTTTGAGGAACAAGGCTTCCTCTGGGAAGTGCCCCCCGAAGCCGCCTCCGGCGCGCATACGGGACTGCCCCTGTTGAGCGTAGCGGAGGAGACCGCCCGCGACGTGACCCCCTAAACGGTTACACCCTCCCGTGGGAGAAATCATGCTGCGATGGACCATGTTTTGCTTGTCGTTGCTGATCGCAACAATCGCCCTCGGCGCCGAGGGGCAATTCGTGCAATTGACCGGCTGGGGCGGCGGAAAGCCTGAAGAGATTGTTCCCCAGGCCGCTGAGGTCGGCTTCGATGAGATTATCGTCTGGAGCCACGACCCGCAGTATCTGGGCCAGCTCGTCGCGTTTGGCCGGGAGCACAAGATCGGAATCTATAGTTCGATCCACTTGGGCGACCTGAAGGACTGGAAGAAGCGGCGTCCCGGCGTCGACCCGCCACTGCAGGAGATGAACGCTCAAGAGAATGCCGCCCTGGAGCGAATCCAGGCGGACGAGACCAAGGGCAAGTCGGGTTACCAGTACGGCGGCGAGCCCGTGCAAGAGGTCGAGGTCCTGTCGGCTCCGCTAATGTGTTTTCACCATCCCGAAGTGCGCATTTTCTTCGAGGAGCAGATTCGTGACCTGTTGCAGGTACCCGGCCTGCGCGGCATCGCGATGGACTATTTCGGCTATCGGAACTATCGTTGCTGCCGTTGCCCGACGTCGCTGAGAGCGTTTGAGGTCTGGCACCGGCAACATCCCGATTTGGCGCCCGAGGCGGCTCTGGATCGTTTCTCGCTGGAGACCCTGGTTGACTTCGTCAATGGCCTGGCCCGCTATGCGCGAACGGAGGTTGCCGAAGCGAAGGTCACCTGCCACGTCTACCCCGTGTTTCTGCCGGAGCCCCTTTACGGCAACCGGCTCGACGTGGATTTCTGCGGGCAGACGGCAGCATGGTACTTCGAGCCGTTCTGGAGCTACGAGAAGATACGGTCTTACACGCGGGTGATTTTCGGGGAAGAGAAGAAGTACTTTGCCCGATCTGAAGGTGTTGCGATGATCGGCGTGTACACGCGACCCGATCTCTACCCGGTCAAGCCGCCTGAGCGTCTGACCGGGGAACTCCAGGCGATTCTCAACGGGCAAGGTGATCGCGTCCAGATATGTTCACTGAATGACGTGCTGAACGACCCCGCCACCCGCGAGGTATTCCGGCAGATCTTTCGTCCAGACCAACCCGCCGGTGGAGCCCCTGCGAGTGAGCCGGGGATCGAGCCAGTGAAGGCAGATCCGTGAAGCGACTTCTATTCGCCCTTCACCTGGTTATGTTTCCGTCGAAGCCGCAGTGCAGCAGCACCTCAGCCGATTGGGCGATGATGATGGCCGGCAGGATTGCTGCGGCTGCAGCAATCATCCCGAATGCGTACAACATCATTGTGAAGACTTCTCCGATCAAGAGAACAATGGCAATTCGGTAATTCTACCGGGGTTCACATGGCGGATGAACCGAGGCCGGCCAAAAAGAAGCCGGAAATGGGCCAAGCAGGCTTGCTTCGCCGGGCCATTCTCCATGCAAGTGTCAATCGCACCTGATGGGCACAGATGGAAAGCCGAACAAGTCGTTGTAGGCAGACGCTCACCGCCGCGACTGGGCGGTGTCGTTCGCACACCCCAGAGGCCAGAGCTACCGGCGCTGGATGCCCGGACTGGCGACCTGGTCGGACGGCGGGGGATCGAGAACGGTCCAAACCGAGGTGCGGCGCGTCAACTCGTCGACGTACTGGTCGATCTGCTTCTGGACGCGCTCTTCTCGGATCTTCTTGCGGATCTCTTCCTGGGCTTTCTCGAAGGGCAGACGTCCGGCGGGCGTTCGCTCGAGAACGCGGACAATGTGCAGGCCGCGCCAGTCGCGGAGGATGGGGCTGAGTTGGCCGATAGGCAAGCCGTGGATGGCCCGTTCGAGTTCTTCCGATAGATGCCGCTCGTCGGGCCAAGCACGCCGGCCGCCCTCGGACGCGGTGGGACCCTGCGATGCATCCTTGGCAACCTCGGCGAACGGTTCGCCGGCGAGGACGCGGTTCCCCATGCCGGCAATCGCCGCCTGCGCCTCCTGGTGGCTGGGCTGATCGACGAATTGCACGCAGAGCTGTTCCCAGACGATCTGCGCAGGCCGGTCGAACTCGTCCGGATGGCTCCGGTAGTACTCGAGCATCTGCTCGTGAGTGATCTCCTCGTTGGGGTTCACGTACTGGCGTACCCATTGCTCCGCGAGCGTCCGCTGGAAGAAGGCGCGTTTCTCCCGGTCCAGGGAACTGCCTCGCGAGCGAAGGAACTCCTCCAGCTCTTGTCGCGAACCAGCTTTGGCCTGCTTCATCAGCCCGGGAACCACCTGCTTCTGAAACCCGTCGTCGACCTGCTTTCGGACCTCGGGCATACCTTCTTCCGGTATGTTGCGCTGCGCGTCAATGAAAACCAGAAGAGTCTGGATCTGACCCTTGAGCATCTGGTCGAGCATCTGGGCGCGAAGCTGCTCCGACTGGATCATCAGTTGGTCGGGCGGAGCGTTTTGCCGGGCAAATGCCTCTTCGATGGCCCTGGTCATATCGCGGGTGAGCGCTTCCTGCTGCGCTTCGAGCAGGTCGTCGGGCAGTTTGCCGCGGTTGCGGTCGATGACTGAAGGCACCTGCGCAAGCAGGTCGCTGACGGTAATGACCTCCCTTCCGACACGCGCGACGACGTGTGCACCGATGAAGGGGCGAACCTGGGCGATGTCGGGGTGCCGGGCAGGACCGTGTGGAGTGTCCATGGCAGCCGGCGGATCGGACAACCTGGCTACCTGGGGATGCGCATGCGTTGCGGAGTGCCGGCCCTCGGCGCCGTGCGGGGCGTAGCCAGGTGCTGAGTCGACATGGGTGCCTCCGGAACCGGGCTGCGACGCGGGCCAGGTGCCCGGCCGCGCCGCCGGAACCGGCGCCTGGGGCGGTCCCGGCACTGCCTGCCGGAATCCGGGCGTGGAACCGGCCGCCGGGTATTCGCCGTAAGCGTCGGCCGGTAGATACTGCGCATGTGCAAAGCCGGCCGCCAATCCTGCCGTGCAAAGGATCGCGGTCCACATCACGCATAAGAAACCATGGTTCTGCACGGAGGCATTCCGTCGGAGGAGCGATAAGATTCGGAGCCGCGTTTTCGCACTGAGCGTGAGGCAGTCCCTTTTGCGCGGGATTATAGCCGGGGGTTCAATTTGGAAGCAACAGCGATTTGGCAGCTTCGAGCACGGCGGCGGCCGCCGTAACTCCTTCGCCAAGCGGCAGATACGCACTTCGGCCATCGACCACGCGCAAGCGGCCCCCGCTGCGGTCGGCCAGGCGGCGGATTTGCCCGCCCGAACGGTAGCCCAGCACAAGGTACCCGTCCTCCAAATGAATCCGATGCACCCCCCAATGGCGGGCCGAAATCCGCAGCCCGGCAAGCTCCATCAGCCGCTGCACAACCGGCGGAGGGTCTCCGAAACGGTCGGCCAGTTCCGCGCCGAAATCGGCTAGTTCCCCGGGCTCGTTCACCCGGGCAAGGCGGCGGTAGAGATCGATCTTCGATCGCATGTCGGGCACATAGCTGCGGGGCAGATGGGCCTCGACGGGCAGGTCGATATCGACCTCGAAGCCGACAGCCGGCGGCAGGCGCTTGAGGCTGCGAACGGCCTGTTCCAGCAGGGAACAGTACAACTCATACCCCACCACGGCAATATGCCCGCTCTGCTCCGTGCCCAAGATATTGCCCGCCCCGCGTATCTCCAGGTCGCGCATGGCAATGGCAAAACCGGCGCCCATGTCGCTGAACTCTTCGATGGCGCGCAGGCGTTTGGCGGCGTTGGGGGTGAGGTTCTTCCGGGGGTCGATCAGCAAGTAGCAGTAGGCGCGGTGCTTGTAGCGGCCCACGCGACCCCGCAACTGGTGCAGGTCGGCCAGTCCGTAACGGTCGGCCTCGTCGATGAAGATAGTGTTCGCGTTGGGAATGTCCAGCCCGTTCTCGACGATGGTCGTGGCCAGTAGGATATCACAACGGCCTGAAACGAAATTGAGCATGACGCGCTCCAGGTCGTGCTCCCGCATCTGGCCGTGCCCGACGCCGATGGACGCCTCGGGCACGATCTCCTCCAGCCGGCGTTTGACCAGGAAGATATCCTCCACGCGGTTGTGGACGAAGAACACCTGCCCGCCCCGGTTCAATTCGCGCTCGACGGCGTGGCGGACCAGTTCCGGCTGGAACCGGGTAACGCGCGTTTCGACGGCCAGCCGGTCCTCGGGCGGGGTTTCCAGGTTCGAGATGTCGCGCACGCCCAGCAGGCTCAGGTGCAGCGTGCGCGGAATGGGGGTCGCCGTCATGGTCAGCACGTCGACCGTGGAACGCAGGGCCTTCAGGTGTTCTTTCACCTCCACGCCGAACCGCTGCTCCTCGTCGATGATGACCAGGCCCAGGTTCTGGAACCGCACGTCGCGCTGCGCCAGCCGGTGCGTGCCGATGACAATATCGATGCTGCCGCCGGCCAACCGCTCGATGACCTCGGCCTGCTGCCCGCGCGTGAGGAACCGCGAGAGGGAGGCAATTTGGAAGGGGAACTCGGCCATGCGGGCGGAGAAGGTCCGGTAGTGCTGCTCGGCCAGGATGGTGGTGGGCACGAGGATGGCCACCTGGTAGCCGGCGTCCACCGCCTTGAATGCCGCGCGCATGGCCAGCTCGGTCTTGCCGTAGCCCACGTCGCCGCACAGCAGCCGGTCCATCGGCTGCTGCCGGGTCATGTCGGCCTTGATTGCCTCGATGGTGACAAGCTGGTCGGGCGTTTCGTGATAGGGAAAGGAGGCGTCGAACTCGCGCTGCCACTGGGAATCGGGCGGGAAGGCAATTCCCGGCCGCGATGCCCTCGCCGCTTGAAGCTCGAGCATCTCGGCGGCCAGATCGGTCACGGCGCGTGCGACGCGCGCCTTCTGCTTCACCCACGTCTGACCGCCCAGCCGCGCCAAGGTCGGCCGCCCCTTGCTCCCGCCGACGTACTTCTGCACCAAACCAATCTTGGAACTGGGCACATACAGCCGGGTGCCGCCATAGAATTCGAGTTCCAGGTGTTCCTCGCGCTGCGCGCCTTTCTCCAGCAGCTTCAACCCCCGATACCGGGCGATGCCGTGGGCAACGTGCACCACGAGTTCGCCCTGGCGCAAATCGAGGAAGCTGTCAATCGCCCGCCCCAGCCGCCGTTGCACGGGCCGGACCAGGTCCTCGCGATGGAACAGTTCCGCGCTGCTGAGCAGGACGGTTTGCTCGGGCACCAGCCGGAAACCCTTCGACAGCGTGCCGGTAGGGAAATACAAACGTCCCTGCCGCGCGGCTTGCGTTTCGGCAAACAGTTCACCGAGGCGGAGGATCTCGGCCTCGGTCTGACAGACGACGAACACGTCCTGGCCGGCGGCGGCCTCGTCCAGCTCTTTGCGCACGCGGCTGAGTTCGCCGCTGAACCGCTCGACCGATTCGATCCGCAAGTGGCACGTGGCCTCGAGCGACGCCGGCGCCACGGCCCAGGCCGTCACCGAGGGGAGACGCGTCAACGTCCGTATGACCTCGGGCATGCCATGGAAGTGTTCGGTCTCCTCGACCCGTTCCAAATAGTGCTTTCCCTGCTCGTCGATATCGCCGGGCTCGACGAGCATGACCCAACTCTGCGGAGGAAGATGGTCGGCCAAATGCGCCCGGCCGCCTGCCGACGGGTCGATGAGCGTGATGTCGACGGCGTCAAGCCGGGCGAGGCTGCGCTGCGAGGCAACGTCGAACCGGCGGATCGACTCGATCTCGTCGCCGAACAACTCGATCCGCACCGGGTCGTCCCAATCGGGCGCAAACACGTCGAGAATGCCGCCTCGCACCGAAAACTCGCCGGGCAATTCGACGGCCGTCGTGTGATGCAGCCCGGCGCCTGCAAGCCACGCGGCCAGGTCACTCAGCGGCATCTCCTCGCCGACGCGCAACTGGCGCGTGTGCTGCTTCAGTGCTGTACGTTCCGGCACCGGTTGCAGCAGGCTCTGGATGCCGGCAACCAGGATTCGGGGCGCCTCGCCGCCGGCAAGCCGTTTCAACAAGCGCAGGCGCTCGCCGAACACTTCGTCGCGGAGAATCTGCCGCGAGGAGGGGGCAAGCGATTCCGAGGCGGGAAACCGTTCAGGGCTCAATCTGGTGAACAGGGCCAGGTCGTCGACCAGGAGATCGACCCCGCTCAGTTCGGGGCAAACCAGAAGCAGCGTTGCGGGGCAATGCTCGGCCAGGCGCGCGGCCGCCAGCGAGCAGGCCGCCCCCCACACGCCGTCGAGCGTCGCGGCGTGCCCGGCTTCGAGGCTGGCAACCACCTCGGGAAACCCTCCGTGCTTATCGAGCCGCCCGATCAAGTCCAGAAGGCGCGCGGAGGCATTCTCGGGGGCAAGCACAGTAGTCATGGAAGTTGCCTCATCCTCCTAGCGTGACAAGCCACCACATCACTAACAGAATGGCCAACGCCGCCAACACCGACAGCAGGAAGCCGCCCCAATCTTCACGACCCCACCTGAGGAACTCCCATTGCGAGTTCGGGAACAACAGCTGCTCCCGGAGCCGATCGGGGTCTTCGAGCGAGAGGGCCAGTTGGCGGGCGTCTTCCTCCCGGTCGCGATGGACCTTCGTGCGCATCTTCGCGAAGAAGCGATCCAGCATGGCCTGATCGTCCGGCGGTGTAAGGTAGGTGCAAACGAACAGGATCGCAAACGGCAGGATCATGCGGATCAGAATGCGAATGGTCTCGTTCAGCGCGTACGAGTTGCGCGACAGGTCCACGCCGAGCCAGTCCAGCGCCACCAGCTCCAGGTTCAGTTGTCCGGCGCCCGCCGGAACGCTCTCGCCGTCCGGCTGCCGGACCATGCGGATGCCCATTGTCCAGAACACGGCCTTCCGGGGCTGGCGGAACTCCTGGACAAACCGCTGCCCAACTTCCAGGGGCTCCGGTTCGGGAACCTGCGCCTGCTCTTCCGGGGCAAGGCGTTCCCATTGCTCGATCTGCGCGCGGCGCCCGGCCACGTCGCCCGCACTGGCCACGTACGTTCGCACCAGGGGTTGCGGATCCGTGGCCTTCAGCAAGTACGCATTCGTGCGAAGCTGCGGCATGGCCAACACCAATGCACCGGGCACGATGAAGAACAATAGTCCCGCCGTGATAATCGACATCCACGCTCCGAACCGATTCGCCCGCCGCCACTTCATGCCCACCCAGAATGCGGGCGCCACGAGCACGTTCCATTCCCAAATGAACTTCAGCAACTGGAGGATCGTGTCGAACGCGGTGGCAATGAGCACACTGCCCACCAGCACCAGGGCGCCGAACACTCGGCCTGCCCATACGTAATGGCGCTCCGTCCGGTCCGGTACGGCCAGGCGGTAGAGGTTGTGAGTGAGCAGGCTGGAGGAGGTCAGCATGAAGCAGTCGGCCGAGGACATCAGCGCGGCCATCAGGCAGGCGATCATCAGCCCGACGAGCCCCAGGTTCAGTGGTCCGAGCAGGTCGACGGTAGCATAGCCCCAAACCAGGTCGGAGTGATGCACCCTGCCGGCATAGAGCACCACGGCCGCCAGGCCGAACACGCCCCACAGCACGGTGCAGCCGCGCTTGATGAAATTGCCGACGGTAAACCCGTACCGGGCGGTGTATTCGTCCTTGGCGGACCCGGTGGCCACGAGCACGTTCGGCTGAACCACGACGTTGAACGTGCTCATAATGGAAATCGCCATGATGTAGTACCAGGTGAAGTCGATGGCGTTCGGCGAACCGAATACCTCGAAAAACGAACTCGGCAGCCGGCTGTGGATGGTGCCGAGGGCATCCATCCACGAATAGCCTCCGAACCTGTTGTTGATTTCCAACCAGGCGAACGGGATGAGAATGATCGAAAGCAGGATGATGAACAGTCCCTGCAGCGTGTCGGTCAGGAACGCCGCCTCCAATCCCCCCGAAACCGCGTAGATGGCCACCACCAGGCACACAATCCAAATGAGCACGGTCGGGTCGATGTGCGAGAACGCGCGGGCGGGGCGCTTCTCGGCCAGGTAATGCCGGCGGGCGTGCTCCGATTCCGCCAGGCTTTCGGCCGGCTTCTTGGCCAGCCGGTCCCGCTCGATGAACTCGTCGAGCGTCAGAACGGTCGCGGTCTCGGCCGTCAACTCGTTCAGCCGCAGGTGATCCTGGTACGCTTCTTCATATTGCGTCTGCTGTGCAGGCGAAAGTTCCTGGGCGTCCAGAGGCGTCATTGCCACGATGGTCGCGGTCATTGCCGCGAAGCCGACGGCAATGAAGGCCATCATGCTCACCGATCCGATCACGGCGTACACGGCCGCCATCGGCCGCGATCCGTACCGCTCCTGGAAGAAGTCGCCGGTGGTAAGCAATCGGAGGCGGCGCATCCACGGCGTCACGAGCCAGTAGACCGGCGTGGCGAACAGGTACAAAAGCGACGCCCACATGCCGCTGGCGCCGTTGGTGAACGTGGCGGTGGTCACGCCGACGGCGTTGTCGGCGCTGGTCCCCTGCCCGAACGCGGCGAACGTCTGCACGAGCTTGCCGAATGCCCGGCCGGCCAGGAAGTAGTCCTCCTGGTCCTTGATCCGTCGGGAACTCCACACGCCAATGGAAATGACGACGGCGAAATAGAGGGCGATGACCAGCAGGTCGACGAGCGGGAGTCCGAACATGGGGCAACTTCCCTTAGGCTGTGCTCACAAACAACCTGTGCAGGATTCCTAGGCGGCAAATCCCCGAGGTTAAGCGAAGGGCGTGGTGGACAGACAGGCGAAATCCGGCGAGCTGTCACGCCCTTCGCTTGGACTCAGGGCGTGCCACCCAATGGACCAAGTCATTTTCAAGCGATCTTCCGTTTCTACGTGCAGGCCGCGGCAATGTAGTAGGCACACGCCGCTGTGCCGTCCCTGAAATTAAGGCTGTCTGCACCTAGAAACGGAAGAGCCTGTTCAAGCGCCCGCTCAGCACACCGTGCGAACCGAACGGCAACCGGCCGGGTTGTGCCGCTACCCTGGCTTGCCCCCGCCGCGCCGACCGGACCTGCGGCCTCCGCGCTTCTGCGATTGCCCCCCAACCGGCTTCACCGCGCGCGACTGAAGGTTCTTCTCGACAATGATCCCAATAGCCTCCTGCCACGCAGGAATGCTCCGATGCCCCGGCTTGTCGCCGTCCGCCTCTCTGTCGCTCGAATCCCGCGGGCCTTCCGCGTCGAAATCGTCGGCTTCTTCGATCTCGTCGCTTTCGACATCGGGCTGGGGGCTGGTCTTGTCGTCGGCCGCGCCGGACTTCTGGCGGCGGCGGCGTGGCCGGCGCCGCTTGGAACGGCGTTTCTCGTCTGTTTCGGCCTCGACAGCCTCGCTTTCTTCCACCATTTCGGCTGCAGCGGGCGGCACCGCGTCGGAATCGTCTGAGACGGATGCCCCTTCACCTGCCCGCGGCCTTCGGCGGCGCCGATGCTTCGACCTGTCACGAGCCGGCTCCTCACCGTCGTCAACCTCATCGACTTCCTCAGCTTCTTCGACTTCCTCCGCATCTACGTCGCCAAAGACCACCATACTGTCTTCAGCAATCAAGACCGTCGGCTCGTGCCCAAGACTTGGCGGCGCCGCCGCCAAAGACTCGGAAAGCCTCTCCACCTCCTCGGCCAACTGCTCGCTCGACATTGTCGGCTGCGGCACTGGCTCGTCGGGGTGGTGGTCGGAGGTGGGCTCGGGCTGTTCCATCGGGGGCTCCACCGGAGGCTCAATGCCCAGCGAGGTCGCCAGCGCGTCCCAGTTGGCCGGCGGTCGGCGAGGCTTGTCGACCTTGGCCGATCGGGCTGGGGCAGCATGCCCAGCAGGCGACCGGTGTTCCATCGGCTCCGCCTCGTCCTCCGGCTCGGTCGGCTGCCCCTCGGACACCGGTGCCTCCTCGGGGATTTCGGCGCCCAATACAGAGGCCAGTTGATTCCAGTGGTCCGGCCCCGGAGTGCTCTGAAGCGTGGGTTCCGCAGGCGGAGCGGGGCCTGCGTCGGGCTGCGTGTCCGTGTGTGCCGCCTCACTCGCGGCATCTACCCCATTTTCGTGGTCTGCCATACCTAAAACACCCCGGAGGTCAACCGCCATCGCGTGCCGCGCACTATTGCGCAAGCTGCGGTGTGGCAACAAAATATGTCTGAAGTCCCCAGTATAAGGTCTTACGGCAGATTCGCAAAGGTAGCTTGACTTCGGGTAGCCCGAAGAAGCGGGATGCAGGCTGCAACTGTCGCGGCCAGCGCATCATTCTGACTACACTCCCAGGGTGACCGGCGAGGTGTTTCCGGGCACGCGGATCGCGCGCTCTGAGTGCAACTTCCTTTGTGGCAACAGGTTGCATACAATACACCAGTTGGAGCCGGAATGGCGTGGGGTATGGAACGCGATTGGCAAGTTGCTTTGAAGCAGTCCTGAAACTACGTCTGGAACATCCTGTTTCTCGCGAAGCGAGGGAAGGGAAGGGGGCGATCATGAAACCGCTTCTTCAAAGAACGAGCAAGCTGGCCCGGGGTTGGAAAATCCCGGGAATTCTCCTGGTGGGTCTGTTGATCGTATTCTGGGGCAGCCCGGCCGACGCCCAGGGTCGGGGGGATCGAGGCCGAGATCGAAGGGAAACCTCCGCCCGCGGCGGTAGTTCGCGTAGTGAGGCCCCGCGGGGTAGTGCAAGCGTTTCCCGCGGGTCGAGCCCTGCACCGCGGGAGCGTTCGTCGCCCTCGGCTCAAAGCAGGGCCCCGTCGCGGCCAACGGAGCGCGCCGTGTCGCGCGCTGCACAGCCTGCGGCCGCACCGCGCCAAGCAGCAACGGCACCGCGCCAAGCGGCAGCCCGCGTCGAACGACCCTCCCCGGTACGGGCAGAGCGATCCTCGCCGGTTGCGCGTCCTGCATCGTCCCCCTCGGAACAGCGCGTGGCGCGCCCCATCGAACGGTCTGCCGCAGCGCCGGTTGCGCGTCCAACTCCAGCGGCGTCCGAGCGGTCTCCGAGTCCGCGATTTGCTCGTCCGGCCGCAGCGCCGGAGGATCGATCCGGTGCCGGCGCGGTCGAGCGTTCGCCGTCGATCCGATTCGCTCGTCCCGAGAATTCGCAAGCGGCGCCCACAACGCCATCGCCCGGGGAACGCGCCGCACCAACGCGATTTGCTCGTCCGGCCACAGCGCCAGCAGATCATTCTGGCACTGGCGCGGTCGAGCGATCGCCGTCGATTCGATTCGCTCGTCCCAGGAACCCGGAAGCGGCACGGACGCCCCCATCGCCCGGAGAACCTACCGCGCCACCACCGGTTTCCCGCGTTGCGCCCAGGTCAACCGACGACAGCAGCACTCCAAGAGTTGCCCGCCCGGCGCCGTCGTTCACAGATCGCCGTGTGCCTTCCGTGTCAGCCGCACAACCCTCCGCAGGCCGGGCCGGCAGTCGCGAGACGTCCGATCGGCCGGACGTAACGTCGCGCGAATCGGGCTCGCGTTTCGGTACACGTACTGATAGAAGACTGCCGGGCGAAGCATCGCCGAGGGATGGAACCGCGGGTCGCGAAGCGACCCCTGCGTCGCGATCGCCGCGTTCAGGGCAGACGCCTGCCGCACAACCACCAGCCTCGCGTACCGCGCCCGACTGGGGCGAACTCCGGCGCCGCCTAGGCGAGTCGCGCATCGCGCCATCCGCTCAGGGCCGCGAAGGAACCGGTCGCCACGCAGGTGATCGCGGCAGTGGTCCGCCCCGAATCGGCGATACACCGGGTACACGTGCCTCCGGTGCCGACCGGCCGCCCCGCTCCGGCGAGCCACGTGGCACCAATGCCTATCGCAGTGACAGGTCGCCCCGGGCCGATGGTATACCGGGTACACATGCTTCCCGTGGCGACGGCCCGACGCGACACCCCGGAACAGGAGGACGTCCAGGAGGATCGCACCATCATCACGCCCGGTTCCCGGAACGGCTCCGCGACGGTTCGCTGGACCGGCTGACCGGGGGTCCCACGGCGGAGCGGCTGCACCTGTCCGATCAGTTCAGGGCGCACGGCAAGGGCGACATCTCCCGCCGGCTGAACCCGAGCCGGCACGTCTCGAGCCATCACAGGCCGGGCGGAGCGCGGCCACCGCATTACCACACGAAGTACCCACATTGGTATCGACATTACCACGGCCGCGTGAGTCCGCGGTTCAGTCTGAACGTCGTCGTGCACCGCTACCCGGGCTACCACTGGTACGCGGGTCCGGTCTGGTATCCCCGCTGGAACCCGTGGGTGACGTGGTCGTGGCACTACCGGGCGCATCCGTACTACGATCCGCGCCCCATCTGGTGCCGTCCGTTGGTCTATGCCGCTGCTCCCGTTTGGGTGTGGTGGCAGCCGCCGGTATGGCAGCCGTTGCCGGTTGTCAGCGCCGGCACGTGGGTGGACGTAGAGCCGGTTGCCGTGCCCGAGGCGCAATACGACTTGCAACTGCTTGCGGTCCGCATGGTGGATCCCGGGCATCCGCAGGAAGAGTTGGGGCCGCGGTACCGCGTTTGGTTCCGCAACAACAGTGCCCAGCCGGTCACAACCCCGTTCACCGTGGTGCTGCTGGCAGGCAACGACGCCATCCTTGTAGAAAGCTTGCCCCAAGCAGGCGTCGAGGTCACTGCCATGGAAGCCGGCGATACGCAAAGCGTTGACATCCGCCTTCCCTACGAGGTCCTGGCGATGGCCCGGGATGAAGCGGGCCAGCCGGCGCCGTTCTCCACGCTGCACGTCGTGGTCAACGCGCACCGGACGGTCGCCGAGTACGACATGGAGAACAACGGCGCCGCACTTGCCGCCGACCAGGTCATGCTGGTCGATCCGGCGATCTTCGCGGCCGACCCCGATTCGACCGTCCCGGGCGCCGAAGTGGTCCTGGCCGGCGAGGGTTTCGGCCCGGTACCCGGGCAGGTGCTCGTATTCGTCGGAGGAAAGGAACTGGAGGGCGAGATCATCGGCTGGTACGACCTCGGCGTGCAGTTCCAACTTCCCAACGTCGCACTGGCCGCTCCCACCGCAGCCGAGATTGTCGTCATCCGAAGCGACGGTGTCGCCTCAAACCCGCTCCCCGTGACGATCGGCCCGTGACCGGCGCCTTGCACTGCTCATGAAGATGCGCTGCAAGCACTCAAGACCGAAAGGCGGGTCCAGGTTTTCACTGCCTATGTTGTCATCGTAGTCCCCGGGCTTGGAGGGCCGTCAAGAGGTTGGCAATGTCAGTTGGAATACGATGATTGGCGAGTTGCCACCGCGCGAACGATTTCGCAACATCAACGTCGTAGTTGGATCGAGTCGCTCGTTTTGGCGGTTGGTAAACCAAGCCTCGCACGTCTCGAAAAATCTCCTTTCCCGAGAAAGTGATTCTCCATGCGCCACGCGCGAGGTCGTCCGTGTAGAGCGCATGCGCCTCGCTGATCCAGTCAACTATATTCCCCGCAGCAACGATCTGCGCCGCTTCGGCCGGAAACCGCGCAAACCATGCGTGACCCGTGATATGGTCCGCGGCACTAGTCAAATCGACGATTGCGCCGGGATTGGGCATGTCGACGAAATCATCGATGCACATTCGGCTGATTCGCTTGATGGTGTGTCGACACGCCATCCACCAGACGAGTTGTCGCGCTCGTGCCTTCATGCGTGCCTCGATTTCTGCCGGAGAATGTCCCCGGTTGTTGGCGTCGCATCCTGCCAGGGCCTCCGGATCAAGCAGGTAGTTTTCGGTTTCGTGAGCGGGCAACACGAAACAGCGAATGTCTTTGGTCATATCCAGCCAGTCCGCCGCATTGGTCGCTCGAAAATCGCGATCCACAACGCCGAATACGTTGGCTTCACTGCGCTGTACAGCGTCATGTATCATGACGCTGATCGACTCGCACGAGCCGCCCGGTCGGCACGTAATAACCGGCAGGTTCCAGCAATCAAAGAGGTATTCGCTGGTAAGGGGATCTTCAACCCAGACGGTAATCGGCCGCGTATAAGGCT
Organism: Thermoguttaceae bacterium; assembly: GCA_034005525.1. Classification (GTDB taxonomy): domain Bacteria; phylum Planctomycetota; class Planctomycetia; order Pirellulales; family Thermoguttaceae; genus PWXP01. The sequence continues at coordinate 65,197 of JAVEUP010000002.1, read as the reverse complement.
TGATCAGGTCGATGGCTTTCGTCATGGTCCGACCTCCTCGGCACGGATCGCCTCTGCCCATACCTTCGCCCTGGGGTCGTCGTCAGGCACGAGAAAATGTCTCTCGAACGACATCACGGAATCGTAGATTTCCGGCGAGTGTGTCGCCACGATGATCTGACACCCGGGCTTGAGGAGCTGTAACGCCTTGAGCACTTGGCGGTGCCATTGCGGATCGAGGTGAAGCTCCGGTTCGTCGATCAGAATGATCCCCTGCGGCCACTTGCTGATGATCAGATCGCCGGCGAACGTGAAAAGCTCAAGCTGGCCGGAACTCAGCAGGTCGGCCGCCAGCCTCGGTTGGTTGGGGCGATCGAGAAACATGTCAAAACCGCTGTCCGGATCGCCGCCGGCCGGCTCTACCGCGAATGACTGCCCGGGATAGAACATCTGCCAAGCCCGATTCAGCTTGTCCATGGCCGCGGAAAATGCCGATTCCTCTTCGTCCCCGCTGGAAGAACTGCTGGAGGAATACCAATCGTGCGCGATGGCGTTTACAAAGTATTGCTTGATGGTCCAGAGCCGGTTCTCCTCGGTCTTCGGCAGGCGTTTGCCCCGCTTGCCTGCAGTAATGCCAACCGCTCCGGGAAGGGTGAGTGCCCGCCAGGAGGAAAAGTACAGAAGCGGAACAACCTGTCGCCCCCGTTTGGTGCTTGTGCTCCTTACGTGATGCTGCTGCTGGCACATCTGAACGACGGCGTCGATTTGATAATCATCCTTGGCCGGCGCGCACGGCCTCGCGGCCGGCTTTGCCTCGGATCAGCTTCTCATGCCCGCACGCAAGAAGGCACGCTTCCAGGACCGCCGTCTTGCCGGACCCGTTCGGTCCGCCAAGCACGACCACCTGGGTTGGGTAGTCGTGCGGTCCGACGAAAGAAAGCTGCAACTGTTCGATCCCGCGGAAATTGGTAATGGTGACCTCGCGGATTCCCGCGTGAGTACTGCGATTGGACATATCTGTACCTATTGCTTCCCAGAATCAAACCGATCAGAAGCGATCTCCGGCGTGGTGGACCATACTCCAGGATCGGGAATCGGTGGGTAGAGGTGGCCAACTTCCTTGCGAATGCGGTCGAGCCCCCGGTTGCTCCAACACTTGCGTGGAATGCCCGGATTCTAACCCCACACTGGGCAGTCGACAAGCCCCCAGTTCCCGTGCCAACCGTTCACACCGTCAACACTTCGCCGGAGATGATTCTTGGCAAGCACTTTAATGCGCGGCAGATGGCTCGGCGGGTGGATCGGCCGGCTTGAAGTAGCGGTCGTTGTAGTGGCGGAGGGCGGCCAGCGAGTGCATGACGGCGCCGATCTCCTCGGTCCGCAACGACTTGACGTTCTGCGGCGCGTAACGGCCTGAACTCAGAACCTGGTTGACGTAATGGACCGCCCGCACGACGCCGGGCTCTTCCAGCCGTTCCTCCGGCAGCGAGTACGCCAGCCATTCGAGAATACGGCCTGTTGAAGCGAGCACGGCACCGGGGTCGCGGCTGGTGCCCTTGGCGGCTAGGTAGTGGGGACTCCAGGAGCCGTCGTCGTTCTGGAGGGAAATCGCGTGATCGTGGAAGCGGACAAGGTAGTCTTGTGCCCGGCGGAACTCATCGTCCATCGGCCCGTCGCGCTTTTCTTTCCGCCGGACGACGTAACTGAGCCCCATCAGCCGCTGCGTGCCGCCCCAGGGCGCGCCGATGACGGGCTTGGCCAACTCCTCTTTCACAATCCGCTCGATCGACCACTCCTCGCCCAGCCGGTTCTGCCATGACCCGTCCCTGCCGGCATAGTGCATCAGCCCGATCATCGACAGCGACTTGTCAGCCCCTTCCCTGCAAGCGAGCTTCTCGTACTCCACCAGGTCCGCCACGGTGCGCACGTCGTCGCCTACCCGAAGCGGATAGCTGGCCGCAACTCGCGCCAATGCCAGGGTGGCGATGAGTTCGCCGGGATGCTCCTGGTAGCCGTACCCGATGCGCCCGGTGATGTGCCCGTCGCTGGTCGTCAACGGAGTGAATCCGCCGCAGGGGTAGTTCCAGGTGAGGCAGGTAATGCCGTTGAGCTTGGTGCGCAGGGTGACCGCTTCAAACACTTCGGTATTGCAGCCGAAGGCGCGGCAGGCGTAGATGACCTCAGTAACCGTGTTCTCGGCGGTGCTCAGCGGCTGGGCCCGATGGGCGGCCAGAGTGCGCCGCACCCGGTCGCGCAACGCCGCCATGCCCTCGGAGAGTTCCCGGCGCGGCTTCTGCGGGTCGGCGGCTTGCGGCAGTTCCTCCTCGTCGTCCGAATCGGGCGCAGCGGCGGGCCCTTGGCCGTTCGCACCGTCAGCGGCGGGGCTGGCCGTGCCGGACTCCGGCCCGGGCGCCTGCGGATCGTTCGGCGGAGTGATGTTGCGTGCCAACGCCGGAACGGTGTTGCCAAGGATCGGCCGATTGCCGTAAGCGGGACTCGGTATCGCGAACGCCGGCCCGGTGGTCTCACCGCCGTTTACGACGACGGCTCCCCACGTTGTCGCTAGCGCCAGAGCCAAGGATAGAATAGGGAAAGCAGACATTCTCGCCTCGTGCGACATGTGCAACTCCTTGCTACCGATGCTGGTATCCGTTACGAACCTGCGGCGCGCTGGTTGGCGGGCTTTTCGGCGGTCTGGCCGGGCACTTCGTCGCGCCGGGGCCGGTCGATGATGAACCCACCCGCGCTGCCGCGCTGCAGGTAACTGTTGTTCCTGGCACCGGAGCCGTACTTGTCGGTCCCGCCGTAATCGATCAGGAAGCTGAAGTTTCCGCCGGCCTCCGGAAGCGAATGATAGGTCATGCTCGGCGATGCGTATCCCTGGCGATTGCCGCGATACTCGTCGTCGCCGTCGAAGTCGAACAGGACGCCCAGCCCGGCCTGCGCGCCGTTGCCCTGGTTTCCGACGTATACGTCTTTACCGTCGAAGTCGATCAGGTATCCGACGGACAGGTCCCATGCGAAGCCGACCGACATGATCGTACCGGTGTAGAGGTCGTCGCCGGTGTCGTCGAAGAGGAAGCCCAGCGCATAATGGCAACCCCACCCGCAGCCGAACCGGACGAAATCGGGCTCGGCGCGGCGTCCGCCGTTGTAGGCTGTCTTGGTGCCGCCCACGCGCCGGTCGTTGCCACCGAAGTCGCGGGCGAACCCCAGGCCGAGCCAGTAGCCGCCGCCGTGGGAAAGGTAGTCGTACTCGTACACGTCGTCGCCGCCCCCGTCTAGGATCACGCCGATTCCGCCGTTGGCCACCTGACGGATTCCACCACCGACTCCTTGGCCCCAGCCGTCGTAGCCGGGTGTTTCGGGGTAGGAATCGGGGTACAGGCCGCCGGCGAAGTAGTGGTCGTCGCCGTCAAGGTCGGCCAGCAGTCCGAAGCCCAACGGGTTCCCCAACCCTTGCGCCCACAGAGCTGCGCGGTAGCGGTCGTCGCCGTCGCGGTTAATGAGGACTCCGAGTCCGCCGAGTGCGGCGCCCTGGACGCGTCGCAACCCAAGGAACGTGTCGTTTCCGCCGAAGTCGATCAGGATGCCCACCCCGCAGAGCGCGGAGCCCTGTGCCACGTCGACGGCCTGGTAGGTGTCGTTCCCGGCGCGGTCGATGAGCATTGAGATTCCCATGATTCCGGAACCTTGGATGCCCGGCTTCTTACCGACGTACTGATCGTCGCCGTCGAGGTCGATCACCACCAGTACGGGGCGCCGCACTGACGTGGTTCCCTCGTAGTAGGTATTGTTTCCGCCCAAATCGACTACGGCGGCCACGCCGGGCATCTGGTCGAGTTGGTAGGTGTTGTCCCCGCGCCCGCCCACGATAATGGCGCCCGCCGGGGTGCGGATGAGCCGGGCGATCTTTCCGGTAACCCCGTCGATCTTGATAGGCGGCCCTTCATGCTCCGGAATCGCCGCCAACTGGTCGAGTACCCGCGGGTCGGCCAGCAAGACCAGGTCTTCGGCGGCGGCGTAGAGCGCTCCGCGGTCCATGCGTTCCATCAAATTGCACAGCCGGCGGCCACGGGCCCGGTCGGGCAGCGTATGGCCCACGCGGCTGTTCTCGGTGAAAACGGGATACAACCCGCCGGCGAGTTCTCGCATCTCGCTTTTGCTCAGCGGGCGGAAGGCCGCGGCATAGTGACTCTGGGCGTCGATAAGGCATTGCCGCAACAGGTCGAGGGCCGCCTCGGGGGAATCGACCGCCGGCAGGGTGGGCGGAGTGCGGGCCGACAGGTCCATCTTCGCCCGGGCAATGGTCAGCATCTCGCCGAGCCCGCCATGCTCGTTGACGACGGCCTTCTGCAGTTCCCTGGTGAACCTCTCGGCCTCGGCCGGGACCTCCAATGGGTTGCGGAGCATGTGGTCCAGCCATTTCAGGCGGCAGTCGCCCGTAATCTCAGAGCCGGTATTGCGGCCAGCGGTGGCGTCGAGCCGCGCGCCGGCGTACGCCATGAAACGGCGGAACTGAGAGTCGATTTTGCGATCACGGATTCCAGCCGCAATCTCCCTCTGCATCAACTGAACCATTCCCGCCGCAAGCGGCGCACCGACCGAAGGCGTCGATTCGGCAGGCGCCGGCTGCTGAGGGCTTGTAGACGAATCGTCCTCCGCCGGAGCCGGCTCCTGGTCGAGCATTGGCTCCTCCGGCTGCGATTGCGAATCGTCGCGGGCCGCTGGTAAGTCGCTTCCGTCCGTCGATGGCTGGGGCTGCGGTTCCGGACGGGAGTCGCCCGGTTCCGGGTCGTCGGCCGCGTCCTTGCCCGCTGAATCTTCCGGATCCTCCTCGGAGGGGGGGGTGTCGAAAAGTGGAAAGGAGAATGCGGGACCGCTCGAATCGTCTGCCGCCAACCCGAAATCGGTTGAAACCGGCAGTGCCACGCACATCGCCAGAATCAACCGGCCAAGGCATCGGCCAAGGACTGTCCTCTTCCCATACACCTGAGCGATACTGTCCGAACAGAAGAAGCCGCCAGGCAAATCCATTTTGCCGCTCCTGTGATGTTTGCTGGGAAGAAGTCCTTTGGCAAGTTGCCGATTGCAGACGCTGAAGGCATGAGGGACAGCTTCCCGCGGCACCCATGCTCACGTTCGGTGTCGTTGCCTCAGCTTACCCAATTTACCAATCCCCACGATGAACAGATCCCTGACGCCCGCTGCGCGCCCGAAGCTCTTACCTAATTGTCTCGACTAGAACCCCCTTCTCGCATGAATGGTACTGGAATTCTTACTCGGGCCTGCCACTCTTCCGGCGGAAGGGCTTCACTAGCGCCGCGACGCAGACCTCCTGGTGATTGTGCGCCAGTTGCCGCGCTCGAACGACGTTGTAACCCCACGCTCGGACGCGCTCGAGATACCCGGGCACTTCTGCGGCCAGGTCCCAATCGGGCAACTTGAGCGTGAGAAGCATTCCACGGATGCTCACCTGCGGGTACGCGACAATCGCTTCCACGGTGTCCAGCGTGCAGTTCGGCGCCACGTTCATGTCGGCCAGGAGCCATCGTGCCTTGCGGAATTCGCGGCGACGTACCTGCCGGACCCGTCGCCGCAGGTGCGTGAACCCGGGCTCGCCCAGCACGCTTGGGTGCATGGCCGCCGGGTCGATGCCCATGACCTCAAGCCCCCGCGCGAGTAGCGCCTGGCTTGCCCCCCCCGGGGCGCTGCCCAATTCTACCGCGCGTGCCCCCTTTGGTATGGGCAATTCCGACCACCGCAACGCCTCTTCCGTCTTCAGCCACGCCCGGCTGACTGCATGCGGAGGAAGCTTCAGCGGAGGGATGCCGCCGGGCCAACACGAGGCCGGCTCCCGCGCCCGGTGAAACCCAACCCACCACTCGTCCGGCTCCGCCAGCACGCAGTCCAGCACCATCTCGCCCCGGCAGGCGGACGCTACGGGGTCATTCGCTCCCTCGGCCAACTCACCTTTTCGAGGGCAAGCTGCCAGCAGCGCGGCATGCGCTTCCCGGGCTATCGGTGTGATGGAGGGCTCGAAGTCGTGCTGACCGGCTGGCCACCTGTCGCGCTGCCAGACGTGCAATCGCCTGCAAGGGCGTGCGCCGAAAAGCCGCCACACACCGCCGACCAGTTCCGCCTTGTCCGAGGCGCGCACTTTGCCCAGCGAGAAGCCCCAGCAACGTGCGAAGACAAGCTCCGGATCGAAGTCGGCCCGCAGCCCATGCTCCTCCGGGAGCTTGTACGTAAGGAAACCCGGACGCGAGAATGCAAACCGGAACGACCGCCAACGCCGCTCCATCTCGCCCTTCACAGCCGCCTCGGCTCCGGCCTGGCAACCCAGAAAGACGAACCCCGGCCGCCCTGGCATCTTCTCGCCGTCACTGTCATTCATTGCCCGCGCCCGACGGTGGTAGCTCGCGCAGGTAGATGTTCTTGAAATACAGCGTGTTGCCGTGATTCTGAAGCTCGATCTGACCCGTGGGATAAATGGGCTTGTCGCGTTCCCAGTAGTTCTCCATCGTGACGTTGTCAAACACCAGCTTGCCGTTGAGCGTCACGGAAACCTTGTCGCCCACCATCCTGATGAAGAACGTATTCCACTCGCCCACCGGATTGTCGGCATTCTCGGTTGGGTTCGACGGGTTCTCCTTGTTGTTGTACAATCCGCCGGAGCCGATTGGGTGATCCCAGATCTGCACCTGGGGTGAACCTCGCAAGTAGATGCCGCTATCGCCTTTCTTCTCGATCTTCCAATCAACGTAGAGTTCGAAATCGGCGTAGTCCTTTGCCGTGCAAAGGCTCCTTCCCTTGCCGTCGAACACGAGCACACCGTCCTCGACCTTCCAATGGGCCCGCATCTGTTCGTCGGCCTTCTCTTGGGCCGCGGCAAGCTCGTCCGGGCTCATTGCGGCGCGGGTCTTGGGGTTGCCCACCAGCCCCTTCCAGCCGGTCAGGTCGTTGCCGTTGAACAGCGCAATGAAACCCTCCGGCGGGGTGTTGTCCGCCGCCGAGACTGCGCTTGACATACCACAAAGGGCCAATCCAACCATCCAATACGATAGCTTTTTCACGGTTACGTCTCCTTGAGTTGATTTTCCGGACATTGGTTACTACTTCACACCGACGCTGATCGCCGGCGGATTGACAAATGCATCACTGAGAGCCTGCGCGTCATCGACGTCCATTTCACCGTCCTGGAGCCACACGCGGTAACGCAAATCAAGCGGCTTGCCCTCGTCCAACTCGTACTCGAAATAAGAGCCGAACCGGCCATACGTCCGCTCGCTGTACCGGGCTTCCTTCGGGTTCTCCGGGTGGTCGAGATACACGGCCGTATACCGGTCGCCACCGATCTCGAAACTCATGGCGTTCCAAGGCAGGTCGGCCATCTGCTTGTTCTGCGGCCAGTTTCGCGTCTGGCCCGGCGCGCCCTGGCCGTCGACTCGCAGGTAGTACGTGAGCTTCTGGTCGCCGTCGGCAACTTCCTGCGAGGCGCGGAATTGGAACCCGGCATGCTGCGGATCGCCGTCGAGCTTCACGGGTCCGACCGTGCTCTCAAGCTGCGAGGCAAACTCGACCAGGCGGCCGCCGGGCGTGGCGTAGACGGTCATCTCGCGCTTCTCGCGGGCAAACGCGGCGCCGTCGCGGCCGTTCCAGGCAATCAGCACACAATGCCGCCCGAGCACGGGCCCGGCTTCTTCTGAAAGAAACTCGACATGCTTCTGATGCTCGCCCCCGTTGGCATGCCACACGTCGACCCGGCCCTTCCCGTAGTCGATCCTGTTGAACCCGTAGAACAACCCGCGGTGGTGCGAAAACAGTCCGCCGGGCCCCTTGGTCACCAGCCGCTGCCCGCGGGGATCGTAGAGATGATGAAAGACCTTCTTGGTTTCCTCGACGTTGTTGGGGTCGAACGCGGCGTACATGTACCGCAAGACCGGCTTGCCGTCGTATTGCAGAAGGGCCGACTCGCCCGGCGTGTCGTGCCACGAAAAGGCGGGGCCCTCCGGCGCCGCCCCGGAGAACGCGGCCTTCAGTTCCAGCGACTCGCCTTTCCCGATCGCAGGCAGCAGAAAGTGCAATTCTCGCTGGCCGTCCTTGGCATCCTGAAGAATGCCGGGCGCCGTCACCTGCCCGGCGATTGTGGCTCCGTCGGGCAGAGTAAGAATGGCTGATTGGACACCTTCCGGCACGTCGACCAGAACACACACCGGTGCCTGAGTGCGGCTGTGGTCGCCGGCTTCGACAACCAGCGTCGGTGCAGGCGGGGCCGCGAACGACGTGACGGCCAGCCAAAGGCCTAGAGCAAAAGCGAGCAGTGCCGGGAACCACGGGCGGTACATTGGGGGCGTCTCCTGTGTGGCGAGGGGCGGGACAAATGGGTGGGTGGCCGGGAGGCCCATTTCAGGCGTTTCCGATCAACTTCAGCTTATCACGGCCCGCGAGATGATGCAAGTTGCCAAGTCGTGGAACGGTTGCGTCAACCCCCGCCCCGGATTGTGGTATAATCGCCGCTGTGCCGGCTATCGTTGCCGGCAGCGGTCTGGTCGGGCCGTACGAGAACCGCAAATGCCGGCCAGTGGACATACACCTCGATTGGGGAGGGTTTTGCCATGTGTGACTGTTGCACACGCCGACAGTTTCTCGGCACCGGTACCGGCGCGTTGGGCGCAGGATTGTTCGCGGCAAGCTACTTGCAAGCGGGGCTTGATGGAGAAGAACGCCCCGCGGAGCCGATGCCCAAGGTTCGCATTTGCGCGATCCTCACCGGCCAGCCCATGACCGGCCGCAATTGGTCCTTCTGCGAGGAAGACGTTCCCGTCATTCACAAGCAACTCGCTGAGGTCGAAAAGAAGCTGGGCAACGTTGAACTCGTTGTCGGCAGTGCCGACAACGCCGCCGAAGCAGCCGCCCTGCTGGAGCAGGCCGGCCCGGAGGCTCCCGTACTGGCCGTCAACATCGGCATGTGGGCGCTGCAAAAGGCAATGGAGCCGGTCCTCGAACAGCGCCGACCGGCGGCCGTCTTCGCCAGCCCCGGCACCGGGCATGAATGGATGTATCCGTTCCGCTGGCAGCGCCGCGGCGCGCGGGTAACGCTTCTGCCCAGCAGCGACTTGAAGGAACTCGAACGTGCGATCCGTCTTCTGCGGGTGGTTCCCATGATGCGGCGCTCCCGCGTGCTGCTGGTTCCGCCGCCCCGGGGCACCGCGGCCGCCTGCGACCCGGAACAGGCGAAGCAGAAGCTCGGCGCCGACGTCGTCGCGATCACCCCGGAGCGATTCGACGAGCGGTTCGAGGCCGCCGATGACGCGGCGGTCGAGGCCGAGGCCAAGCGATGGATCGACGAAGCGAAGCAGCTTGTGGAGCCCACCCGCGACGACGTGGTGCGCGCGGCCCGCGCCAGCCTGGCGCTGGACAAGATCATCGAGGAAGAGCAGGCCAGCGGAATTGCCGTCGGCGGGTGCATGGGCTGGCTGAAACGGGGCTTCCCTTGCCTCGGCTTCACGCGGCTCCGCGACCGCGGCATCCCCGCCGTGTGCGAGGGCGACATGGACTCCCTGTGGACCATGCTGCTGTTCCAGTGCGCGTTCGACCTGCCGGGCTTCCAGGGCAACAACTACTTCGACACCGCCAAGAACGCCTGCTGGACCGCCCACTGCACCGGAGCGCTGAAGATGGACGGCGTCGACGGTCCCGCGGCGCCGTACCAGCTTCGCGGCCATTCCGAGGTCGGCAACGACGGCGCCGTCCCGGAGATTTATTACCGCATCGGCCAGGAGATTACCCGCGCCAAGCTGGTCAACCTCGAACACATGCTGCTATCGACCGGGAAGATCATTGAAGTGCCCGAAAAGTCGATCCGCGCCTGCCGCACGCAGCTTTGCAGCGAGGTGAAGGACGCCGAGAAGATGGTCCTGAACTGGGGCGGCGGCGTACTGGAACACACCGAGGACGCCATGACCCTCTTGCACCGCGTCGTCTTCTACGGCGACCACGCGGAAAGCATCCGCCACCTGGCCCGATTGCTGGATATCGAGGTGGTGGAGGAGGGATAGGTCGGTCAAGGAGAAAAGCTAATACCGCTGATATTGGCGGGGCAGGGAAGGCGTGGTAGTGTGTTAGCGAGTTCTCTGGGGAAGCCTTCAACAAGGCCTTGTCAGTTTATTGATTCAGCATCTGAACCGGATGTTCGTGCTGCAATGTTCCGGAGTTGTGACGAGATTCTCAGAATGCAAGTTGCCCGGAAAGCCATTACACAAGTCGTGCAGACCGCTCGCCAGTGGATTCGTGGACTTGCGGCAGCGTGCCGCAAGCACGGCACCAAGACGCGTGCAATCGGCATGGATTGTTTTGAGCCGACACGGCGCAGCGAGTGCGTGGAACGCGGCCGACGACTTCTCTGCATGCTTCCGACTGCCGGCGTTAGTACACGCCTCTTCAAGGTCCGCATGGCCCCGGCCGGTATTTCGTTGCGGGCAGTATACGTGGGGGGCGGGGTCGGAGATTCGAATGAGGGGTGCTGCAATCTGGCCGATTGGGAGTCAGAACGCCTGGCGGGGGAGGTCGCCCATTCTACATCCCGCAAGGAAGATGACCCGGTAGCTTCCTATCTGATCGCGTGGCTAGTCGGTGGTGAAGTGCTTGAGGCCGTTGAACTGACATCCCGTCGGGGCGAGTTCTTGTTCTATCACCGTGGCCGTCGTTTCGGAAAGATGGTTGGCAGACTCGGCGACTTGAGCCGCTACTGGCGCGTATTCCTCGGTGAAGTTGAGATCGGAACCGTCAAGGTTGGCTCTTGCGTAGGCAACGGGGCGAGTTTGTCTATCGACCTCACGAACGCGGTAGTGCTTCCGTTCACGGTGGGCACTGTGTGGGGGCGAGCGGAATCGCGCCTTGTACTTGCCCCGAACACTCCTCATCATGCGAACCGAAAACTCGAGTCTCTTCACTTTCTTGTGGCACTACTCTTTCGTCGACACCTACTTCGCGTTGATTACTCGTCGGGAGACGGTTGAATGGTAATCGAAAGAGGACTGTGCCAAGTAGGGCCGATCGGCAGCGTATTCTACCATCTACAGATCCTTGTCGCGGGCCCAAGAATGTGTACAATCGGTTCTGCGGTGATCGTTCAGATCTGAACAGTTTTCGGTACGAGGGGACACGATGGCCGTACCAGATTTTCAGAGCGTGATGCTGCCGCTGCTCAGGTTTTGCGGTGACTGATGCGTTGTAAGGAGAGTGGGCTGGACAATGAGCACATGGGCATTGTTTATCTTGGTCGCCTTAGCCTGGTTGTCCTATCCGGTTGCAGGTGGCGCCGGTGTGGCTGCGGACGTAGCCGAGGGCAAGCGACCAGAAGGCTCGCATTTCAGCTTCCTGCCGGAACTGATTGTTTTTCCAGCCGCTTTCCTCGGAGTGGCATTTCTGATCGACCTTTTTCTCATGCCATGGGGCCGTCGAACTGTGGCAGGGCTTTGTGTGCTGATGTTTGCAGCGCATGTGTACACGTTCGCTCGGGACCTTTGGAGATTAAGAAACGCTGACAAGCCAATACACCATCGCGAATGAGAAATGAAGTCAGACGAATCTCAACCCGCGGAGCGGTGCCATCAGACCATCTTGGCGGTGCTTGTTGTCGCCACATTGGCCGGCCTGCTCTTGGTATGGGCCGCGATGGAGCTTCGAAGTGTCGAACTGCGGCGGCAAGCCCACGAGAAACTCACGTGGGATTTCAAGACATATGGCGAAAAGCCGTCTCCCTGGTACAGCAGTTGGTTGCACAAGCTGGCCGGCAACGACGAATCCTATGACCTCACATTCCTTGTGCTCAACAACTTCGCGTACGTCGACGACGACACGTTGGCGAGTATTGCGCGCTTCGCGGATTTGGAGCAGCTCTGGCTCAATGGGGAGATCGTAATCACCGACCAAGGCCTCGAATACCTCAGCCGGCTGAAACGGCTTGAGGACCTTTCGCTCGGCGACGCGCCGGTGAGCGCCGACGCCGTGAAGAGATTGCAGCAATCGCTGCCGCAGTGCAAGATCGACTGGGTGCCGCCGGAAGCAGGGGAGGAATAAAGCTCCTCTGTTTCCTCTGTTGCCTTCTGTTCATCGTTGACGTCAGTAGTGCTTGTCCCGATCCGGGAAAGAGAATGAACAGGAGCGAACTGAGGAAACGGAGGGGGCTGAAGCAAGGCATGGCTGGCCAGATGCCGCCGCGATGTCCGGAGAGCGTGTCTTCGGCTCGTCTTGCCACGGAAGCCTTGAAGTGGGGCGATGCATCGCCGCTTTGGATTTGCGTAGGATTAGGGCGGATTGGCAGTTGAGCGGCGGCCCGGCCGGAGGCGGTAGGGCACACGTCCAGGGTGGCAACAAGTTGCAGCGTGTTCTACCATCTACAGACCCTTGTCGCGGGCCCAAGACTAGGTACAATCCATTCTGCGGTGACCGTACAGATCTGAACAGTATCCGGTGCGAGGGGACGCGATGGCCATACCAGATTTTCAGAGCGTGATGCTGCCGCTGCTCAGGTTTTGCGGCGACGGACACGAGCACACGAATCAGGAAGCGCTTGATGCCATAGCCCTGGAGTTTGGGCTCACCGAAGAGGAACAGAAGGAATTGCTTCCCAGCGGCCAACAGTCCGTCATCAACAACCGTGTGGCATGGGCGAAGGCGCACATGAAGATGGCACGGCTGCTTGAGCATACGCGGCGTGGCGTCTTTCGAATTACGCCGCGAGGCCAGGAGATTCTCGCGCAGACTCCCCCATTGATCAACCTATCATCAAAGAAGATCGTCTCGGCCTCGACATTATCTACATTCAAGCGAAGAAGTGGGAGGACGCCGTTTCACGCCCAGAAATACAGAAGTCCGCAGGGGCGCTGCAAGGGAAGCGAGCGCGAAAGGGCATCTTCATCACGACATCTCGATTCAGTGATGGGGCTGTTGAGTTTGCGCAAAACATCGACAACAAGATCATCCTCATCGATGGACAGCAACTGGCACAATATATGATCGACTTTGGTGTCGGTGTGGCCACGGACGCCGTCTACGAAGTGAAGCGACTGGACTCGGACTATTTTCCTGATGCGTTGTAACGCATGGTGGCCGAGCAGTGAGCACCCATTGCCCAAATAGACAACGAACCATCCGAAAACATGATGAAACAACCGGCTGCATTTTTACTCGCGTTGGCATTGGCAAGCACGACGGCGTTGGCGGAGAGTCCGGAGGGTGAGGTCGGGCAGCGGCCGTACGAAATGGTCTGGGCCAACCGGACTGAGGACGATCATCCGGCCTTGGTCGACTTTGAAGACCTGGAAGGCTGGACGGTCGAGTGCGTCGAATCGGAGGCGGCCTTCACCCGCAGCCGGCAGCAGCAGCTTTGGGGCCGGTACGTGGGCAAGCTGGTCTACCGGGGCACCGGGCAGCGCCCGTCGGTCGTGGTGAAACCGCCCGAGCCGATTCCCGCGGCGGGACCGTTCGACTGCGTCAACTTCTGGGTGTACGGAAACAACTGGGCCTGGGTTTCCGACCCGACCACGCCGCAAGTTGAGATTGTGCTCAGATTTCTCGGCGAATCGGGACAGACGGTTCGCATCCCGATGGACCGCGTGCGCTGGAAAGAGTGGTGGGTGATGCACCGCAAACTGAGCCCCGAGCAGCTTCAACAGCTCGGGCAGCGGGCTGCACTGGAGGCGATCGAAGTCAACGGCGGACGCAACGAAGAGGATCGCACGCTCTACTTCGACAACCTGTCGGTCTACCAGGAGGAGCTGCCGCCGCTTCCGTTCGAGCCCCGGCCCGAACGGAACCTGACGCTCTTTCCCGGCCAAAGCCCCGGCACGAACACCGGCCCGGGCAGGCTTCCGTTTCCGACTCGCGAAGAAACCCTCCTGCCCGACAATCTCACCGGAAGCTTCGAGGTGGAACTCGAAGAGGCCGGCGGCGCCTATCACTTCCACTACCGCGGAGAAGACGGGCACCTGGTCTATCGCTACCGGCCGTCCACCGGCACGCTCGGCGATGTCACTGCCGAGTGGGTCGGCCGCGGCGGAGCGTTCCAGCCGATGGCCGACGGAGGGCTTCACTTCGCGGTCGGCCGCGGCGAGGAGGTCGTGCCGCCGGATGCGATCGAACTCGTCTCCGTCCAGCGGCAGGGCGGCACGGTCGAGTCGGTCTGGCGATGCCGGGTTGGCGACCGCAGCGTGGAGGCGAAGACCAGCCTGCGGCTCTGGCAGAAGTCGCTGGTCGTCGACGTGCAGTGTCTCGGCGGCGAGGTGGGCGAGTTTCGCATCGGCCGGGCCGCAGGCGTGGAAAACCCGCGCCTGGTCACACTGCCGTACCTTACCGGCGAGGCGCAGCGTCCGGCCGTGCTTGTGCTGGGGCCGGTTGACCGGCCGCTGTTCGTCTTTGCGATTGTCGATCACTACCGTTCCAACGCCTCGTCGCTGTGGGCCGTCAACAAGGTGAGCGACGACGGGGTCGCGTACAACGGAGGCAGCCGCTACACGCCCAAGACGGACGGCACCCGAAACGACTGCTTCGAGAGGCTCTTTCTTACCGTCGCGCCGCGATTCGAGGAGATCCTGCCGAACGTGGCCAATCCGAAATCGCCGTGGAAGCACGTCACCGGCGAGAGGGTATGGATTGCATACGGGGCGTCGGACCGGGAGCAGAATTACGCCTTCTGGAAGAACATCGCCCGCCACGGGATGACCAAGATTGCCATTACCGACCACGAGACCGGCTGGCGCGACGGCGGGGAGAGTTTCACCATGCGCACCCGCGCGGCGCCGGGCAAGGGGGGCGACGAAGGCCAGGCCGATTACGCCCGCAAGATTCGCGCCCTCGGCTTCCGCTACGGAATCTACAACAACTACACCGATTTCGCCCCGGTCAACGAGCATTGGGACGAGGACTACGTAACGCGGACGCCCGACGGCAACTGGCGCTCGGCCTGGGCCCGCTGCTACAACCCGAAGCCGGCACGCGCGGTGGAACTGGAGGCGAAGCTCGCGCCGATCATCCAGCAGAAGTTCCAACTCGACACGGCCTACTGCGACGTCCACACGGCCGTCCAGCCGTGGCGCTACTGCGATTTCGACGCGCGGGTGCCCGGCGCCGGCACGTTCGCCGCCACGTTCTACGCCTACGGCGAGATCATGCTTCATCAGAAGCAGACCTGGAACGGGCCGGTCTACAGCGAGGGGAACAACCACTGGTACTACAGCGGGCTGACCGACGGCAACTACGCCCAGGACCAGGCGGCCCGGCTCGAGGAGAACCCATGGCTGGTGGACTTCGACCTCCGTAAGCTGCACCCGCTCGAGTGCAATTTCGGGATGGGCAATCCCGGCATGTTCTACGGTCGCAAGCAGCAGCTCGGCAGCACGCCCGAGGAGCGCGAAGCCCGGCTCGACCGCTTCCTCGCCGCGACGCTGGCGTTCGGCCATACCGGCTTCCTCGTGCTGGAAGGCGGCACGACGAACACCGTCCGCAGCTACTTCACCGTTCAGCAGGTCCACACGCACTACGCCCAGGAGACGGCCGACGAAATCCGCTACGCCGACGCCGCGGGCAATCTACTGGACAGCAGCGCGGCCGTGGCAACCGCCGCGTTCGAGCGTTCGCAAATCAGAACCCGTTATTCCAACGGTCTGACGGTGACGGTCAACGGCCACCCGTCGGAGACTTGGCATACGGGCGGCTTCGAACTGCCGCCAAACGGCTGGCACGTCGAGGGCACACCGGACGTTGCACTCACCGCCTTCAGTGCGCTGGTCGACGGCCATCGGGTCGATTACGTCGATTCGCCGGCCTACCTCTACGCCGACGGCCGCAGCCGGTTCACCCGCTTCGACAAGGCGGCCGCCGACGGGCAGGTAATTGCGCACAGGCGGCCCGGCGGAGCCCTGGAAGTGATTCCCGTCGGCGGATGCACCGACTTCGGCGTCTCGCTGAGCGGTAGCGCCGCGACGGCTGTGGCACTTGAAGCCGACGGCAAGGAACTCGGGCCGGCGGAAACTCGCTTCAGCCGCGGATTGGTGTACGTCGTACCCGTGGACGGCGCACTGAGCTACATGCTCACGCCGCAGCCGGCGCCGGCCGTGGTGCTGCGGTGCGATCGCGAGAAGGTCGTGCCGGGCGAAACGGTTCGCGTTATCGGCGCCGCGGAGCACGAGTTCCGCATTCCGCCCGACGCCACCCCGGACTCGCGGCTTTGGCGGCAGTTTGACAGTGCTTGGATCGACTTCACAATCGTCCCGCTGGTCGACGCGACGCTTCAGATCGGTCCGATGCTGCGGCTGGAACTAACGTCGCATCTCGGTGTGCGAGCAGACGCCGTCGCGACCCTCGACGGCCAAACCCAGCCGGTAACGCTCGATCCCAACGCACCGGCGATCCTGGAGTTCGCCTACGAACGCCCGCAGCGTGAAGAGGTACGCGAGGTGGTGCTTGAAGTCCGCGCCGGGGAGCTGCTGGGCGGCCGCCGCTGGTGGCTGAGGGCCGAGAACACCATCGTGCCGCTTGCCGAGTTGGAGACCGGCATCACCACCGGCCAGCGGCTCCGTGGCGGCGAGGAAGTGGCGCTGGACGGCGCCAGCGGCGCCCAGGCGATCTGGACCGAGCGGGCTTGCGGCGGGGTGACGAAACCGAGCCTGTTCATGCACCCGCCGTACAAGACCGGCACCGGGTATGCCTTCGCCACGTTCGAGCCGGTCGAGTTGCCCGCCGCGCCTGCGGCCGCGCTGCGGTGCGAAATCGGCAAGGCCGACGGCAGCGATTCGGGCGACGGCATCCTCTTCCAAATTGCGGTGATCGGGCAGGACGGCACGGAAACGGTGGTTGCCCAGCGGCAGTGGATCGAGCACGCCTGGACTCCGCTGGAGGCCGACCTGACCCCTTGGGCCGGGAAGCGCGTGCAGATCAAGCTGATTAGCGACGTCGGGCCCGCGGACAACTCGTCGGGCGACTGGGCCTGCTGGTCGGCCATGCGCATCGAGAGCATGGAACCGGTGCTCGACGTGACGCTTCACGACCAGCCGGTAGCACTGCGTTTCGAGCCGGGGCCGCAGCCTGCGACGGGGCTGACGGCCGACGATCTGCGCACGGCCACGTCGGCGACACTGCATTACCAGGGGATCGGCTTGCAGTGCAGCGGCCGGTACATCTCATACGGCACCCTCAACGGTGTGGCCCTCGGGAAGATTCCCTCGCCGGGCGGCAGCGAACAGGAGGGCATTTGGGGCGACGGCGCCTTGGCACTCAACCCGGAGGCAATCGCCTCGCTCGACCAGGTCAACCGCTTCGCGATCGAGAACCCCGGCCAGGACAACTTCAAGGTTCGCCGCTTCTGGATCGAGCTGGAGTTGCCCGGCGGGCGCCGTTGCACCTCGCGCATATCGACACCCGCCTACACGCAGCCACCGAACTGGCTGCACGCTGAAGGGACCGGCGTGCCGTTTGACGAGCAGATCGAAGTGGAAGTTCGGTTCTGACGTGCTTGCCGGGATTCTTGACTATGGGCGCCCATTGCGGGTTGTCCTCATCTCGGGGTCAAATGAGGCGTGGGTTAGGGAGGTTCGCCGTCGGCCCGTCCTGCTCTGAATGATTCGCGCCCATGCTCGATGGCATCTTGCCTGAGCCCAGGGGAATAATTCGGGCTTTTCGTTTCGATGTACAAACAGCTTGCGTTTCGGGGACGGTGCGCGGCGTGAGTATGCCTGCTGCACGATCGCGGCCTGCACCTGGAAACGGAATCGTCGATGGTCATTGCGTGCGCGGCCGCCTTCTTCGGGCCCTGGCGGGAAGCACTCGGGTTCTAACTGAAGGAGTGCGATCATGTCTGGTCCACGTCGCGTCGTTGCCGGCCTTGTTTGTGCCGGCTTCGCTTGTCTTGTTTCGTCTCTTGGCCATGGGGAGGAACTGGGCTACCTGGAAGACTTTGCCGTCGCCCCGGATCGCGAGAAGGTCATCGAAAGCCTCATTCCCGGCTCGGCGGATTATTGTTACTACCATGCGTTGCACTATCAGAACACCGGCCAACTCGATAAGGTCGCCCCGCTACTGAAGGTCTGGGAGGAGCGGCACCGGGACGACGGCCGCCGGACGGCGATCGAGAACCGCCAGATTCTACTCTCCTACGATGCGGCGCCGGAGCAGGCCCTCGAGCGGCTGCGGCAGCGGTTGAACCTCACCTTCCGGCATCAGCGCGAGCGGACCGACATCCCCTCCGGCCGGCCGACAGCGCTCGACCAGGATCGCATCACCCGCGACCGCTTCCTGGCCGCCGCCCGCGCGCCGCAGCGTCAGAATGTCGAGCAGTTCGAGCCGACCGCCTACGACTGGCTCATCACTCGGGAACTGACCGCCGAGGAGCGCCGCGACCTGCTCTCGCGGCTGGACCATCCCGACTACCCGGACCTGCCGGTGCTCATCGCCGGCGACCTCAACCACGCCCGTTCCGTCGGATTCGGTTCGCACAACGTTCACAAGCTGCTTACGCTGGAGCAGCTTGCCGAGCTGCGCGGCCTGAAGCCCGAGTTGATTGACGATGCGACGTTCATCGCCACGTGGCTTTCGAGCCTCCGGCCCGGGCCTGACGTGGACGTAGAGCGCGACCTGCCCGCGCGCCGTGCCTACCTGGAGCGGCTGTGGGAGTTCGCGGCCGACCTGGCCCCGGCGCACAACACGTTGAAGCTCAACATCCTGCATCATCGGCTGCTGCTGGACCGCAAGCTGGGCGTGCACGACATCGACCGCTTCCGCCGGTACATCGCCATTCCGCGGCACGCGCCGTACGTCAACGACGCCTGGTTCCAGATGCAGCGCAGCCGGCATCCGGATCACCTGGCCGATCTTTCAGTCCACTACCGCGAGGCAACCCTGCTGCCGCCGGTGGGGAACGATGAGCCCTTGATTCGGGCGTACTTGATCCACTTCTTCACCACCGAGGACCACCGGAGGGAGTTCCGCCAGTACCTGCACGGCCGGTACCTGGACAAGGTATTCGCCGAGGCGCGGCTGCTGGCAGGCGTGGGCGATGCGGAAGAACTCCATTCGCCGTTGCTGCCCGGCGAACCGGGCGACCCCTTCGCACTGCTCCGCCCGGGCGAGGTGCAGGCCCTGCGCGATCGGGTCGACATCGACTTCGCCCCGACGAACCCCGGCACGTTCGAGCCGGGCGCCCCGGTGGCGCTCGAGGTGGACATCAAGAACGTCGAGCAGTTGCTCGTGCGGGTGTACCGCATCAACGAGTTGAACTACTACCTCGACAAGGGCAAGGAGGTCGACACGGCCATCGCGCTCGACGGCCTGGCACCCAACCACGAGGCGGCGTACACCTACGCCGACCCGCCCATCCGCCGCGTCCGCCGCACCTTCGAGCTGAAGCAGATCGACGCGCCCGGCGTGTGGGTGGTGGAACTGATCGGCAGCGGGCGGAGCAGCCGCGCGGTGATTTGCATCGGGCGGCTGCGCTACACCGTGCAGAACGGGCCGGCCGGCCACGTGTTCCGCATCTACGACCAGGCCAACCAGCCCCGGCCGGAGGCGAAGTTGCTCATCGAAGGCCACCAGTACGAGCCCGACGACCGCGGCCGGATCGTGGTGCCCTATACCACGCGGCCGGGCCGGCAGAAAATCATCCTGGTCGACGGCGACCGCGCCACGCTCGACGCGTTCCGCCACGAGCGGGAAGTGTACCGCTTCGACGCCGGGTTCCACCTCGAACGCGAGTCGATCATCGCGGGGCAGCAGGCTGAGCTGATCATCCGGCCCACACTGCGGCTGGGCGGCGCGGTCCAACCGATCGGCCTGCTCGAGAACGTCCGACTGACCGTCGCGGCCACCGATCCGGACGGCGTGGCCAGCGGGCAAACGGTTACCGGTTTCGAGCTTGATGCCACTGGAGAAACGGTCCACCGGTTCCAGGTGCCGCCGCGCGTGAGGGAGATAACGGTCCGGCTCGATGCCAGGGTGCCCAGCGTCAGCACCCCGAAGGACGTGGAAGTGGCCGCCACCGCGAGGTTCAACGTGAACGAGGTGGCGGCCACCGAAAAGCTGGCCCTGCCGCACCTGACCCGCGACGGCGCCGATTACATCCTCGAAGTGCGCGGCCGCAACGGCGAGACGCGCCCGGGCGAACTGGTCAGCATCGACCTGCGGCACCGCGACGTGAAGACGCCCATTCTGGTCAACCTGCAAAGCGACGAGCGAGGCCGGGTACACCTCGGGCCGCTGGTGGAAATCGCCTCGATCGACGTCCGCATGGCCGACGGCCTCCAGCGCGACTGGACGCTGCACGAGCCGGCGTACAGTTACTTGCCTTCGCTCACCGCCGCCGCCGGCGAACCGATCCTGCTGCCCTGGATGCGCGACTCGGAGGAACCGGTGCGCGAGGAACTGGGGCTGCTCGAACTTCGCGACGGCAAACCGGTGGCCGACCGCTTCGATGCCATTCAGATGGACGCGGGGTGCCTGGTGCTCCGCGGGCTCGGGCCGGGCGATTACACGCTGCTGATGAAGCGAGACGGCCGCCGGATCGGTGTCCACGTGACCGAAGGGACCGTGCGCGGCGGCCACGTGCTGGGCAGGCTGCGCTACCTGGAACGCGTCGATCCGCGGCCCATGGCCCTTCTGGCCCCGCAAGTCGACAAGGCCAAGGTGCGCATCCCGCTGCGGCACGCGGGGACCGAGACTCGCGTGCACGTGTTTGCAAGCCGGTACATGGACGCCTTCCACGCCTGGGAAAGCCTTCACGTACCGGCGCGCGAGGCGCCGAGGGTCATCGCGCTGGCGGGCACCGATTCGATCTACGTGGCCGGCCGCAACATCGGCGACGAGTACCGTTACATCCTCGACCGCCGTTCCGCCCGCCGGTTCCCGGGCAACATGCTCGCGCGCCCGGGGCTGCTGCTGAACCCGTGGGCCGTCTGCGACACCACCACCGGCGAGCTAATCGCCGCCGGGGGAGAGGATGATCGGCAACTCAGCCGGTACGGAGGAACCAGCGCCTCCGGGCGGCGCGCCGGGGCCGAGGTGTGGCGCGCCGAGCGGTCCGACCCGCAGGACCTGAACTTCCTTGCCCGCCCCGCCGTGGTGAAAACGAACCTGCGGCCCGGCGAGGACGGCGTGGTCGAAATCGACCGTGCGGAACTGGGCGACCGCCACGTTTTGTGGATCGTGGCTGTCGACGGCGAGCATACCGCCTGGCGGCCGCTTGCCTTGCCGGAAGTCGAGCCGGCCCTGCGCGACCGCCGCGTGGTGAAGGCGCTCGACGCCGAGCGGCACTTCATCCAGCGGCGGAACATCGACGTGCTGATGCCCGGCGACGCGGTCTCGTTCCAAGACCTGACCGAGGCGCGACTGGCGATTTACGACTCGATCGGCGCCGTCTACCGGCTGTTCATGACGCTCAACGAGGAGTTCGGTGGCGACGACAAGCTGGGCAAGTTCGCGTTCATCGTCGGCTGGCCCAAACTCGAGCCCGAGGAAAAACGCGAAACATACGCCGAGTTCGCCTGCCACGAGTTGCACTTCTTCCTGTACCACAAGGACCGGGCGTTCTTCGACGAAGTCGTGCGGCCACACCTGGCCAACAAACAAACCAAGACCTTCATGGACCATTACCTGCTGGCCGGCGATCTGAGCCCCTACGCCGATCGCTGGGTGTTCGGCCGGCTCAACGCGGCAGAACGCGTGCTGCTGGGGCGGCGGCTTGGGCAGCAGGAGCGGATGAGCCGGCACATCGCCGACCGCGACGACCTGATTCCACCGGACATCCATTGGGCCAACCAGTTGTTCGAGATGGCCCTCCAGGGTAGCGCACTGGCCACCGAGGGCATCACGCGCGAGTTCGAAGGGCAGGTGCTGCGCCAAGTGGAGGTCATGGAGGAACTGTCGGACGTGGCAGCGGACCCGTTCGGTGAGCCGTCTCTTAGCAGGAGCAGTGGGGCACGCAGCATGGAAGGGGCGGCACGAAGCACGCTCGGCGCTCCGGCGCCGGAACGGTACAGCGCCATGGACCTGGCGAGTCGCGGCCCACTGCCCGATGATACGGACGACCCCTTCGGGCAGGAGAACGCCGCGTTTGCGTCCGAGATGGCACGCCGTAGGAACCTCGACGAAGCCCGGGCTGCACGCCGGCATGTCCGGCGGTTCTACCGCGACGTGGCGCCGACGGTCGAGTACGCCGAGAACAACTACTACCAGCGTCGCATTACCGAACAGGATGCCGACCTGGTGCCGGTCAACGCCTTCTGGCGCGACTACGCCCGCCACGACGAGGGACCGTTCCTCTCGACGAAACTGGCCGAGGCCAACGGCAACTTCACCGAAATGATGCTCGCCCTCTCGGTGCTCGACCTGCCGTTCGAGCCGGCGGAGCACGAGCTTTCGGGCTTGGATCCTGACGCCGACGTTCCCACGCCGGTTACGCTCACCGCCGCCTCGCCGCTGGTGGCCTACTATCGGCAGATCGAACCGGCCGAGCCGGCCGAGGAGGAAATGCCCATCCTCGTCAGCCAGAACTTCTTTCAGTGCGCCGACCGCTACCGCGAAGTGGACGGCGAGCGGGTGGACAAGTTCGTCACCGACGAGTTCCTCGTGCAAACCGTCTACGGCGCGCAGGTGGTCGTGACCAACCCCGCGTCCGGCCGCCAGCGGCTCGACGTGCTGCTGCAAGTGCCCGAAGGCGCCATGCCGGTGCTGGGCGACCGCGCCCTGCAGAGCCGGCACGTGAGCCTCGAGCCGTTCGAGACGGTGAAGATCGAGTACCATTTCTACTTCCCCGAGCCGGGCGACTACGCCCACTTCCCCGTCCACGTTGCCCGCAGGGAAAGCCTGGCGGCGTTCGCGCCGCCGTTCCGCTTCAACGTGGTGAAGGAGCCGACCGAAATCGACCGCGAAAACTGGGACTACGTCTCGCAGCACGGCACCGAGGAGCAGGTGCTAGAGTTCGTCGAGACGAACAACGTCGAGTCGATCGATCTGACGCGCATCGCCTGGCGCATGCGCGACGCCGCGTTCTTCAGTTCGGTCGTCGAACTGCTCGAAGCCCGGTTTACCTACGACGACACGCTCTGGTCGTACAGCCTGATGCACAACCACCTGCCGGCCATGCGCCAGTACCTGCGGCACCAGGACTCGTTCGTACAGCGCTGCGGCAGTTACCTGGAGTCGACGCTGCTGGCGATCGACCCGGTCGAGCGCCGCGCGTGGGAGCTGCTCGAGTACGATCCTCTGGTCAACGCCCGCGCGCACCAGCTCGGGCCGCGGCGGAAGATCGTCAACCCGGCCGTCCACCGGCAGTACATGGCCCTGCTCGACATCCTGGCGCACAAACCCGGGTTCGACGCGACCGACCGCATGACCATCGTGTACTACCTGCTGTTGCAGGACCGCGTGGGCGAAGCGCTCGACGTCTTCGCCCAGGTCGATCCCGAGCAGCTCGACGCCCGCTTGCAGTATGATTATTTTCGGGCGTACCTGGCCTTCTACACCGACGATCTGGCGAAGGCCCGGCGGATTGCCGAGGCCCGCGCCGATCACGCGGTCGACCGGTGGCGCAAGCGGTTCGAGAACGTGCTGGCGCAGCTCGACCAGATCGAGGGCAAGGCCGAGGGCCGCATCGTCGACGCCGACGACCGCGACCAGCAGCAAGAGCGGCTTGCCGAGACCGACCCGGCGCTGCAAATCCGCGTCGAGGGCGACCGGATCGAGCTGGCCTATGCCAACCTCGATTGCGTGCAGGTGAACTACTACCTGATGGACATCGAGCTTCTGTTCTCAACCCAGCCGTTCGTAACCGAGTACGGCCGGCAGTTCGCCTACCTCCGGCCCAACCGGACCGACACGGTCGCGCTGCTGCCCAACGAGGACAGCATGGCGATCACCCTGCCCGACGAAATGGCGCGGCGGAACGTGATGATCGAGGTCGTCGGCGGGCCGATCAAGCGGGCGGCCACGCACTTCTCCAACCGGCTCGACGCGCGGATGATGGAGAACTACGGGCAGCTTCAGGTGCGTCGGCGCGGCGAGGAGCGGGGCTACGGCGGCGTGTACGTGAAGGTGTACGCCCGGATGAGCAACGGGAACGTACGGTTCTACAAGGACGGGTACACCGACCTGCGCGGCCGGTTCGACTACGCCTCTGTAAGCGGCGACCGGCAGGCCGGCGCCGAGCGGTTTGCCATCCTGATCCTCAGCGACGAGTGCGGCGCCGTGGTGCGCGAGGCGCCGGCGCCGAAACGGTGAGGCGTTCCATTGCGGGCCGCCTTTGCCATGGGGTACAATGCACCTCAGGCAAAGGGCGGTAGCCGTGCGGCGTTCACGGCAGGGAATCTCCGCGTCGGTCTCTAAAGTCGACAGGCACCGAAGATGGCCCTGCGCCGTCATCGGCTACCCTGTGCCGGGCCCTAACAGCAGCAATGCCCGCGAGGAGCCAACGTCATGGCGTGCCACGGTTTTCGCCCTGCCGTTCTCGCAATATGCTTGGCGTGCCTGGCAATATTCGGCTCGAACGGGGTAACTGGGGCCGAGCCGGATGCCGGCCGGGCCGCGCCGCCCCACGTCGGGACGTGGCAGCAGCAAATTGCAGCCCTCGAAGCGAAGCTGTTCGACCCGATCCTTTCGGTCGGCGAGGTGGATCGGCTGCTCGGGGAGTTGGAGCACGCCGAAACACGCCCCGACGCCGCCCGCCGGCTGGCGGAGCAGGGGCAGGGGCACGTCGACCGTGTGATTGCGTTCGCCCGGCACTGCCCCGATATGGAAGCCCGGCAAGCGTGCGTCGAGATTGTCGAGGCGCTCGACGCGTCGTACCGCACGACCGCGTTAGGTGAGCGGCTTGGCGCCCTGTACCGCGAGCACGCCGAGGCCCTGCTGCCGGACTACTGGGCCCGCTTCCACAACGACCCGCTCGACCCCCGCGCCGTGGCCATGCTCATGCACGCCGACGCCGAGGCTACATACGCGGCCCTCGACCGGACCGGCGACCGCCACGACCCCCTTCGCTACCTGCTGCTGAGGGTTCGTGAACTCAGCCCCGACGAGTTCGCGCAGGAATATATCTTCGAGCACAGCGCGCCCGGGGGCCTACTGGCCGCGGCTGGCGTGTTCCCTTATGAAACGCGAGGGACCGGGCCTCTAACCCCCGGTCGGGCGCATCGGACGATTGGGCAGACGCACGTGCGCGTGCTCAGCGTCGCTTCCACCCGATCGTTCGAGATAGCGGCAAAGGACGATCCTATCGCTCGAAACTCCATGCCGGACGGACTTCCGCGGATCGCGTACGTGCAACTGACCGAGCGCTGCGTTGGACTGTTCCACGGCTCGGTGGGCGTTTACTATCTGCAAACGGGCGGTGCCTTTTACGGTTTTAGCGGCGTCCGCGTGATGCCCGCCGGACTGATGTATCCGGGCGGGGGTGAAGGCCTGTGCCCGCTGC
The DNA here is from genome assembly GCA_034005525.1 of Thermoguttaceae bacterium. Taxonomy (GTDB): domain Bacteria; phylum Planctomycetota; class Planctomycetia; order Pirellulales; family Thermoguttaceae; genus PWXP01. The sequence goes on along the minus strand of JAVEUP010000002.1, from coordinate 39,762 downwards.
CGTATCTTGGCCGGTCGTTCGAACATCCCTCGCCGTTGAGTTCTCCGTTGCCTTGTTGGCTGAAGCGGCATTTGCCGGCCGGGTATCATGCCCTGCTCCCGTTTTCCGAGCCCGGGCCGGGCGAGGAAGGGCCGGAGGTCGTCGCGGCGGAACGTTCGGCGCCTCCGCTGGCAGGCCGAGATTCCACTGAAGCGCCAGCGCCGCTGGGGCTCGCCGCTCCCGCGGTCGTCGTCCTTCCGCCGCGGCTTCCGCCCGGCGCCGACGCTTCGATTCTGGCCGCCGCTGAAGCGGCCTGCGACCGCCTGGCACAGGAAATCGCCACGGCCGGGCTGGCTCGCGTGGTCGATCGTCAGCAGATCGACCGGCTGCTCGGGGAACGCGACTTGGCGACCGGCCCGCCGGCGCCGATGCTCAGCTTCGACGCGATGCTCCGTTTGGAGGTCGATGCGCCCGCGCTGGTTCCCGTGGCCCGCGCGAGACTGGTCGGCCTGTCGCACGGCAACGTGCTGAGCGAGGCGGAGTGCGACTGGCCGCTTCGTGAAGACGACGTGGCGGCGCTGGTGGAGCAGTGCCGCGAGGGCCTCACGGAGGTCGTTCGACCGAAGGATGGCAGGCTGAAAGTGCGTTGTTTCGGCGCGGACAACCCCGAGCGTAATCCGCGGCTGGCGCCGCTGGCGGCACGGCTGGGGCAAGTGTTCGAGCAGGCAGTGGCCCGCTCGCCGGGGCTCGTCCACGTTCGCCACTTGGAAGCGGGCAGCGCGAAAGAAGAGTCGTTACTGCTGTTGATGGGGCTCAGCCGCCTGCCGGGTGGGCGGCGGTTCGTTCCACAGGCCGATGCCACCATCGAACTGAGCCTTCGCGAAGGGGACGGGCGTGGCAAGACGTTCGAGGAAACACCGGTCGAGATTACCGTCCACGTCGCACTCGCCGAGGCGGAGGAGGGGCAATCGCTTCTGATCGGCGGCACGGTCGGCGAGTTCGACGCCGCGGCCGCCCGCGCGTGGGAGAAGCTTGCCGAAGTTCTGCGCGAGGCCCAACCGGCCGCCGCCGCCGACTGGCTGGACGACATGGCCGTTCGCCGCCGGCAGGCCGAGGTGGAACTTCGCGCAGCCAGGGCAATCCATGAGGAGGAGCCAGGCACCGACGACCCGCAGAAGCTTGCATCGCGGCTTGGCCATGCCGAAACGGCGCTGAAGTTGGATCCTACCTTCGATGACGCGGCCATCGAACACTTGGAGGCCCTGCGGAATTCGTATACTCGCCCTTTCGCGACGGTGGCCCGTCCGGCGAGCGATTTGACCGATCTGGCCGAGCGCATCCTCGACCATGCCGTGCGGTACTTCGAGCAGTTCGGTCCCAAGGCGGCGCGCCCCGGCACGATTCACGAGGTCTGCCGTGCTCCCGTCCACCTGGCGCTGGGGAACTTGGACTTCTCCGGCACTCTTCAACTGACGCCGCAACGGCTGCGGATGATCCGCAACGTCAAGGTGCTGCTCGAGCATTCGGTCGAACACCGTTGCCACTCGCTCGCCAGTGAGTACCAGGCCATGATGCTTGTGATCGTCGCCCGCGCCATGGCGCGGACCGGCGTGCCGTTGGAGGCCCGTCAACAGTGGGTCGACGCGATTCTGCGGCAGTGCGTCGAGGCGGAAAAGACGGCATCGACGGGCGATGCCTATTCGCTGCACCAATCGCTCCGGGAGCACAACGCGATATGGGTCCGCGCCGCCCGGCTCGCCGTCGAAGACGGAAGCATGGACCGCGCCCGAAGACTGATCGCCGAGTTGCGGGAACGCCTCGGAACCGGGCCGCAAATCGTGCAAACCAATGTCATCGGCGACACTTGCAGCTTGCTGGAGGCGCTGGACGGTGCCGCTGGCGTGGCGGAGTTCGACCGGTGGTGCAAGGAACTGACTGCGAATACCGTCCGTCGACTGTCGCTTCGCCGGCCGGCCACTGAGGTCTTTTGCGACAAGGTCATCACCGAAAGGTCCATCATCCGCACCATGCCGCCGGTCGAAGGCTTGCGGATTCGCCATGCTCGCCGGGCCCCCGGCACCTCGGGCGTGCCCATCTCGGCGCTAGTGGAGGGCGAACGGCGGCTGTACGTCGTGAGGGGAGGGCTCAGTAGGATCGGGTGGGGAGTCTTTGCTGGCTCAGGATACGAGCCACAGTCGCAAGTGCTCGGCTACGTGGTGCTGGACGACGCGGGGTGCCCCATCGGAGAGCCGTACCACGATAAGCTGACCGGACGCGAGTTGAGCGAGGGCGTGAAACTCCTGCCGCAGCCGGAGGTGGCCGAACCGCTGCACGTCCTCGTCGCCAAGTTCCAGGCCGGCCGGCTTTATCTCGGCACCCGGTGCAACGGCCTGCTCGTGTTCGATGCGCAAACTGAACGATGGTCGAGCTACGGGCCCGAGCAGGGGCTGCCGGCGGAAGGCGTCTATGCCCTTCATCCGCTTGGCGAGCAGACGTGGTTCTGCGTGGGGAGGTCGGAGCGGCAGGGGGCGGTGTTCTTCACACTCGAACTGCCTGACGCCGCCGTCACGCTGCGCCATCGCGCGCAGCGCGACCACCCTCGAACGATTCCCATCATGTTCTGGCGAGACGGTGCTGCGTTGCGGGCTTGGGGCGCGTACCACCTGTACCACGACCTGTTGGCACCGGAATTCGACGTCACCCCTCATAGTGGCGGCGTTCCCTACGGATGGGACTATCCCGACGGCTCGTTGTCTTCCTACAATCCCTCGGGGTTCGTCACTTCCGCGGAGGTTGGCCGGCGGCGTTTTGTAACCAACGCCGGGCTCCACGAGTTCGACGCAAAGGGAACGATCGTCGGCAGTTGGTGGGGCGAGACCTTTTTTGAGCGCAACACTGGCCCTCTCCGGTTTTTCGTGCCGCTTCCATCCGATTGCCCGATCCAAAGCATGTACATGGTGGCCGTGGATAATCGGCTCGTCTTCGTCCACCACGAGAGCCTGCTCGCTTGGGATCCCCGAACCGATACCTGGTACGGCCCCCTGGCCGTGCATGATGCGGCCCACGCCGTGGGCACCCAACGCGGCGTTTGGCTCGGTACAAGCGACGGACTGATATTCGTGGCCATCGACGATCTGCTTGCCACAGCCCGGCGCGCCGGCCGCGCCCTGACCACCGAACAGTACCGGCAACGGCAGCGGGAAGTCGTTGCCGCCCTGCCGCCCTTGGACCGCGCTATGGTGGCCTACTCCGTGCGCCGATTCGACGAGGCGAAGGAGCTGGCCGAGACTGTGCTCCGCGACGATCCCGAATGTGCCGAGGCGCTGCTGTTGCTGGGCCACCTGCACGACTTGTGGTGCATGAACCGGCCCGAGGCAGCACTTGAATACTATGGGCGGCTCGCCGAATTGACGGCGAACCCAAATGCTTCGTTCACAGGCATGTATCGCCGGCTGGTGCTTCTGCGGACCCAGAAGCGATGGCCGGAAGCCCTGGCCGCCATCGAGCAGATCGAAGTCTCGTACTCGCTGATGCACGACTCGGACCACCGCGAACTCCACTGGTGGCGCAACCATATTCGGAAGCAACTGGCCGAAACGGACGCGAACCAAGCGGCCGCTGAAACGTCGAATAGAGAAGAAAGACCGGGGAACTGAGCGATGCAAAGAATATGCGCATACCTGGCGGCTGTGTGCCTCACGGCGGCGACGGCGGCGGCCCGGGCAGAGGAGCCGCCGGTCACTTTCGCCCGCGCGGGCCGGCAGGCCGTCGTGCCGATCGGCGCCGAAGCGGCCAGGCCGGGCGCGAAGCTGGTCCTGAGGGCGTTCGGCCAGGCGTGGGGCGAGCCGGCTGGGGTGAAGAACGGCGCGGCCGAGTTCACCGCGCCGCGGATACGGGTGCCGGTAGTCTTTCAGGTGATTGCCCTCGACAACGTTGATGCCGTGCTGGCGGAACTGGTCGTGTATCCCGATCGGCCGGCCGGCCTCGAAGGCGACGTAACCTGGATAGCCGCCGGAGCCCCCGACTGGTTCTACGCGTGGTGCGATGCCCTGGCCCTGCCGCTGGCGAGGCACCGGGACCTCAGGTCGTTTCGCGCAGCCGACCGTCCGGTGCCGGGGCGCCAGGCGTTGCTGGTGGCCGGCTGCGTGGCGCCGGGCGACGATCCCGCCGCGCTGGCGCGCCTGGCGGTCGAGCGGAACGTGAACTTGCTGGTGCTGGCAGGCAGCGACACGTGCAGCAAGGGGGCCAACGGCCGGACGATGACTGTCCTGCCGAAACACACCTGCAGTGTCCTGGCCGACTTGCAGGCACAACAGTGGGCGTTGCCGCCGATTTTCGCCGGGTGCCGTTCGCCGTTCAGCCGGGACACGCTTCGCATTGCGAACCGGCAGACGTGGCTCGCGGGCCCGGGTTGGCCGCTCGTGGAGGAACTGCGCACCCCGGTCGAGGGCGCGGAATCGCGGCGGCTGGTGGTCAGTTACCTGCCGTGGCATCGCCAGCTTGGCCGGTCGGAGGTGGCCGACTCGCTGTTTCTGCGTCTGCTGGCTGAAGCGGCCCGGGAGGCCGCCGGTCGGCGGCGTTTGGCCGCCCGCTGGCGCCTGCTTCATCCGGCTGCCGGCGACGTCGCCCCATCGCAACGCCCAGTGTTGGCCGCCGCACTCGGTTCGCTGGCGCCGGCGGAGGACAGCCAAGGTGGGATGGACATTCCTGTCCGTCATCCGGAGAAGGGCACCACCCCTGAGTCCACGACGGACGGGAACGTCCATCCTACGGCTGTGCCCCTGGGAGCCTACGTGCTCGATGTTCGGGGCGACGTGCCGCTGCCGGCCGATTTCTTCGACCGCCGGGCCGTCAAAGACGTCGAGACCCGGCGCGGACCAACGCCGCTTCTGATCCTGGGCGACAACTCCGCCCTGGACCGCTGGAAGTGGCTGGCAGTCGATCGCACCGGCGCCGGGAAGGACGGCCCGGCGCCGCCGCGCTGCCGGCCGGGCGTCGTCTGGCTGCGCGACGACGCCCTGCCGCCTTCCGCCGCGACGCAATTGCGCATGATGCAACTCTTTACCGATTGGAACATCGCTTTGGAAACCATGTAACCCCAACCCGTTCACGCCCCCACCGGCCCCGTGCCGGTGGAGCGCATGACTGACCACTACCTTTCGCGGAGGAAAAACCATGACAAACCGAACCAACCGAAACTCTGTCTGTGTGGGGCTCTTCGCCGTGCTGGCGGGTCTCGCCCTACTGACGAGCCCCCTCCCTTGCATCGAAGCCGCGCCGCCCGAGAGGCCGCGTGCCAGGGACGACCGGGCGGCGGAGCGACTCCGGCCCATCCGCATTGCCATCTTCGACATGGACGTGCTTGGAGGTATCAGCGCTGAAGGCCCGGTTGTGACGGACCAGATCAACGCCATGCTGGCGGCGCTGCCGGAGGTAACGCTCGTGAACCGCGACCAAATCCGTCGCGTGGCCGAGGAGCACCAGATTGCCTTAAGCGGCCTGGTGGAAACGCCGTCGGCGGTCCGGCTCGGAAAGTTCCTTTCCGCGCAGTACATCGTCGTCGGCCGGGCGAGCCGCATCGAGCAGTCGCACTACCTTGTGCTGAAGATCATCGACGTGGAGACGACCGTCCAGACGACCGTCTCGGCGAAGGCCCCGGTGGAAGACGGATTCCAGGCCGTGTTGGCACGTCTTGAAGAGCCGCTGTCAGCCGGCGTGCGGCGTTTGCAGCGGCCGGTGCCCGATCCCGATGAGAAGGCCCTCAGCGAGTTGCGTAAGCGTGCCCGGCCCCTGGCCGGGAAGGTGGTATTGGTCTCGGTGGACGAAACGCACGTCGGCCGGCCGCTCGACGACCCGGCTGCGCAAATGGCCATCATGCAGCGGCTGCGCAGTCTGGGGCTTTCGGTGATTGTGCCACAGGACCCCGTGGCCGGCTGGAAAGAAGCACTGCTGCAAACGGGCCGCTACGGCGAGAAGAAGGTCGACTACCTGCTCGAAGGCGAGGGCGTTAGCGCATTCGCCGCGCAGTTGCACGGGCTGGTAAGCTGCCGTGCCCGCGTCGAGCTGCGCCTCGTGCCGCTCCCCGGCCGGACGCTTGCGGTGAGCGATCGCGGCGTCGCGGCCGGCGTCGATCTGGCAGAGACCTTCGCCGCCAAGACTGCCCTGGAGGAAGCCGGCATTCAGGCCTGCGATGCGGTGATCACCCGATACGTTCAGATGGAGCGCGAGAGCAGGTGAACGGGTTCATGGATAGTCGCCACAGCGTGTCCTTTGATCTGCGGCTGTTGTTGACGACAGTTTTCGCCGTACTGGCAACACATACCATCGAGGCAGCCGCGAGTGAGCCGATCACCGTTGTCGTACTTCCGCCCCCGCAACTTCTCGAACCGAACGATTCAGCGGCGGCCGACCTATTTTGCGGCCGATTGGAGGCGGAACTGGCGAAGGACCCCGGTCTGCGCGTGGTGGATCGCTCGCAAATCGACCGCGTGCTGGCGGAACGGGCGACCGGCGCCGTCAAGAAGCCTGCGCTGGCGTACGATGCGATGGTGCGCGTGAGCATCGATCGTTTGCAGGCGAAACCCGCTGTTGTTTTGAGCGTCGTCGATTTGTCCAACGGGAACCTGGCCGGTTCTCGCCAGTGGCCGTGGGCGCCGGAAATGCCGGACGCCGTATTGCGGGAAATGGCCGGCGCGTGCAAGCAGTTGGCCATCGACGCCGTTGCGGCCTCCCGCGGCCGGTTGAAGGTGCGGTTTCTCGGCGTATCGACGCCGGACGGCATGAGCCGCTTGGAACCCATGCGGGCGCATCTCCAGGAGATACTCGAGCGGGTGGCTGCCGAAGCGCCCAACGTGTGCGTGGTCCATCACCTGGAGGCGATCACGGCTGCGGAGGAATCGCTGCTGTTGCTGCTGGGGCACGTCCGCCTGGCCGGAGGCCGGCAGTTTACGCCTCAGGCCGACCGGCTGCTCAACGCCGAGCTGGTTGAGGTGGAATCCGAGGGCAGAACGTTCGAAGACACGACCATTGAGCTTCGCTTCCGGCTGTGCGAAACCGGTGGGGAGGGCGAGTGGACCACCATGCGCGGGAAGGTGGCCGATTGGCCGGCGTTGGCGCCGAAGCTCTGTGAACTGCTGGCCGGACAGCTCGGGCAAGCCCGCCCGGCGGAGGCCGCCGACATGGTCGCCGAGATGATCACCCGGCGAAACCAGGCCAAGGCGGAACTGGAAGCCGCCGCGCAGTACAGAGATAAGGACGGGAAGCCGGACCGCGAGCGAATCGCGGCCGCGGCCAAGCTTGATCCGAGCTACGAACCGGCGGCCTATGCGATTGTCAGGTTGCAGCGTACCCACAAGGAAAGGCTGCGCGAAGCTTTGGCTTACTTGGAGCGCTTCGAGGAAAACGTAGAGCATCGCAAGTACGTGTTTCAGAATGTCTATCATGACGTCCGCGCAGCATCCCATAGGGCGGTGGAATCGGAACAGGCCGACAGGGTGCAGCGCAGACAGGGCGTGACCATGATGAACTGGCTGCCCCGGCCAATGGATCCCGAAGAAACGGATATGCTGCGCCGGCTCGTCGAAATCGGCATGAGTGGCCACATCGAGGCCTACGAGCCGTATTGCGGCTGGTTGGTCACGAATGTTTATCACGGGATGACTGACTGTGGGATCGACCCCGTGTACCGCTGGCAATGGCTGGACCAGATCCGCCGCCGAGTCGACGTGCTCCTCTCGCAAGTCGGCAAGGTCGATCACTTTCACCGCGGCAACGTCGAAAGCAGCCTGCTGCGGGTCCGTTCGCTGCTGGTAACCTTCGCCGTCGAGGAAGGCGATGCGGCGCGCGTTCGGGATCGCCTGGCGGAGTTCACGCGGTGTGGTCGTTCGGTGGCACGCGACTCATGGCAGATCGGCAAGCATCTCCGCGACGTTCTGGCGGGATGCGGCGATGAACGACTGCTCGAGGACTATGACCGCTGGCTGGCCCGGTGGACCACGCCCGTGCGGCAAATCGAACTGGTCTGGAACGATTTTCCCGTCTATGAAGAGGCCGTCATCGAGCCCCAGGCAGAGCGCTCCCTGGGCATGGTGCCGCTGGCGATTTGCCGGGACATTCTCTACGGCGTGGCGGGAACCAATCTGAGCGAAATTGCCGGCTGGGCCGACCGCTTGCCGTCGCGCCAATACCTGTGCCGCACTCCAGTCGATGCAGAAGGCCGGCCTGCCCGCCGCGTGCTGCCGGACATGGCCTTGTGGCGTCGAGACGACATCGCAGTGACCGGCGCCGCGTGCTTCCACGATAACCTCTGCGTGGGCACCAAGCGCACAGGTCTTCTGGTTCTCGACCCGGCAACCGGCCTGTGGCAGGCGTTTGGGCCGGCCGAGGGTTTGCCGGATCCGCACGTCTATTTTGTCGGCCCGCTGGACGAGCACCGGTTGCTGGTGGTGACGGGGCAAAAAGAACGCACCGTCTACTGCACGTTGGAACTGCACACCGGCCGGATCTCGCTGCTCCATCGTTTGGACGGCAAGTCGCCGCTGTTCCGGGCGCCCGCCCACCTCTGGCGCGATGGCGAAAAGCTGATGGCCATGGGCTATGTCGGCCTTGCGCAGGACGTGCTGCGCGTTGCGCCTGAGTTTCGCGCCTGGCCCAACGTGTGGCCCTACGGATGGCAATGCCGGCCGCGGACTTACTCGCCGAAGCCGACCAGTATGGCCGTGGTCGACGGCAGGCGCTACGTAATGGCTTACACAGGGCTGCACGAAGTGAACGACAGTGGAGACGTGAGGCGCAGTTGGTTCAGTCGTGTGCACTTCTATGCCGGCCGCCGCGACCACGACAACCTTGCGCGCGACAGCATCCTCACGCCCAGCAGCCTCCCGGACGATCATCCGCGAACGTGCTACCAGTTCGTTGCACAAGGCGGGAGCCACTTCTTCCTCGTGGGTGGGCGGGACTCCGCAGCGGACTTGCTTTGTTACGAACCGGCCACCGACACCTGGTTCGGACCGCTCCGGCTTGCGAACTTCGGTGCCGATCCCTATCCGCTGGGAACTGCCAGCGGCGTCTGGGTGGGCGGGCCTGACGGCCTGGCGTACATCGGAACTTCCAGCTTCCTTGACGCGGCCCGTGCCGCCGGCAGGGTCATGACCACGGCGGCCGTGGCGGAAAGGAAGCGGGAATTGGCCGAGGCGGCCGGGCCGCTCGAAGCCGCCAAGTTCCGCCTGCTGTTGCGCGACTTCGACGGCGCGCGGCAGCGGACGCAGACCATCCTCGCCGCCAACCCGGACGACCCGCAAGCACTGTTGCTGATGGCGGTGCTCCACGACTTCTGGTGCCTCGACCGGCCGGACGAGTCGCTCCGGTGGTATCGCCGCCTTTCAGCCATGGAAGCCGACCCTTCGGCCATCTACACGGGGCTCTACGGCCAGTTCCGTATCCATTACACCTTGAAGCAATGGGACCACGCCATCACCGCCGGCGAGCGTCTACTGGAAGAGGTCCCCCATCTCTACGGCGGAATGACCTCCGAGGTCGAGCGATTCCTTGAGTACGCCCGCAAACACCAGCAAGAAGACGCGCAACAGATAACCAAGCCGTAACGGCGCTGGGGTTATCGCGTTCCGATCGAAGTCACAGGCCGGCACTTGACCTCACGATCCATCCGGGCAAGAATCACGTTGGACCGAGACCATTCTTCAACTTGGATTGTCGCCATGAAACGTCGTGATTTCCTCGCTTCGACCGTCGCCGCGGCCGCGCTCGGCCCCGGGCTCCTGGCTGCATCCGGGCCGGAACTATGGCAGAAACTGCCTCGCTGGCGCGGGTTCAACCTGCTGGAGAAGTTCTACCGCAACGAGCGGTTCCGGGAGAGCGATTTCCAGTGGATCAGTGACTGGGGGTTCGACTTCGTCCGGCTGCCGATGGACTACCGGCAATGGACCGGTGCGGACGACCCCGGCACGCTCCGCGAGGACGTGCTCGAACACGTGGACGAGGCGATCGAACTGGGCCGCAAGTATGGCGTGCACGTCAGCCTTAACCTGCACAACGCGCCGGGATACACCGTCAACCGCGCGGTCAAGCACTCGCTGAGCCTCTGGGAAGACGAGGAGGCCCAGCGGCAGTTTGCGTTCCAGTGGCGGCAGTTCGCCGTCCGCTACCGGGGCATCCCCTCGGACCGGCTCAGCTTCAACCTGGTCAACGAGCCGGCGCACATCGACGAGGACGTCTACCTGCGCGCCGTGAAAGGGGCGGTCGACGGAATCCGCAAGGAGGACCCGGAGCGGTTGATCATCAGCGACGGGTTGAATTGGGGGCGCGATCCCATCGCGGGCCTGAAGCCGTGGCGCGTCGCCCAGTCCACTCGCGGCTACTCTCCCGCGGAGATTTCGCACTACCGCGCTTCCTGGGTGCGCGGGGCCGATCGATACCCGACGCCCGAGTGGCCGATCCCGCAGGTCAACGGCCGCCTGTTCTCCCCGTCGCGCCGGGACTGGCACGCGCCGCTGGTCGTGGAAGGCGCGTTCGGCGAGGCCATGCAGCTTCGTGTGCGCGTCGGCCAGGTGTCCGGTCATTCCCGGCTGGTCGTCACCGCCGACGGCGAGACCATCGTCGAGAAGACGTTCCAGCCCGGCCCGGGCGAGGGCGAGTGGAAAGAGGTCGTTCATGCCCCGCAGTGGAACATCTATCAGAACATCTACGACCGCGATTACCACGCCTCTGTGCCTGCCGGAACCAAACGGCTCGAACTCGCCAACGTCGAAGGCGACTGGATGACCGTCACCGAGTTGGGCTTGAAGCCGGCGGGTGATCGTCCCGAGCACGTGCTTGTTGTCCGGTCCCTTGCCTGGGGCGAGCCGGATCGCGGCGTCGTGCGTTTCCAGCCCGGCGCCGATGGCCCCGCGTTCGTGCCGCCGTCGATGATGGACCGGCAATGGCTGGCGGAGCACTGTATCGCCCCGTGGAAGAAGCTAGCCGACGAGGGCGTGGGCGTCCACGTGGGCGAATGGGGCGCCCACCGTTTCACCCCGCACGACGTCGTACTGCGCTGGGCGGAAGACCAGCTTTCCCTCTGGCAGCAGGCCGGCTTCGGCTGGGCGCTGTGGAACCTGCGCGGCAGCTTCGGCATCGTCGATTCGCAGCGGGAGGACATCGCCTACGCCGAGTTCCACGGCCACCAGCTCGACCGCCGGTTCCTGGAGTTGCTGCGGGCGTACTGAGCGTTTTCAGACCTTGGCGGTGCAAGATGACGAAGACCATGTACCCACTATCGCGTGGCCTCCTGACCATTGCCCTTGTGTTGACGCCGCCTAACCCAAGCCATACAATGACTGTGGTGTCCGTAGTAAGGGACATTGACCCACAGTCGACCGGTTAGGATTGAAAAGGGGAAACGCGGGAGCGGTATGATGGTGATTAAACTCAGCCCGGAACTTGAAGCCGCACTCAATGAGTCGGCACGAAGGCAAGGCCTGCCGCCGGATGTCTTGGTCGACCAAGTGTTGCGCGACCGATTTCTACGGCCCGAGACGGCGTTCGCTGCTAGGAACGACTGGGAACGGACGGTCCTCGGGCTTGCCACGGATTGCGGTGTGTCGCTGCCTCACTCGGCCCTGAGCAGTGAAGGATTGTACGAGTAGTGGCCTACCTCATCGACACAAGCATTCTGAGCGTTCTGGTCAACACGATTGTAGGGGGACCTCCCGATGATCCGATCTTTCTCACTCGCATCGCTGGGGTCGCTGTTATGTGCGACGGCTTGCCTGGGGACCGTGAAGTTCTTCAATGACATCATTGCGTTCTCACCCGACGGCGAGTGGAAAGTCACCGCGATTTCGCCGGACAATCAGCGGCCTAATGACAGTTTCGACTTCGGCTTCCAGAGCAACTTTGTCTACTCGGCGTTCAACGACCGGGGAACAAAGCTCGTGTGGACCCGAAAGCAGGCGGCGCAGGAGCCGGAGGAATACTCGCCCGTGCGCGTCGTCGTTGCCAACGACGGCTGGGTTGCCATTCATACCAACTGGGACAGACTGGTCTTTGTCGATCCGGCCGGGCGCAATCGCGGACGCGTTGACGACCTGAAAGAGCAATGGCCGGAAGCCGATCTGAAACGCTACGCGATCGGCTCAACCGTCGGCTTGATTTGGGACCCCAAGTCGCTCTGGTATTTTCTGAACGCCGAGCGTCAGCGCTTGTTTGTCGTGCGGGCATGGTGGGGCCGGCGAATCGTCATTGATCCGGCCTCCGGCAAGCCGGTTCCTCATTGCGAAGCCATCGACCAACAGGCTGAACGATACGAGAGGGAAAGAGCCCTTTGGCTCCTAGGTGAATACTACGGCGATTTCGCTGCGGAAGCGAACGTACCGTCCATCCTCCTGGGCGCCCACCTGGCCATGTCACTCCGGTTGAAAGACGCAGGACGGATACTTCGCGACATCGAACAATCCGAATATGCAGCCATGACACTCGTAAGATTGGCTTGCGAGCCGGCGGCTGGAGTCGATCCGTTTTCGTTCCGGTGCTTTCGCGCCCGCCAACTCAGCCGGCTTGCGCTTCGGCGACTTGGCCAGGAGACAACCACGCTGCCGATTTACGAGTTTGCCTTTGGAGATCGGGAGGTTGGGTATTTTCGCCCAAAGCCGCCAGCGCACTCCGTACAGGCTGGTTTTCCGCTCGTGAAGGAGGGTATGACGCCGGAGGAGGTTTTGAATCTGATCGGGTCCCCCGACTTCGTGGTCGGGGAGGCATGGGAGTTCGATACCGCGGGAGACGCGCCGGCAACGCTGGTGGTCGAATGGAAGGATGGATGCGTGTCGCAGACCCGCAAGGTCAAAGCGAAATGGAACGATGGATTGACGCGAGAACAAGACATGGTCATGTTCTGAAACGGCAGAGGCTGTCCAGGCGGATTGCCCGGGAACAAAGCAACGGGAGGTCTGGGTGTCTCTGCCCCGGAGGGGCCATAAGGTTGTAGCCACGGGTGGAGCGTCGTGGCGGCGCTGTCGCCGCCAGCGACGCGGAACCCGTGGAATAAGGGCGGAAATCCCCGATAGCTCCGGCAGGTGCGACAGCAGTGGATGCGTCTCTGCCGCCCCTACCGGGGCTGTCGGGCGAGGGGCCCGGGAACCACGGGTTGCGCTTGGCCCGACTGTCGTCGGACCGCGCTTCACCCGTGGCTACAGCCCGCCGCCCCTCCGGGGCTAAATAGTCACAACTTGCGTACAACAACGAAAGGCAGCGCCCTGAGTGTTGCCACCTAACCGCCGACTTCGCCGACATGATCCGAACGCAAATACTCCTTCACATCGTTATCGCAATTGTCCCGACGGCGGTCGTGGCCGCCTTCCACAACGAGGTGCATGCGGGGATGCCCATCGTGCGGGAGGGGCGCGCGGTGGCGGAAATCGTGATTCCACGCGACCCGATGCCGCAGGTGGCGCTGGCCGCCGCGGAATTGCGGGATCATGTCCGGAAGATCTCCGGCGCAACCCTGACGATCACCGACGCGCGGGCCGGCGACGTGCAATACCGAATCTATATCGGCCAGAGCGATTCCACCCGGCGCCTGGGGCTGGACCTCAACGGGATCAGCGGCGAGGGCTATCGAATCGTCGCCACGGAGGACTACCTGGCCCTGTTCGGTCACGACGAGACCTTTCCTTTCTATCCCCGCGGAAATACCCACGCTTCCCAGCGGGACCGGCTGCTGCAAGAGTGGCAGGAGTACACCGGGGAGAAATGGCACTTTCCATTCATGCAGTTCTACGATCCTCGCAATTTCAACCCGGATTTCGGCTTTTCGCTGTTCGATCCCAGCGGGACGCTGTTCGCGGTGTACGAGTTTCTCGAACAGCTTGGCGTCCGCTGGTACATGCCGCATCACGATTTCGGCACCGTGATCCCGGAGTCGGCCGACGTCACCGCCGCGGTGCAAGACGTCACTCGCCGGCCGGCGTTCGAGCGGCGTTACTTGCGCATCGGCTGGGGAACGGATCGCGAGACGTTTCTCTGGTCGAAGCGCCAGCGGCTGGGCCTGACGGAATTGGCCTGGATGTGTCACGGCACCTCTCACGTCACCTGCCTCACCCAGAACGAACACCCGGAGTACTTGACCGTGGTCGATGGCCGGCTGCAAGACGAAACCGCATTCGGCGGGCCCGGGCAATCGCGCCTGGCACCGCCGCTGCGCGATGCGATGATTCGCTACGCCAATGCCTTTTTCAATCGATACCCTGAGACGCGCCACGTGTCGGTCGGCCCCAACGACGGCTATGCCAATATGGACGACCGCGACCGCGAAGCCGGCTGGTTGCGGGAGGAGCGCGGTCCGCGGGGGCGCCTGTCGGACTATGTCTGGACGTTTATCAACGAAGTGGCCGAAGGGGTGGCCCGGTCGCATCCCGACAAGATCGTTATGGGCCTGGCCTATTCCAGCTATCGCGAGCCGCCGGCCGATTTCGACCGCCTGCGCCGGAACGTCGGCGTCACCTATTGCCAATCGCGGTGCAACTTCTTCGATCCGGAAGTGAAGGCGAGCGTTTTCCGCGAACGGGAGAAGTGGCTGGCGATGTTGTCGTCCGACGAGTTCTACATCTGGGAGTATTTTCTCTGGCACCGCCAAGGGCAGCAGTTATGGGGCGTGCCGGTTATCTTCTGGCGCACCATGCAGGAAGACATGCTGGCGCTGCGCGGACAATCCAAGGGCGAATACGTCGAAGCCTGGCCGCTTCAGCAGAAGGAGCTGTGGGGCATCAACCACCTGACCATCTACCTGCAAGCCCGCCTCTACTGGGAACCCGAACTGGACCTGGAAGCCTTCCTGGACGAATACTACCGGACCTTCTACGGGCCGGCCGCGCCGGAGATGCGCGAGTTCTTCGAGTTTGCCGAAAGCGTCTGGACGCGCCCGGCATCGCGCACGATTCTCAGCGAGGACGGTTTTCTCCGGCCGCCGGACATCGACCGCTATTTCGACATTCTGGATCGGGCCGCCGCCAAGGTCGAACCCGATACCGACTACGGCCGTCGCATTGCCCTGATTGCCGAAGAGTGCGGTCCCATGCGCGACCTGTTCGCCTATCAGGACTTCGAAGCCAAAGGGCTCGCCGCCATTGCAGACGGAAATGGGGCAAGGGCGGCTGAGTATCTCCAACAGGCCGTCGATGCCGCAACCGACAACCGCGAGCGCGCTAAGACCGCCTTGGCGTTGGGGAATGTCTACCGCGACATGCTGAAGGACGACGTGCGGGCGCTGGAGGCCTATCGGACGGCGATGCAAGCTCCCATTCAGGGCGCGGGTTCGGCGGTTCGCATGCACGCGCGCATGGCAGCGGTCGGCGTGCTGCGCCGCAACGAACGCTTCGACGAGGCGATCGCCCTGCTCGACGACTTCAGCGCTGCGCGTCGGCATGACTACTGGCGGGTCGTCGCGCTCAGCGCGCGTGCCGGCATCGCCCGCGACCAGGGCGACGTCGACGCCGCCCGGGCCTATTACCGCGAAGCCCTGGCCGTCCCCGGCATTAGCGAGCGCCATCGCGACGACATCCACAGCCAGCTTAACGGGATTCAGGATCGTTAGGCAACAGAACGCTCCCTTAAGCCTTGCCTGGGTGGCAACACCACGGCCGTGGCACCGG
The DNA here is from genome assembly GCA_034005525.1 of Thermoguttaceae bacterium. Lineage (GTDB taxonomy): Bacteria > Planctomycetota > Planctomycetia > Pirellulales > Thermoguttaceae > PWXP01. Next base: position 24,142 of record JAVEUP010000002.1, on the reverse strand, counting down.
CATCGCAAAGACTCATTAGTGAAGTCGAAGCCGGATTGCTTCTCCGGGTTTTCTTGGCCGCAGGCGTTGCCCGACGGGGGGGCGCGAGGTCGCCGGGGGGGTGGCAGGTGGTATTGATCGGCAGAGGGCGGGTTGTTATAGTCCGCCATGTTACCCCCCCCGGATGCATGCGTTCAGGGTGAAAGAGCGCTATCCGTACCACGTCACACCCGGCAGCATTGTCCGGCCGGGTGAACCGCCCGGCGGTCTTGCCGGCTACGCGACGTTGGCAGACGAACTCGATGGCAGTCCGCGATGGCTTCGCATGGGGCTCTTCGAGCCGCAGTTGCGTCGCTGGTCGGGCCGCGTTTCGGCCGAGTATGCCACTGAGTTTGCCGACGTCGACCGCATCGGCGGCCGGCTGCTTCTGAGCACCGCCTCGCGCTTCGGCATCGACACCGAGATGAACTATCTCGAAGAGCGGCTGGCCGACGGCGGGCGCGACTCGCTTTGGCTGGGCGACGGCAACCTGGTCTTCCGTTTTGCACAGAGCAACTGGAGCGAGTGGCGCACGGGGGTCGGCTTGAACTGGCTCGATGACCGGCAGCAAACCGACTACGGCTTCAACTTCACCTACGGCGTGGACCTCTTCCCGCGCCGCCCCTGGGTCGTCTCACTCGACGTCGATTGGGGCACGCTTGGCCGTTCGAGCCTGTTCCGCGCCCGCACGACTGCCGGCGTGGTCGTTTGGGGTCTGGAGAGCTATATCGGCTACGAATATCTCGACATCGGCCGCACCCAGTGCAATCAACTCATCGGCGGCGTCCGATTGTGGTTCTGAGTTGAAATCGGCCGTCGAAAACTAGCTCGGATGATTCATGTAGGATGGGACAAGATCGCGCAAGTCCTTGGTGAGCCTGCGCAAGCCACGCCCGGGGTCGTTCGCACGTCGTGCGCTGGAAGCAGCCCCGGCCAAGCGACCGAAGGCCCACTAGGGGCTTGGCTTGCTTGTCACCACCCTACATCGTCATGAATAATCCGGGGCAAGTGCTTGTGTAGCGGCAGACGGGAATCGCCCCTGCCAAGCGGGGCCATGCTGCTCTCGCATTACAGTGGAGCCGGCACGTCGCGGCGGTGGAAGATGATGGTGGCGGCCAGGTAGGCGGCGGCGCCCATGCCCAGCAAGATCAGGTTGTAACCCAGCGGCCCCGGAGCCGTCCAGCGGCCCGCCTCGTCGCGCAGGAGAATGCTCCATGTCGATTCCGGATGGTACACGGCGGTGCTCACAAAACGCGTCGGCTCGTAGGCGGTGAAGAAGCTCACCCGGCGGAACCACGCCAATTGGTCCGACGCCAGGCCGACGATCTTCAGCGTCAATTGGACAATATAGATGCCGACCACCAGGCCGATCGTCCGCCACCGGTAACGGTCCCACGACGACATCAGCGTGCTCAGCCCCGCCAGGAAGAACCCGAGCGAGAACAGGTTGAAAGCCGCAGGCACGAGGTGCGCCGGGTTGACCTTGTCGGCCAGGGGCCGCCGCACCACTTCCTTCGCGGCCAGCGGGTTGGCGATTTCGATGCGCAGCCAGGGGATGGTCCACGTTTGCGTCACCTGCTCTTCAACCGTGTTCGTCTGAATGCCCAGGTACAGGCCAAGCCAGGAAGCCAGCGCCAGCAGGGCCAATCCCGCGATGGTGACCGACGCCTGCGACCAAAGCACCTGCACCCGGCTGACCGGCTGGGCCAGCAACATCTCCATGGTCCCCCGACCGATCTCGCCGCTGATGCAGTCGGTGCCGCGCGCGATGACCCACAGGCAAACGCAAAGAATGAGGATGGGTTCCTCATAGGCCATGGCGATCCGGCCGGTGTGGGTCACCAGGTGCTCGAAGGGTACCGGCGAAAAGCGCTCCCATTCCCGGAACTGCTCGATCACCGTCTCGAACCGGCTCATATCGAAATGGCCCACCAGCCAGACGCGGGTCCAGCAGAACACGAGCATCGTGGTCATGCAGGACGCCAAGAGCAGGCGACCTTCAAGAATCGACTTCATAAGCAGCGCGCGGTTCATGGAATACGGGTACCTTCGGCGGCCTGGCCGGCATCGGCGTCGTGGATCCGATCGTACAGCGACCGCAATCCCACCGGTTGCACGTCCATTTCTGTCAGCGGCAACGTTGCAAGCCAGCGGAGCAGCGGCGCGACTTCGCCCGGCGTTTCAATGACGACCGCGCCCGCCGCATCCCGGCCGATCACCAGTTCGCCGGCCAGTTCCTTCGGCGGCGGGGGCATCGGCCCGCTGAGCAATGCCCGGATGCGGTGCCGGCGCTTCAAATCGTGCATCGCCTGCAAGTGCGCCAGCCGGCCCGCTCGCAGGAACGCCACCCGGTCGCAAACCTCCTCGACCTCCGACAGTACGTGGGATGAGAACAGCACCGTTCGCCCCTGCCGGCGGATTTCCTCCACAATCCGGGCAATCACCCGGCGGACCGTCGGGTCCAGGTTCGATGTCGGTTCATCCAGAATCATCAGCTCTGCATCAACTGCCAGCGTTGCCGCCAGAGCCAGCTTCTGGCGCATGCCCGTCGACATGGCGGCGACGCGCGGTGCAAGCTGCAATTCGAGGCGCTCCGCCAGTTCGTGCGAACGCTTCAGGTTGCCGCCCGGCCGGACCTCGGCGAAGAACCGCAGCACGTCCCGGCCCCGCATCTGGCCGAAGAGGCGGACCTCGCCGGGCAGGTACGCCGTGCGGCGCCGCACCGCGACCGACTGGCGATGGCAGTCGAGGCCGCCGATCACGGCGCTTCCGGCACTCGGGCGGATGTAGCCCAACAGGATGCGCAGCAGCGTGGTCTTGCCGGCCCCGTTCGGCCCGAGCAAACCGAGGACTTCACCCTGCGGAACCGACAGCGAGCAGCCCTCCAGCGCCGTCACGGCTCCATAGCGTTTGGTGAGTTGTCTGGTTTCGATCAACATCGATGTCCCGGCCGGGGGGGGCCGCGGGTCAACACGCTCGCGTTTCGGGAAGCAGGCTTCAGCCGAAGGGTGCGTGGGTTTACCGACATGCCAAGCAGTTTTGCACACAGAAACGGTAAGACTCTAGTCTCGCACACATCGGACACAATGTCTACCCGGCCGCATAAATCCGGGCCGTAGAATCGGCCGCAAAAACGTATGCGGCAAGATGTTCCGGCACGTTCGGAGGCAGCGCAGGGCCACCTGCGGGCTTGCCCCGCATGGAGCCGTGGTCAGTGAGCTAAGCGGGCACGGCTCGCCCAGACTATCTCTCCCCTGCACGCTGCCGCCGCCTCCGGCGGCGGCAGCGTGCAGGGGAGAGAGGGAGCCTCGGCGTCGTTTTAGCCGACTGACCACGGCTCCAGGCCGGGCAAGCCCGTAGGTGGCGGCCGCGACTTGTGTAGAACAATGGCCCCGCGCTGGTCGAACTCAGCCGCTTTGGGGCACTTTCCAGCCCGCCAAAGACTTACCGCACACCTAAAGCTCAAGAACATTCGCCCGGCGGCGAATCTCTGGTAGAATCGTTGTGTAGCGGCCACTCGCCCGGTTGCCCGATTCACCGAGTTTCGGGGCCTCGACCGGCGCGGGGAGGCAAGTGCTTTGGTCACCTCGTACAGGGAGTATCACAATGAGAACAGTACACCGGCCTCTTGTCATGTTTGCGGGAATCGTTGTTGTGTGGGCAGGAGGTAGCTTTCTCCGGGCCGAAGAGACCACCGAACAGATGATCGCCAAGCTGAAGGCGAAGGCCGAAGCGGTGAAGACCGTCCGCGCCGATCTGAAGATGTCGATGGCAATCATGGGCCAGAAGATGACCATGGCGGGCCCGGTGCTCATTGCACCGCCGGGAAAGGCCCGCATCGAGATGTCGATGGACATGGGTCTGATGAAGATGGATCAGGTCATTATCGCCGACGGCACAACCGTTTGGACTTACCAGCCAACCCTGAAGATGGCTCACAGAATCGATGCGGCGAAGGTCGCCGCCGAGACGGGCATCGAGCAGGTCGGGCAGCAGGGGAACGACCTGACCCAGCCGTTCGCCGGGCTCGCGCCGGAGAGCATCAAGCTGGTGCGGACCGAAAAGCTCGCCGGCAACGAGGTCCACGTCTTTGAAGGCGCCCCCGCCATGCCCAACCTGCCGCAAATCCCCTTCAAGCCCGCGAAGGCTGAAGTCTGGGTCGGCGCGGAAGACGGGCTTCTGCGCAAGTCGGTCATGTTCGATGCAGACGGGAAGGAGATGATGTCGCAGGCGTACGACAACATCGAGGTGAACGTGGAGATACCCGCGGAGAAGTTCCAGTTCACGCCGCCCGAAGGCATCCAGGTCATGGACATGACCGACGGCGTGCTCAACATGCTGAAGACCATGAAGCAGACGGACAACTGACCCGGGTCATTCATCGACGTAGGGTCTGACAAAGTCGCGTAGATCGTTGGTGGGCCCGCACAAGCCTCAGTCAAGCTGATTTGCAGCCCGCTCGCCGGGAACCACGTCCGACCAGGCGACCGATGGCCCACCGGGGAAGTGGCTTGTTTGACCCACCCTACCTATCTCCGGCTTCACCAGAAGCCTTTACTCAGGTAGGCTGCCAGCAGCACCAGGGTGATCCAAGCGACCGTTTGCAGGCGGTCCGGCCAGCGCAGCATGGCGAAGACTCCGCCGAAAAGGATAACGCTGAGCCCGGGATCGCCCCAACGGATCAGCGGATAAACCCACGCCTGTTCCGAGAACGGCCACAGCAGCTTCAGCGACCAGTCGCCCAGGGTGTCGGCGCCCGACACCACCAGATCGGCAGCCAGGTGACTGAGCGCCGCCAACGCGCCAACTGTCATCCAGACCGCCACATCGCCGCGGGATCGATCTTTCACATCCGGCCAATCTGGCATGCGCACGCGCGCAGCCAGCCACTGGCGCACTCGAACACTGACGCGCCAACGGTATTCGGCGGCGCCGATCGCCGCACCCACTAGGCAGGCGGCAAACACGTTGTGCCCCCATGCCCGATGCACCCGGTCGTACGCCATGGGACCGAACAGCAGCGCGAGCCCGTCCCAATCTGGGGCGACCGCCGCGACGCCGGCCATTGCCGCAATCGGCCAGCCGTAGCGGCGGTGCAAGCCGGCCGCCAACGTCGCCGTGGCGCCGAACAACGCATGTTCAAAAGCGGTCATGCGCAGATTGACTTGTTCGCAGGAGACTGTAGCCCTTTACATGCAACGGAGAAAACCGGCCGCGCCGCTATCCCATGAACGATTCATCACACCCCGCTCTGCAATGCTTCGAGCATCTCCGGTGACGGCTTGTTGGGTATGGTCGCGATCGGCTCGCCGTTGTATTCAAAGACCGCCTTGTCGTCCGAGGTGACCTCGCCGATGACGGCCGCGTGATCGGTCTTGGACCGGATTGCCTGCAAGACTTCGTCAACCGATTGCGGCGCAACCTGGACCACGTAGCGGGCCTGCGTTTCGCAAATCAGGATTTCCTGCGGGGTGATTTCCGGGGCCGAGACCGGCACCGGGCCCAGATCGATCTTGGCACCTAATCCTCCATACCTGACCGACTCGCACACGGCGGCGCCGATGCCGGCGGCGCCTAGATCGGAGCAGGCATTGATCTTTCCGGTGCCGAAAGCGGCCAGCGCTCCCTCCATGGCAACCCGCTCCTCTTCAAACAGGGCGAGGGCCGGACGCATCTCCTTGACAAGGCCGGCCCGGAAGAGCGTGTCGTTGCCGTCCGTTCCGGTAACGCCGATGGCAATGATCTTATCGCCGGGATTCTTGGCCGGTTTGGTGAGGGGCTTTTCGGTGATCAGCTTGCCGATGACCGCCACCACGACCGCCGGGACGATGTCGGAGAAGGACGTGGAGAACCCTCCGCCCACCACGAACACGTCCATGGCGGCGCACATGTCCTTGATTCCCTTGATCATGATATTCAGCCGCTCCTGGCTGGTCATCACCTTGCAGTTTCCGCAGTCGCAACGACCGGAGAAGCCGCAGGGGCCGACGATCACTTCCTGTTCCAGCGGCCTGGTCCCGATGAAATCCAGGATGAACATCGGCCGGCCTCCCATGGCAACGACGTCGCGCATCGCGCCGCCGGCGCCGGTGGCGGCGGCGTCGTAGGGCCGGGGCACACAGGGGGAACAATGGCTTTCCATCTTGCCCACCACGAGTCCGTCCATGCCCGGGATTCGGAATACCGCGGCATCGTCGTTCGCTTCCGGACCCACCAGCAGCGCCCCCGGCCATGCCTTGTCGACCCGGCGGTTCAATTCCTGAAAGCCCTTGAAATCGATCACCTTGTCAATGTTGTGATGCAAGTGGACAAACAACCCGTGCATCAATGCCTTTTCGATGGTATTCATGGTCACTCCTGTCCTTCCCGTCATGGGGGTTCGCAAGGACCGGTCGATTCATACGCCGGCTGCACGTGAGTTTAGCAGGCGGCGTTGGCCCGTCAAGCGGGTGCGTGGGAAGCCTGTTTCCCAGGGCGTTGCCCTGGGCCACGCGAACTCGGCCCTTTCGGGGCCATGGGGAGACCCCAACTGGCCAGAGGATCTTACCGCACAACCACTCCCGTAGTGATTGACAACGCTTCCCGAATCTGTCAAACTGAATCCTGGGTCGGCAGTCCCACCTGCCGGCCACGGCGATGCTTCCACAGCCACCCGCCTCCATAATCCGAGTCAAAATCGTTCGGAGTAGCTCACCCTTCACAACTACGAGGACCATCATGCGAAAACAGCCCACCTCTCAACAATCCACCACACCTTCACGACGCGAATTCCTCGGCCGTTCGGCCGCCGTGGCCGGCCTGGCCGCGATCGGTCAACTGAGCCTTGCACGCGGCGCGCATGCCGCCGGGAGCGACGTGATCAAGTTCGGCCTGATCGGCTGTGGCGGGCGCGGTTCGGGGGCGGCGGTCAACGCGATGAATGCCGGGCCCGACGTTCGTATGGTGGCCATGGCCGACCTGTTCGAAGACCGGGCGCAGGGATCGCTGGAACGGCTGAAGAAACTGAAGCCGGACCAGGTGCAAGTTGCCGACGACCACGTCTTCTCCGGTTTCGACGGCTACCAGAACGTGCTCGCCAGCGACATCGACGTGGCGCTGATCGCCTGCACGTCGCACTTCCATCCCATGTATCTCACGGCGGCGGTGGAAGCGGGCAAGCATATCTTTTGTGAAAAGCCCAACGGACTCGACGTGCCTGGGGCAAACATGACGAAAGCGGCCACGGAAGAGGCCAAGAAGCGCAACCTGTGCGTCGTGTCGGGTCTGTGTTGGCGGTACGACAAAGGAGTCCAAGAGACAATTCAGCGAATCCAGGACGGCCAGATCGGCGAGATCATTGCAATCCAGGCGACGCGTGTTGGCGGCCCGTATGTCCTGCGCGAACGTCAGCCGGAATGGACGGAAGTGGAGTACCAATTCCAGAACTGGTATCATTTCGACTGGCTCGCCGGCAGCGCGCCCACCCAAACATTGATCCACCAGGTCGACAAGGCTTCCTGGGCGCTGGGCGACATCTCGCCCGAGAAGGCGTGGGGACTGGGCGGGCGGCAGGTCTGCATCGAGCCGAAGTATGGCGACCTTTACGACCATCAGTCCATTGTCTACGAGTATGCCAACGGCGTGCGCCTATACGCCTTTTCCCGAAACATCCCCGGATGCTTCGGTGAAGCGAGTACGGTCGTCCTCGGCTCCAAGGGCCGCGCCTTCATGCCCAGCCGGCCTGCCATCGAGGGCGAGAATCCATGGCGTTACGAGAAGCCCGACAAACCCGTCAGCATGACCGACGCGGAACACGTGGCGCTGTTTGACGCCATTCGCGCCGGCCAAACGATCAACAACGGCCACTATATGTATATCTCGACCATGCTCGCAACCATGGGTGAGATGGTGTGCGATACGGGCCAACAGATGACGTGGGAGCAGCTCCTCGGCTCGACGCACAGCTTCAGCCTGCCGGAGTACAACTGGGACATAACGCCTCCCGTTCAACCCGGCCCCGACGGCATTTACCCGACGCCCATGCCGGGCATTATGAAGTACGCCTGACGAAGACGTTCAACACACGCGGGTCAGCGTGTCAGCGACTACTTGCCCGGCTCGTACAAAAAAGCATCGCCGTCGAGCGGCTTTACCCAAACGTTGCGGAACCGGACCGGATTGTCGTGGTCCTGCAGAAATACCGGGCCGATGCCGGTCCGTTTCTGCCGCTCCCAAATGGCGGTCAAATAGGGCGTGGTCTTGTAGCGGTAGGGATGGTACACCGACCGGGGCTCGCCGAAGCGGGCGTTGTCCTGTACCTTCACGCCGTTGAGGTACGCCGTGATGGAGCCCTCTTCGACGATCTCGCCGTTCTCGCCGCGGCGCGGGGCGCGGTAGCGGATGTCGTAGACTTGCCACTCGCCCGGCTTGCGGCACGCCTGGGCCAGCGGCTTGAAGAAGCCGTAGATGGCGCCTGCATCGTCGTGCGTCAATTCGGCTTCGTCCTTCCCGAAGGAGTTGATGATCTGCGCTTCGTAGTTTCCGTGAATGTAGACGCCGCTGTTGCCCAGCCCCTTTTCCGGCAGCATGAACTCGACGTGGATATCGGCATCGCGGAAGTGCAGCCTCGATACGATGTGGTTCGAGCGAGTTTCTCCCCGTGTGGAAATCAAATTGCCGTCCTCGATCGGCCAGTCGATCGGCCCGCCGCCTTTGCCGAGCATCAGGTGGGTTCCCTTGCCGTCGAAGAGCACTACGGCGTCCTCGGGCGGCGGGACGGGCAACTTATCTTGTTGAGGGGCAAATATGCCGCCGGCCAAAACAAGCCACAAACTCAGACTCCACATGGTTCGGTCTCCGGAAGGGTGCGCGCAGGAACGCGATGGAAGGTACTTGAGAGTACTCGGAACCGCGCACGCTGTCAAATTTCGATATCGTACGGCGCCCGCCTCGGCCGGGCGACCAGTCCGCTGGCGACATCGTCGCCAAGGAAGTCTTCCTTCTCCGGGTTCCATCGCAGCTTTCGCCCGAGCAGCATGGCGTGGTTCGCCAGGTGGCACGTGGAGACGGCACGGTGATGGGTGAAGACGTCGGAAACCGGCTCGGCGCCGTTCTCGATGCACCAGAAGAAGTTGCCCATGTGTCCGCCCTGGAACGGGGCGCCCTTGTAAAGCTTCGCGGTTTCTTCGGCAAGCCACTCGCGGTCGGTGTCGGTAAGCTCCTCGACGGGCCGTCCGGTAATCTTTCCACGGTTGACAAAGATGCGCCCCCGGTCGCCCTCGAACCAGATGCCGTTGTCCGGCCCGTGCTGGATGACGATCTTCGCCCCATCGGCGAAGCTGGCCGTAACTTTGAACGTGGTAGCCGTGTTGTAGCCGTTGGCTATCGGCTGTTTCCCGGCGTAGAAGGCCACGGGATCGAAGCCGTCGGGAAGGTTGGGGAAATCGCCTTCGCCCTCGATCTCGACCGGGCCGGTCAATTCGTGCCCGAGGCCCCACTGGGCGATGTCGACGTGGTGGGCGCCCCAGTCGGTCAGCTTGCCGCCCGAGTATTCCAGCCACCAGCGGAAGGAACCATGACACCGCTGCGGCGTGTACGGCACCACCGGGCACTGGCCCAGCCAGAAGTCCCAGTCCAGATGCGCCGGCGGGTCCGCCATGGGGAAAGGCCCACCGCGCGGCCCGCCGCCCAGCGAGCACGTGGCCGTAAGCGGCTTGCCCAGCCGGCCGCTGCGGGCGAGCGCCACGGCGGTGAGGAATCGGCCGCGGTCGCTCCGCTGCTGGCTGCCCACTTGAAAAACCACGCCGGTCTTCTTGAGCACCCTGCAAAGAAGCTGACCTTCTTCGATGGTCAGCGTGAGCGGCTTCTCGCAATAGACGTGTTTGCCGGCGAGCATCGCCTCGATCGCGATTTTCGTATGCCAGTGGTCGGGCGTGCCGATGGTGACCAAGTCGATATCGTCGCGGTCGAGGAGTTTTCGGTAGTCCTGATAAACGGTGCAGCGGCTCTCGTAACGCTCGGCGAACCGCTCGGCGTGGTTCAGGTCGACGTCGGCGCAAGCCCGCATGTCGCCGCGTCCGCCTGCCGCGTGCCCATCTCCGGACCCCTTCCCGCCGGTGCCGATGGCGCCGACGCCCAGTCGGTCGTTCGCGCTTTGGGCCTTCGCGGTCGGGCTGCTGAAGAAATAAGGAGCGGCGCTGCCGACAACGGCAAGCCCTGTGGAGCGCCGAAGAAAACCGCGACGGGAGAGATGGTTCCGGTTCATTGCAGTAACCCTTTCTGTTTGAGGCAGGCGGGAGCCGAGCGGCAGGTTTGGCGCCGGCGGTGCCAATGCGATTCAGTTTACCGATCCGGCCGGCCGGCCGCCACTTCCTTTGCCGGTTTTCGGCAAGGCGCCCTCGGTTGTAGGCAGTGGTTGCGCGCGATAGAATTCGCCTAGCGTGGCTACTGGCAACTCTCTTTATCCCCTAGGAGACAGGTACGATGAGAGCGACCCGATTGTCTTGGTTATGCGCCTGCGGCTTTCTGTTGCCGGCGATGATGGTAATGAGCGTTGGCTGCGGCGGCCCGGCGGCGCCACCAAAACCCCCGGCGGTCGAGCAGGAGCCTGCCGAGGAGCCGGAGGACGAGGTCTTACCCGAGATGGAACCGGCCAAGGAGTCGGAAACAGACACTCTTCCCGGCGCAGAGCCGGCTCAGCCCCCCCCTATGAAGGAGCCGATGGCCTCGCTCCCGGTGATCCCTTTGGGTTTGCCGGAACTGAAGATTCCGGAAGACAACCTCATGACGCCGGAAAAGGTCGAGTTGGGCCGCCTGCTGTATTTCGACAAGCGAGTCAGCAGCGACGGCACCGTTTCGTGTGCCACCTGCCATGACCCATTGATGGCCTGGACCGAACATCGGGCTACCAGCGAAGGCGTCAAAGGGCCGGACGGACACCCGCAAGTGGGTGACCGCAACTCACCCACGGTCATCAATTCAGCCTACGCATCCAGCCAGTTCTGGGACGGCCGTGCCGCAACGCTCGAGGAGCAAGCGGTCGGGCCGGTGGGCAATTCGATTGAAATGGGTAGCTCCATGGACAACGTGGTCCTTTCGTTCAACGAAATCAAGGGCTATCGCGAGCGGTTCCAGCAGGTATTCGGCACCGACGTAACCGAGGACGGCTTTGCCAAGGCGATCGCCGCTTTCGAGCGAACCATCCTCAGCGGCAACTCGCCCTACGACAAGTACAAGGCAGGCGACGAAGACGCCCTGACCGAGGCCCAGAAGCGCGGCATGGCGGCGTTCGACAACTACTGCGCCGTATGCCATGCCCCGCCGCTGTTCAGCAATTACCAGTTCCACAACGCCGGCGTGGGCGTTGACCTGCCCGAGCCCGACAAGGGCCGCATGGACGTCACCGAAGAGGAGCGCGACCGTGGCCGGTTCCGCGTGCCCGCCCTCCGCGAAATTGCCAACACGCACCCGTACTTCCACAACGGCAGCGTCGAGACCCTGGAAGAAGCCGTCGCCTTCATGGCCAAGGGTGGGCAGGACAACCCGAACCGTTCCGTACAAATGCGGGCGCTGGAGGGCCAGGTTTCCGAGCAGGAGGTGGCCGACCTGGTCGAGTTCCTCAAGGCCCTGTCCGGTGAGTTCCCGATTATCGAGCCGCCGACGGAGTTCCCGCAGTAGCGTCCGCGCGGCAGCGGGCAAGCGTCATCAGGGCGAATGCCGTTCCGTACTGCTGGTGATAGTCGTAGAGCGGGAAATCCCACCAGGAGCCGTCCGCCTCCTGGAGTGCCAGGATGACGTGCGCCATCTGGTGCTTGTAAGGCTCCTGCTGCTCCGGCGGCAAGAGTTCGATGCACCGGGCGGCATAGTAGTGGCCGAAGTAGAAAAAATACCCGGCCACGGCGAACCACGATTCGTGCGGGATGGGGCGCTTGCGTCCGATGCAAAGCCACCCGTTACGCGCGAATAGCCGGTCCAGCCACGTCGTCAGCACCTCGTCGGTCACGCGCTGGTCGCCCCAGATGCGCAGCGCCGCGTTGCACGCTTGCGAGCGGCCTAGGCTGCCCGCGGGCCGATTGATCACGTGCATGGGATGGAAGACGAACGACTCAGCGTAGGCATAGCTGAAATCCGGCTTGCGCTGCCGCTCGATCGATTCGATGGCCCGGTCGGTTAGCCGCCGGGGAACGTTAACCCCAACTCGTTTCGCTTCATCGAGGGCGATCAGAGCGGCGGCCGTCATGAAGCTCGTCGATGGCCCGCTGGGGCGTTGCGTGCCCGCGTCGAAGTCGTAATAGGCCCAGCCGCCGCTGAGGAACTCGTAGCGGCCGAGCCGGTCGATCTGCTGGTCGAGGTGTGCCCGGATGGCTTCCTGCCGCTCGGGCCGTCCCTCGTGTCGCCGGTGCATCAGCGCCAGTGCCTGCACCGCGTAGATATGCCCCCAATTGTTGTAGATGGCGTCGGGAGTCGCCCTGCGCAGCGAAGGAAGGTTCAGTGCCATCCAGCGCTCGGCACGATCCAGTGCCGCCATAACGGCAGGATCGTCGCCGCCGCTTTCGATTAGCGTCGCGACGCACAGCGAGGTCGTCGCTGCGCGAAACGCGTGATGCGCGCCCGGCACCGGTGCGAACACGTTCGACGGCCGGCCCGTCCGGTGCGAGCCCCACGACCCGTCGCCGTTCTGACGCTCGAGCAGGAACTCCACGCCGCGCCGAATCGCTCCGTCGATGGTCTCCGGGCCGGGCGGCTCCACCGGCGCGGGCTTCGGACCGGTCGTGGCCAGCGGGGAAACCTCGGCAGACGGCTCGACCGCCACAGCCATATTCGCTGCAAGCAGAACGAGGGCCATCAGGAGAAGCAGGTAATTCAGTCGCAAGGTATTCAATCCGTTCGTGCTCCAAGGGGCAAGGGGTGCGTGCCAACCGCAGGATGAGACTACTTCTTCACATCGTCTTCCGGGGCTTTCGTGAGAATCTCGTCGCCTGCCTCCAGGCCCTCGATCACTTCGGCCTTGTCGTCGGTCTGCCGCCCCAGCACCACCGGCTGGCGCTGCGGCTTCGCGCCCTCGCGATAGAGCCACACATACCGTTTCTGCGGATCCCACTCGTCGGTGAATACCGACTTCGGCGGTACGGTCAAGGCGCGCCGCTGCCGGTACGGCGTGAAATCCATCTTGCAGGTCATTCCCGGCATGATCGACTCGGCGTCCAGGTCGAGCGTCACCTGAAACACCGCGTCGAATTTGGTACCCGCGTCGGGTATCCGGGCGATCCGGTCCAGCCGGACCGGCAGCTTCATCTCCGGGAAACCGCCCGGCGTAGCGGTGCCCCGCAGGCCGCGCTTCAAATCGGCCAGGTGCTTCTCAACAACGGACGCCCGCACGACCAGCGGTCGAGGCTCCACGATCGTCATGAACACGTCGTTGGCGGAAATCGACCCGCTGCGGCGCAAGCCCTCCGCCGAAGAACCGCGGCGCCAAGCGCCGTCGACGCACCGTCCGTAATAGACCACCCCTTCGGCCGGTGCTTTGAGCGTCATCAACTCGCGGTCCGACTCAAGCTTGGCAAGCCGCTCCTCGGCGCGCTGGCACGCGACCTTGGCCTTCTCGAACTCGACCCGGACCTGTTCGAGCCGCAAGGGGAGGATCGCCTGGTTCAATTCGCTTTCCAGGACGGCGCGTTCGGCGCTCTCCTTGACCGACTCTTCGCGGCGGGGCAACTCCACGTCAATGCTTCGTTCGTGGAATATCTCGGCTCGCTCCAACATGAACTCCGCCCGCGCAACGGCATTCCGCGCGCGTCGCAGAACGATCTCCTCAGTCTCCTCGGTCAATTCATCGGCCTCGTACATCTTCTCCAACTGCGCGAGTTCTTCCCGATAATACTCGAGCGTTTGCCGTGCCAGATCGATCGAAACATCGGCCGTACGCCGGTTCAGAGGACCTTCCGTCTTCAGGTAGAACTGGAGGTCCTCCTTCGTGTGCCGCCGCTCCCGGTCGACCGCGGCCAAGTTCATGGGCACGAGGCGTTCGAGGGTCTTCAGTTCCAACTCGGCCACCTTGAAAGTCAGCTTGTTCAACTCGACGTCGCGCCGAAGGTCGGCAAGGGCCCGGTCGATATCGTCGGTCTCGAACCGGATAACCACCTGTCCCTTATCGACCCGATCGCCATGCTCGGCCGCCTCCACGACCTTGAAGGCCGACCATGTTTCCGGACGCAAGACCAACTCGTGCATCCGCCGCGCCTCGAACACACCCTCCAGCGAAAGCTGGATAACCAGCGGCCCGCGAGCGACCTTGTGGGTCTCGGGCTTCGAGGTTTCCGGCTTCCGTGTCGGCTCCTTCTTCTCCGCAGGCTTCTCGTCGGCTGGCTTCTCGGCAGCGGGCTTCGACGCGGACGACTTCTCCTCGGCAGGCTTTTCGGTGACGCTTTCGGTGGCAGGCTTGTCTTCGACGGTTTCCTCACCCGTCGCAGCGAACGCGGGGGGGAAAATCAGGCTAAACAGGAGCAGTGCAATCGATGTGGAGAAAACTCGGCTACTCATGATGGGTTCCATGTGTCTACTGGGGGGGCATCTCGGTGGAGCTGGTCCACGCGCGCCAAGTGCGCAAGCGAAACACTCATCCTATTGTCCCATATTCCAAGCGAAAAGCAACCAGACCACCCATGCCCTAAAGTCTGGCTAATCCGCCAGATTGACCACCGATGCGGTTGGCGCGATTCTACCACGATTGCCGCGCAAAAAAAGCAGGTGCAGGAACGGACTTGCCGTTGAAACCGGGACCGGCCCTGCTGGAGTCCCGGCTTTAGCTGGTTGGAAAGAGCCACCTAAAGGCGGGACGCCAGCTCTTCGCAGGTCCATTCCCGCACCCAAGTACGTAGGGTGGGTCAAGGTCGCGTATATCGTTGGTGGGCCTGCCTGCCGGTAGGCAGGTCCGCACAAGCCGCAACCAGGCTGATTCATTGCCCGCCACCCGGAGGCACGCCCGCAGTCGCGACCGATGCCCCACCAGAGAAGCGGCTTATTTGACCCACCCTACCCATCCTTGTCCGGTTCGAGGTCGTCGGCGGGGAGCCAGAGGTGGTCGGCGGGCAGGGCGTCTTCCTGCCACCGCTGGCGGTAGCTTTCGGGCATGGCGGCCAGGGTGGCCGGGTCCCAGTCGACCCGGCACAGGTCGCCGTCGGTCGCGCCAACGACGCCATGGAAGCCCGCAAGCTCGATCTGCGGGCAAACCAGGTCCGTCACGCCCGGTTTGACGCGCACCTGGTCACCCAATCGCACCGGCACCTTCTGGAGTTCGGTCATCGTGTCCCTCGATGGCATTGCGGAGGATCGGGGCCACGCGGTCGGGCGTGTTCTGGCATACCCAGAGCCCCAAGTGCTCGAAGCCGCCGGTCTCCTGGGTGTAGGGCAGGAACTCGCAGTAGAGCCCGGCCCCGGGTCCGTTCGACACGGTGACGTTGTAGGCCGTCGGTTTGCCGATGGCGGGCATCAGGGCCATGATGGCGCGCGTTACGTCGCCCCAGGCCTCGGCCATCGCGTCCAGTTCCTCGTCGGTCAGTTCAAAGAGGAACCGCTTCCGGAAGTCCTTCATGATCAGCAGTGAATTGTATGGGCGGCGCATGAAGTACGGCACCACGAGCACGGCCGGCCCGTAGTCCCTCACCATCAGTTCGGCGGGGTTCTCGCGCAGCATGTACTCGGCAAACGTCTCACTGCGCCGTTCCTGAAAGCGTTCGTTCCGCTCGAAGTGGCGCGGCTTCTGGTCGGTGTAGATGATCTGCTGGTGGCCGTGGGCAAGCGAACCGCCCACCAGGCGTCCGTGGTTCTTAATGGTCAGCACGTAGCCGTACGTTGTTCGCCCGTCCGCCGTCGTGCCCGAAACGGGGTAGCCGGCGGAATCGTCCAACAGCAGCTTGCCTTCGATCGCAGCCAAGCGACGGAAGGCGATCAAGCGGTCGGACTGCGGCATGTTGTACCAGTCCCGGTCAAAGTACGACGACGTCCATTGCAGGAAGTGCATGCCTCGCGGCCGGTCGGAAGAAGGGGGCACGCCCTCGCTCTCGCCGTTTCCCTGGCCGGGCTCGAACGGATACATGGCCGGGTACAGGTTCTTGTTGATAAACGTGAAGCCTTCGCTCAGCGACGCCACGTCGATCACTCCGGTCGTCTGGCCGCGGCACACCGGATCGGCCGCGCCGTCCTCTTCCGGTTCGGAAGGCGGCTCCGCGTTATCGTGCGGTCGCCGCGCCCGCGACGCGTTGAACACCACCACCGCGCCGTCGCGGGGATCGACGCGGACCTCGCCGTCGGGCAGGAACGGCGCCATCTGCTCTTCGGCGCGGAACAGTGCTTCGATGTCGGAGCAGGAGAGGGCTTCGATCCGCTCGTTCTGCAGGATGGTTTGCAGGGTGCGCTCGTCGAGGTGGTACCGTCCGGCCGGCGTGAACTGCGCCCGCACGCGCTCCCCGAACTCGGCCTGTTCGAGGAACTGCCGGGTCATGCCGTCCCAAGTGAAGTGCGGTATGGTAATCCGGTAGGCCTCCTGGCCGATGCGGGCGCGAAGTTGCTCGTCGTCCAGTAGCCGCTCGATGGCGCAGGCGAAGCCGGCCACGTCGTCAGCCTGGACCACAATGCCCCCGCGCCCGACCTTCAGCGGCGACTCGCTCTCTTCGCAAGTCCACTCCTCCACCGGACCGTCGAGTAGATATTCGGTGAGGAACGGAATCAGGTGGCTTCCTACCACGGGTACGGCCGTCGCCGCGGCTTCCTGGACGGCCATGCCGAACCCCTCCATGACCGACGGCGAGCAATACACGTCGGTCACGGCGTACAGGTCGGGCAGCCACTCCCAAATGTTGCCCATCACGGCCACGTGCGACGCAATACCCAACTCGCCGATCAGCGCCCATAATTCGCGGTGGATCTTCTCTTCGTGCGGATCGACTGCCACGACGAGCAGCGAGTTAGGGTGCTTCTTGAGCACCTTGGCGAATGCCCGAATGAGGATATCCTTGCGTTTGGTATGATCGGTCCGGCTGATCTCGGTGACGATGCGCGAACGCCGCACCTCCTGGGCACTCATGCCGCAATGGCGCCCCAGGAACTCGTAAATCTCGTGATTCGGGTCGATCTTTCTCGGGTGGAACCTCGACGGCTCGATGCACGGCGGCAGGAACAGCGGCTGCTGAACGCCGAAGTCCTCGACCAGGGCCTGGCGGATCAGCGGCGAGGTGGCCGCCACGCCATCCAGTTCGGGAATCAGCTCGTGCTCGACGGCAATCCGCTCGTCGATGCGCAGCTCGGCCCAGGTTTCCGGCTTCATGTTCCGCTTCTTGACCGTGCCCACCGAATGCGGGACCCAGATATGCTTGGCCGGATAGCGGAACCTGCGCCGCACCAGCGCGCCCACCTTCGCACCGTCCCAGTAGTGGGAGATGATCATGTCCACGTGGCCGCCGGCCGGGCTTTCCAGGAAGTCCCACAGATATTGCGACAGGATAGGCGTTTGCGAGTCCATGTCCTCCTTGCGGATGAACTCCGGACGGCCGTCCTGCATGTACAGAATACGCTGCCGGGCGTCCTTGTAACGCAACCCAACCTGCATTTCCTGGGTAATCGGGTGCGCATACCCGCCCCGGTTCGCAATGGTAATGCGAAATCCGAGGTTCGCCAGCGTCTCGGTGAACATGTTCACGAACAGGTTCTGCCCGCCGGTATCGGGCAGGCCAGGCACCACGTCCCACTGGTGAACACCATGGTTGGTCACCATGAGAATGTGCGGCGCCTCGAAGTTCGTAAATGCCTGGTGCGTCGGGTCGTTGACGAAATCGAACACAATGCGTCTCCCGGGTTGGTGCTATGTCGCAAGAGGCAAATGCACCACCGACCCCATGTCTGGCGGTGCTGCGCCTGGAAATGGCAACTCCATACAACTACAACTGGCAACCGTTCAGGGGGATAGCGGAGCGGGCAGTTTCTCCGCTGCACGCGAAGGGGACCGCCCTTGTGAATGGTTACCTACAACTCTAGCTTCCCGACGTTGTTCCGCCGGGGCAAACTCGCGAAGCGTGAGTCCTTCTAGTCACATCAGGCCCCACTGTCCAGCACTCCGAAGTGAACCAGTCCCTCCTCAACGCCGGCGGCAAAAGGCTGCTGTGCGAAGTACACGCGGCCGTCGCCCAGCACGCGGCACGCCTCCAGCAGTTCCGGTTGCGCATTGGCAACACACACGCCGCGGGTGAACTCGCGGAACATGCTGGCATCGTTGCCCGTGTCGCCCGCGACAATCACCTGATCCGGATCGAGGCCCTGGTGTGCCGCCAGGAAGCGAATGGCTCGCCCTTTCCCGGAAGCCGCGGGCAGGATATCGAGATCGCGGCCGCTGGACCAGACAACCTGGTAACGGCCGGAATACGGCTCGATTCGGCGACGGACGTCGGCGACGGCCTGCTCGCTGTCGGGACATTGATCCAGGTAGCAGCTCGTCTTCAACTCGGTGTTGTATTCGTCAGGCTGCATGACGAGCCCATCGATGCCTGCAAGAAACGCCAACGCTTGCTCGCGCGAATAGTCGGCCAGCAGTCGCTCGCGCCACGCCGGCATGGGCGGCGTGTGTTCATTCAACGGCGGCAGATAGATTTCTGTGCCGACCTGGCAGATGACGGCATCCGGTTCGGGAAGCCCCTCGGAAGCAATCCCATCGAGTACCTGTTCAAGACGCCGTCCGGTCGACATGACCAGATACAACTCACCTGCCGCGCGCTTTTGCGCAAATCGCTCCCGCAGCCGTTCGAGCGCAGGACGGTCGCCGGTCAGGGTACCGTCGATATCGGAAGCCACAATGGCCGTCACGAGGTCACCTCCTGTGATTTGCGTGGGGCGGAGTAGCACGTTGCGGCTTGTACGGACTCACCAATGATCTACGCGACCTTGACCCACCCTACGTATACGATAATCAACACTAGGGGATTATCGACGCGATTCCCGCGTAAGTGAACCCGGCCATATCGCCGGTCGGAACCCCCCACGCTACGTGAACCTGCTATCGCTCGTCCAGTCGGCGGGCAACGCGCTGCACGGCGGCGTCGGAATCTTCGCGGGCCATCTGGCGAATGCGGGCATGCAGCGCCGGATCGCCGGTGGTTGCCATCAGGCTGATGGCTGCCAGGCGAACCTCGGCGTCCGGATCGCGACTGAGCCACAGAAGCCACGGCACCGGGTCGATGCTGGTCAGTCTCGGCAAAGTGCGGGCTAACTCAATGCGGACGGCGGTGTCGGCATCGAACAGGCGCCGGGCAAGCTCGACCTGCACGTCGGTGAAGCCCTGACGGCGGAGCACCGCCTCCGCCCGTGCGGCAACCGTTGCGTCGGCCGAATGCAGCCATCGCATGAGCACGTCCGTCTCCATCGAGTCGAACTTCTCGTCCGGTTCTGGCTCGCTTGCGGCGCCTGCCGACGGATCGGCAATCTTCATGGTCACGCTCGGCGGGCCCGGCGCCGATGGAAACGGTTCGGCTGCCGACAATGGTCGTACGCCTTCCGGCAAGAATAATTCGCCCGGTGTGCTCAACCGGGGAGTTGATTCACCTTCCACGGTGCCGGACGGCTCCGACTCGGAAGCCCGGGACCGCCGGTCGGCCGTCGACTCAGCCCGGGGATGGGCTTCGATGCCGGGTATCGGCAGGGTCTCGATGGGCAAACCGCCCCCCGGCACAGTCGAGAGGGTGGCAGGCATATCGGGCTTTTCCAGCAGCGGCCGTACCGGATCAGACTCCGACTCGTCGGAGGAACTCGCCGGGACTGCCGCGCGGCCCGGCGAACGGACAGCCGCCATCGAGGCCATCACGTGCCGATCGGCGGCCGAGTATTCGAACACGCGGTCGCAATTGGCGATAATCGCGAGCCGATCCGAGGCGTCCGATTCGGGCAGCCAGCGCAGGATTTCAGTCGCCAGATTCGCCGCGTCGCGACGCGCAGCCGGACGGAACGACTCCGTACCTTGCGCAAGCGCCTCGGCTAGCACAGCCAGGTTCTTCGTGACCACCCTCGCCGAAAGCGACTCCCAACGCTTCAGTTCGGCCCACAGTGCCCGGCGCGCCGCGGTGGCCGTCACCTCGCGATCCGAGTCCAAGGCGTCGACCAGCGCCCGAATGCCCGGTTTGCCGAGCTGCGCCATGCGCCCGGCAAGAAGGTCGGCCTGGCCGGCCGGTGCCTCGTCAAGCTCCGCCCGCCAGTGACTCGCCGCCAGGTAGCTGAACGGCCCGCGAAGCGACCACACCGCCACTGCCAGCAATGCAGTCACGGCCAGCACGGGCAGGGCGTTGCGGAATAGACGCATGGCGTGGAATCCTTCAGGGTTGCATGCGATTCTCCGTATTCAGGGCATCTGCCACAAGACCGCTTTTCAGTCGGGCAACCGGGGGCGATACTCGTCCGTGAAGAGGCCGATTCGCTCGACAGGAATTCGCTCGAACCCGGGGATCTTCTGATACACGACGGAATCATCCTTCAGTTGGAAGTTCTTCGCTGCGCGGTCGACGAAGCCCGGATCCTCGCCCTCCAGAATAAGATTGTCACGGAACGTCACCCGGTCCAGGTGGTCGCGCACGTCGCCGCCGGCGTTGAGCCATTTCTCGCAGTCGACCGCCAGGTTGCGCTCAATGACGTTGCCCAACGGCAGCAGCGGCTCCTCCTCCATGACGCGGGCAAGCTCGGGGTAGCGCGTACTCCAGGGCGGCTCGCGGTAGTTCAACGCCTCGGCCTTTGCCAGCAGGTCCCAACCATCGCAGACGCCCGAGCCGGGTTTCGCCCGCCGCAGTCCGCGGGCGTCGATATGCACGGCATGCCGGCATTCGACGAAGATGTTGTTGGCCACGAGGTTGTCGCGCCCTCCGCCAATGAAGGCCGCGCGTTGCACCCTGTAGAACACGTTGCCAATGACTTGGTCGCCACTGTCGCAGTCGTCGAGGTAGACACCCATTGTGCCTGCGCTTCCCATGGCGCCCAGGTCGCGAATAAGATTGTGCCGCACCACGTTTCCGCGGCTGGTCCAGTCGCGGCCCGTGTAGAGGGCGCCCACGTCGGACGTTTCCAGGGCCACGTCATGCACCTCGTTCAGTTCGATCAGATGTTCGTTGCCGCCGTAGAACAGGGCCGAATGCGGCGTGTCGTGGATGCGGTTGTGGGCCGCGCGATTGCCCACGCCGCTCAGATGGATGCCGCCGGCGTAGGTCCGCTGCAATCGGGCGAAGTGGTGGATGTGGTTGTTCACCGCGTAGTGTTCGCCCGGCGTGAGCGTCTTGCGGTCGCCGCCGCTCATACTTATGCCGCCGCGCCCGAGACTCCACAGATCGCACGAGACAACGCCATGGCCCGTACCGCCGGAAATGGAAACGGCCGTATCGGCCAGGTTCGTCAGCTTGCAGCCGGCCACCAGGCTGCCCGTTCCGCGGGAAATGCGCACGCCGCCGCCGCCCGACGCTTCCAAGGTAAGCCCGCGCAGCACAACGTGCGATGCGTTGTCCAGCGACACAAGCGGCTTCGTCAGCAGCGACAGCACCACGCGCTTTCCCTCCAGCGGCGCGGGCGGCCAGAAGGTCAACCGCCCGGCCTTGCGGTCGAGGTGCCATTCGCCCGGTATGTCGAGTTCATCGAGCAGGTTCAGGGCGTAGTATCGCCGCGGGTACGTGTTCCATTTCGATGAGGGCCCAATCCCGTACGTATGCGGCGCCGCCAGCGTGATGCGGCGCTGCTGGGAATCGATGGATTCCACCCGCAGGCACTCGCTCGCCCAGTCGTGGCACCAGAAACCCAAAAGCCAGACACCGTGTTCCACGCGCCAGCCGGCCGGCCGGTCCTCCTTGTAGACGAAAGTCCCGCCCCGGACGCCCAGCTCTCGCTCGTTTTGACTCGGGTCCAGCGGCGACACACCCCGATCGATCACCTCGGCAATGGTCACCCAACCCTCGTTAGGCCAGCGGGCGATTTGCATCGGCCGGCCGTCGAAGAAAAGTTCGGGCCCCGGAATGCCGCGGGAGCGGTCGGGCCACTCGTCGGGCATGTCAACGCCCAGTGCGGCAAGGTCGACTTCGACCACGTGCTGCCGTGCCTCGGGCTGAAGGCGATCGAGCACCGCCGGATCGGTTACGGGGCGGAAGTCGGCCGGCGCGAGGACTCGGCCGCCCACCAGGCGCGGCTGCTCGTCGCCGAAGGCCCGATAGACGACCGGCCCCTGCTCCGTGCCGGAATCCTGCTCGGCCAGCTCGAACGTCTGCTTGCGCGGGTACGTGCCGCCGCGAATCCACACCGTCGCGCCGCTGGCCGGAAGCCCTTCCGCCTGACGCATTGCCCGCAGCGCGTCGCGCGCCCGCTCCAGAGTGGCGAACGGTTCGGCTTGCGTGCCCGGGTTCGCGTCGCTCCCCTCGGGCGCGACGAAGAACTCGGCGGCTGCAAGAGGTTGGATGGTCAGCAGGAATGCAGCGAGAGTAAGTGCGAGGCGGGACATCGGTTCTTCTCCTTGGAGATACAGGCGATTCGTTCCGTGGCCTGCAACCAGGCATCGACCGGCCACGAACAAACACCGCGGGAATGCACTCCCGCACTCCGAGGCAAGCTCACCCTTCGAGCGACCAGCCTTCGCGGTATTCGCGGCGGATCAACGGAGCGGCTTCGGGTGCGTTCGGGCAGCGCAACTGCACCGGGTCCCACTCGATCTTCTTGCCCAGGCGGAACGCAATGTTGCCCAGGTGGTTCGACTCGGTCAGCCAGCCGGCGTACTGGAAATCGGCAATGGTGGGCGAGCCGGTCTTGCAGCCTTCCAACCAGTTGGCGTAGATACTCTCCACGCGCGGCAGGGTCGGCTCCGGCGGCTCGAAACCCTCGAACTGCTGTTCCGGCAGGAGCACGTACTTGCCGTAATCGGACAAGAGCATGCCCTTTTCGCCAATGAACAGGTGCCCGGCGCCCCACTTGGGAATGCCGCCTTCCGTCCAGATTTCCGGCTTGTTCTCGCCTTGGTACCAGGTCATGCGAACCGGGGGCAGCTCGCCGCGGGCGCCGAACTCGTAGGTCGCCTGCATGGACGCCGGGGCGAGTTCCGGATGCGGCGGGGGGCCGCTCGCCTCGATGGTCCGCGGATGGTCGAGTTTCAGCGCCCAGAACGGCAGGTCGATGAAGTGGCTGCCCAGGTCGCTCATCGTGCCGCCGCCGAAGTCCCACCAGCGGTACCAGCGCGGACCAGGGAAATACGCACTATGGAACGGCCGGTACGGAGCCGGGCCGATGAACATGTCCCAGTTGAGGCCCTCCGGCACGGGTTCCTCCTCCGTGGGCCGCTCGGTGACCTGGATGATGTCCTTATTCCTTTCGGCCGCCTCCGGGCTTTGCCAGCCCCAGGCGCGGGAGTTCCACACATGCACCTCGCGCACCGGCCCGATGGCCCCGCTCTGGATCACCTCGACCACGCGCCGGTAATTCTCGCCGGCGTGAATCTGGATGCCCATTTGCGTGGCCACGCCCGCCTTGGCTGCGGCAAGCCGCACCTGCCGGGCCTCCCAGACACCGTGCGTCAGCGGCTTCTCGCAATAGACGTGCTTCTTTTCCTTAAGCGCCATCATCGTGGCGAACGGATGGGTGCGTTCCCCGGTACTGATCACCACCGCGTCGAAGTCCTGCGGGCGGTCGAACAGTTTGCGGAAGTCGATTTCCTTGCGGGCCGCCGGGAACCGCTCCCCGGCAGCGTTCAGCCGGGACTCGTTCACGTCGCACAGTGCAACGATGTTCTCCGAGGCCACGCCGTTGGTATTCCCGCCACCGCGGCCCCCGGCGCCGATAATGGCGATGTTCAGCTTGTCGTTCAGATTGCTCGCCGAAAGAATCGCCGGCGACGCAATCGCCCCGAGGGTACCCGCGGCCACCGCACCACAAAACCGGCGGCGAGTGAATCCGGAAGCGACAGAGGGGCTGGAAACGCGCTCGAAGCTCGACATGGCAGGCTCCTTGGGTAGGTGGGAGGTATACATGATACGTTACACCAGGGGCATGCCGTTGTCAATGACGTCGCAGGGGCTGGGGGAGCCGGTTGCGTTGTGGGATTTGTGGGCGGGGGGTGGGGGCTGGGGTAGTAGTTGCGTAGCGATCCGCAACGCCC
>JAVEUP010000235.1:0-11029 GCA_034005525.1 Thermoguttaceae bacterium | reverse complement strand
CGCTCGGCGCGCTTCGGCCGCACCTGGCCTACCGCTATTACCGGCACCCGGCCCGGCTGTCGCTGCGCGTTACGAAGCATGAATTGCAGGAGGTGGTCCGGACCGTTGTCGACCGCGCGTACGTCGAGGCCGTCGTAACGAAGGACGGCCCGGTGACCATGCGCGCCCGGTATCAACTCAAGTCGAGCGAGCGGCAGCGGCTGGCAATCACGCTGCCCGACCCGCGCATCTTGGGCATCACCGTGGCCGGGCAGACCGTGCCGCCGGAAATCGCGCCCGCCGCGCCGGGCGCCGGCCCCGACGACAAGACCTACTTCATCAACGTGGCGCGGACCGGCGATGCCGACGAGCCGTTCCACGTCGGCATCGTCTTCGAGACATCCGGCCCCGAAGGCGGCCTGGGCGTGACCGACCTGCTCCGCCTGCCGTTGCCGCAGTTCGACGAGGGGGTGAAGTTCCAGCGAACGTACGTGCGGACCTGGGTGCCGCGGGGGTACCGCCTGGTCGGCAATCCCGAGGGGTTCGCCAGCCACATCGAGGTCGGCCTCTGGGACTCGCGCGCCATCAATCCCGCGGCCGACAATCCCGACGCCTGGTTCCCTGCCGACCCGCTGTCGTTCGACTTCCAGGTGGACGGCACCACCTACCTGTTCAGCAGCCTGGCGGCCCCGCCGGAATTGGAAATCGACTACTGGCACATCCCCACGATGACGGTCATTGCCAGCCTGCTCGCCCTGGCGATCGGGCTCGTACTGCTTGGCTTCTCGCTCGAAACCAAGGTGTTCACGATCCTCGCGATGGCGCTGGCTGCGTTGTTCCTCGGCTTGTTCTGGCCGTCGCTGGTGAATAGCTGGCTGCTGGCGGCACGGCTCGGAATTGCAGGCGTGGTGGCGGCCTGGCTGATCGTCTGGCTGTTGCGGGCCCACCGCGCCGGGACCTTCCAACGCTTCCTGGACATCCAGGCCGCCCCTGCGCCGGTTGCGGCCGCTGCAGGCTCGGCCGGAACGGTTCCGGTCAGTACGACGGCCGCGCCGGACGGTCCGTCGCCCAAGGCGCAGCCGGCCCCGCCGATCCAAAAACAGGGAGGTGGCAGCGATGAGTCGTAGTCACACCAGAACGTTCGGCTTTCCGAGCACCGCCGCATGCCCGCCGTTGGAGTTCACGCTTCAGCGTGCGCACCAGGCGAGTGCCGAATCCGGCACGCTAAAGCGTGAACTCCAACCACCCGGTCGTGCGCTCGCTACCAGTTCGTTCCTGCACCGATTCCTATGCGCTGCCGCGTGCCTGCTGGGTCTGCTCGGCTCGCATGCGGCTGCTGAGGTGACTCAGCAGCGGCCGCGAATCCGCAACGTCTACATCCCGGCGGATCAACTGAAGGTCCTGTTCGGCGACGCGGCGCAAGGCGTGTTGATGCCGCGCGACAAGGTGATGGCCCTTTGGCGGAAGGCCCGGAGCCAGGCCGCCGCCGAGACGGCTCCGCCGGCTGATGCCGTACTGGTCGGGGCCGTCTACGAAGCGCATCTCGACGAACACGAATTGCGCGTGACCGCCCGCCTCCGGATTGCCGTGTTGCGCGATACGATGCAAACCGTGGCTTTACCCTTCGGCGGATTGGCCATCGAATCAGCCCGCCTGGACGATCAACCGGCCCATCTCGGGCTGCGCGACGACGGCACGCTGTTCCTGTTGCTGGATGGGGGACTGTCCCAATTTTCGCGGCACCAGGACCTTGCCTCACCCAATAACCCTTCCGCCGCGAAAATGGGACTGTCCCCTTCACCTACCCCGCCTTCACCTCGCCGCTTCGACCTGCACCTGGAAATGTCGGCCCCCTTGGCCGGCAAGGAGGGCGACCTGGCGGCCACTCTGCGGCTGCCGCCGGCGCCGGGCTCCGAACTGCTCCTGCGGCTCGACGAGGGCAAGCGGCTGCAACTGGGCGAAACGGCCCTGCTGCCCGAAAGCACCGAAAACGGCCGGCAGACGTTTCGAATCGCCGTCGGTCAAACGGGACTCGTGCCGCTGGTGATTGCCGACCGTTTGGCCGGCGGGAACCGGGCGCCGCTGGTCTTCGTTCACAGCCGCGCGACCGGGCATATCGAGCCGGCCGGGCTCGGCTGGCAGGCCGTCCTCGACCTCGACGTGTACGCGCGGGCAACCGATACGTTCGAGCTTCGCTTGCCGGAGTCGGTGGATATCGCCGAAATCGACGCACCGCAACTCCGCCGATGGACGTTGGGCGAACCGGCCGGCGGCGCCGTGGCCGTGACCCTCGCGTTCCACAAGCCGGTGCTCGGCCGCAGGACGGTCCGCATTTCCGCCCTGGCGTCGGTCCCCGGCATGGAAGAAGCCGCCGCGGCGTGGAACTTCCCCGCCGTGCACGTGGTCGATGCCGCGGCCCACGCCGGGCAGGTACTGGTGTACGCCTCGCCGACGCTGCGGGTCGAGCCGGGCGAACCGGCCGGCATCCGGCCCGCGCGGCTCGCCGAGGTTACGGCCGAGGCGCCCCGGGAAGCGACCGGCCCGCCGCTGGCCTTCACCTTCTGGGACGAGGACTACCGGCTGCCGCTGGTCGTCTCGCCGCGGCGCCGCGCGGTGCAGGCGTCGATCGCCACGCTGGTCGACGTCCACTCGGCGGGCCTGGCGCTGCGCAGCAGTATTACGGCCCAGTCGCGCCACGCCCCGCTCTTCGACGTCCAGGTGCAACTGCCGCGCGAGTGGCAGGTTGCCTCCGTCCAAAGTGCCGGCGAACCGGTCGCCTGGGAGGTCGTCTCGCCAGCGAAGAACGATGCGGTGGAGGAGGATGCGGCCGCGCAGACGCCGGTCCAAACCCTGCGAATCGAACCCGGCCGGCCGGCGCACGGCGGCGATACGCTCGACGTCGCCCTGACCGCCGAACTTCGACCGGACGGCTGGTTCGAGGAGGACGAGCAGCCGCGGGAAGTGGCGCTGCCCGAGGTGCGGCTGCTGGAAGCCGATGAGGTGGAAGGTACGGTGCTGGTGCAGGCGCCGGCCGACATCGACTTGCAGGTGGAGGACGTGTCGGCCGACTTGCAGCCGGTCTTCGATCCCCGGTCGCCCGGCGGCGGCGAGGGGCCGGGCACGTCGCTGCAATACCGGTACGAGGACGCGGCGCGCGTCGGCGGCCGTCTGCTGGTCCGCCGGAAGCCGGCGGCGGTATCGGCCACGACGCTGGCGATGGTCCGGCTCGACCGCGGCAGGCTCGACGTGCATTATCAACTCGATTTGCACATCCGGCACGGGAGCATCCGGCAGATCGGCTTCACGCTTCCCGCCGCGGTGGGTGAGAAGGTTCACGTCGCTGCGGTCGGCTGGCCCGGACGCGTGATCGAGCAGCGGCACCGCCCGCTGCCCGGCGACGGCGAAGACGGCGCGGCGTTGAACCTCTGGCAGATTGTGCTGGACCGGCCGGTCACAGGCGAACTGACGCTGGCGCTCGATTTCGGGCAGACTTTTTCGGCGGAAGGGGAAGCCGCGGTCGAGGCGGCTGCCGTGCCGCCGGCCGACGCATCTGGGCCTCCCACGACCGGTGCGCCCGTGACGGTGCCCGTGCTGGCTATGCAGGACGTGGCGGCGCAAACCGGCATCGTGGCGGTCGAGGCGGCTGCCGACCAGCAGATCGACTGCCGGCCGGAGAACCTCCGCGAACTGGACCCGGCCGACGTGGTTCAACCGGCGGCCTACGTTCCCCGGCAGCGCATCGTGGCCGCGTATCAATACCGGGGCGTGCCGTACCGGCTGACGCTGGCGGCCACGCGGTTTGCGCCGGCGGCGATGGTCGACGCCATTTGCGAATCGGCCGAGATTGTCAGCATTGCGGGGCGCGACGGGCGGACGCGGCACCAGGCATGGTTCCTGGTGCGCGGCCGCCAACTGCAACACGTGCCGGTCACCCTGCCCGACGGCGCGGAATTATGGGCGGTGCAACTCGACGGGGAGCCGGTCGAGGTCCGGCGGCAGGACGGCGTGTACTACGTTCCGGTGCCGACCCGGCAGGCCGGTGCCGCCGGCGACTTGCGGGACCTGACCTTGGTTTACGAAACGGGCGCCCCGGGGCCGAGTGGCTTCCACGCCGGCGTGCGGCCGCGGAGCGTCCGGTACCGCGCCCCGGAACTCGCCATGCCCACGCTGCAAACCACGTGGCACCTGGCCGCGCCGGAGGGGACCGACTGGGTGTCGACCGGCGGCGATTATCAGACCGAGGCCCCGAGCGCCCGGCCCATCCTGGCGACGCAACTCGCCGAGTCGATCGCCCGGCACGGCACGTCGGGCTTTGGCTGGAAGTTCGCCGGGCTGGTGGCGGTGGGTATCGTCGTCGGTGTCTACTCGCTGGTCACCTCGGTCAAGACGTGGCAGACAAGGGCCATGGAGGTGCTGGTGGTGGTCGTGGTGCTGCTCATCCTAATCGCCCTGCTGCTGCCCAGCGTGCAAAGCGCGCGCGAAGCCGCTCGCCGCGCCTCGTGCATCAACAAACTCAAGCAGATCGGTTTGGCACTGCACAACTTTCACGACGCTTTCGGGCGGTTCCCATCCGCCGCCATCGGCCCGCACAACGTACCGCGCGACCGGCAATTCAGTTGGCTGGTCGCCCTTCTGCCGTACATGGAGATGGGTCGCTTGTTCGACGAACTGCGCCTCGACCTGCCCTGGGACCACCCGCACAACCTGGCACTGCTCGAGCAGAGCGAGTTCAATCCATTTCTTTGTCCGTCGGAAGTGAATGCAACGACCGCGGAAGGGCTGCCGAAGACGTCGTATGTGGCCATCACCGGGGCCGTCTCGGCGCCCGGCTTCCGCAGCACGCGGGGTGTGATCGGCTTCGACGGGCGCCTGTCGGCTAAGGAGATCACCGACGGCCTCAGCAACGTGCTAATCGTGGGCGAGGTGACCGACGGAGGCCCGTGGTTCGCCGCGGGCGCCGCCACGGCCCGCCCGATCGACGACTGGATTGCCAAGGACTCGTGGAGCCAACATCCCGGAGTGGCGAACTTTCTGTTCGCCGACGGAGCGGTGCGTTCGGTTTCCGACCATGCCAACCCCGATGTCCTTCGGGCCCTGGCTGTCGCGCAGTCCGGGCTGGGCCTCACACCGGACGCCCTCGACGATCCGGAGTGGGACATGGGGCCTCGTGCGGTCCCCGCAACCGCGCCGCCACCGACACCCGCCGAGCCCGCC
This sequence comes from Thermoguttaceae bacterium, assembly GCA_034005525.1. Taxonomy (GTDB): domain Bacteria; phylum Planctomycetota; class Planctomycetia; order Pirellulales; family Thermoguttaceae; genus PWXP01. The sequence goes on along the minus strand of JAVEUP010000235.1, from coordinate 5,836 downwards.
CCGTCGGACGAGCCGGTGGCGGTAAGGGTGCCCGCGCCGGAAGCCGCCCCGGCGCCCTTGCCGGCGCCGCCGCGTCCCGACCGCGCGCGACTGTCGCTGCGCGTAGGGCTCCGGCGACCTGCTGAGCCGATGATCCGCTTCCGCCGCGAGGGCGGGCCCGAGGAACTGGTCGTCGGCTTGCAAGACCAAACCGCCGCGCGCATCCTGCAATGGCTGATCGTGGCCGCCGCCGTGCTGGCCGCCTGGGCAACCCGGCGGGCACCCGGGCCGCGAAAGGCGATGGCCGTGGTCGTCGGTCTCGCCCTGCCGATCGGCCTCGCCGGGCTGGTGCCGGTGGCGTGGGCGCCGCTGCTCGACGGGCTGCTATTGGGTACGCTGGCGGCAGGAACGCTGTGGCTCGTTCCACCGCTCGTAGCCCTGCTCAATCGGCCCAGTTCCGCCGCCACCACCGCGGCAATCGTCGTTGCCCTGGGTGCGGCATTGGCGGCCGGCCCAGCCGCCGCCGAGCAGCCGCCGGCCGCGCCGGTCGCCGCTGAGGCGCCGGCCGAGGCCATCCCGCCGCCCGACCTGACCTTGTACGTCCCCTACGATCCGGCCGAGGGCAAGCCGCTGGAAAGCCCGCAGGTGTATCTGCCGCATGACGAGTTCCTGCGGCTGTGGAAGGCGGCCCATCCCGAGCAGCCCGAGCACGTCGCCCCGGAGGTTGGGGCCATCATCAGCCACGCCGAGTACGTCGGGCGGCTCGAGGACGACGCCGGCCGGTTCGACGGCCGCCTGCTGATCCATCAGACAGCCGGCGATTGGACGCCCGTCGCCCTGCCGCTGGGCGACGTGGCCCTGGAAAGCATCGAGATTGCCGGACGCCCGGCCACCCTGGCCAAAGAGGCCGCCGATGCCGGCCAACCGGCAATCTACCTGAAGGGGCGCGGCCCGCACGTGGTCGACCTCCGCTTCAGCGTGCCCGTGAGCCGACTGGGCGAAACCGGCCGGATGACCGTGCCGCTGCGCCCCGTTTCCGCGGGCCGCCTGCTGTTCCGGTTGCCGGCCGACGACCTGGAGGTGCAGGTGACCGGCGGCCCCGGCGGCTGGCGCCGGCAACGGGCGGTTCCCGGCGAAGCGATGCCCGCCGACGATCAGCCCGCGGCAACGCCCGGCGGCGAGTTCGTCAATATCCCACTCGGTCCCGGCGGCGACGTGACCCTGCGCTGGCAGCCCCGACGCGCCGAGGTGCGAGAGGAAAGCCCAATGACCGTCGACCAGACGCTGCTGGTCGAGGTGCTCGACTGCGGCCTGCACCTCCACGGCCGGTTCCACTACCGGGTGCGGCAGGGAGCCATCGGCCGGTTGCAGCTTCGCGTGCCGCCCGGCGTGGCGGTGCGGCGCGTCGACGGCCCGGAGGTGGCCGATTGGTCGCTCGAGGCCGACCCCGACGCCGATGCCGATGCCCGCCGGCTGGTGCTCGCCCTGAAGCGCGAACTGGCAACCGACGTTGAAGTGGCGATCGACGCGTTTAGCACCCTCGACGCCGCCGGTGACGCCGATGCGGCGGATGCTCGGCCGCCGGTCGCGGTAACCGGCATTGAGCCGCTTGGCGCCGCCCGCGAGACCGGCCGCGTGGCGATCCGCCACTCCGATCATTTCCGCGTGCGCGTCGACGGAACGGCCGGCCTGGAACAGATCGACCGCGCCGGGTTCGACCTGCCGCCGCGGCTAGAGGACGGCCCGGCGCTGGTGGCGGCCTACCGCTACACGGCCCGGCCGTGGAAGCTGCAACTGGCCGTCGAGCGGCAGCGCCCGCAGATCGACGTGGCGGCCCGATCCGCCGTCACTGTCGCCGCCCGTCAGGCGACGCTGCACAGCCGCCTGACGGCCAGCGTCGTCGGCGCGCCGGTTGCGTCGCTCCAGGTGCGCTTGCCGGCGGCGCTGAGAATCGCACAGGTGCGGGTTCCGCCCGGGGCCGACTGGTTGCTCCAGTCCGACGCCGGCGGCCAGCGGCTGAACGTGTCCCTGCACGAGCCGGTCCTCGGTGAGCTGGAGTTCGAGGTGAGCGGTTCGCTCCCACGCGACGCCGAACAGCCGGCGTTCGCTGTGCCCGGCGTTACCGTGGAAAACGCCCGGACGCAACGGGGCGAACTGGCCGTTTCCCTCGAAGACGGGCTGGAGGCCGTCCTGCTCGACGACGGCGGCGCCCGGGCGGTCGACCCGGCGGCGCTCGGCGAGTCGGCACGGCCCCCGGCCGGCCGGCCGGTGCATTACGCCTTCCGGTACGACGCCCCGCCCGAGGGCCTGCGGCTGCGGCTGGCGCCCGCGCCGTCGCGCGTCAGTGCCGACGCGACCACCGTGGTCAGCGTCCGTGAGGGCGCGGTCGCGTACCTGGGCAAGGTCGATTTCGACATTCGGGGTGCGGGCCGCTCCGAGTTCCAACTGGCCGCTCCCGCCTGGCTGGGCGACGACGTCGAACTGCGGGGCGAGCGCATCCGGCAGGTCCGGTCGCACGCAGACGGCCCGCGGCGGCTCTGGACCGTCCAGTTGCAGGAGCCGGCTCGCGAGGCCTTCAGCTTGCAGTGGTTCCAGTCGCTGCCGCTGCCCGATGAGGGCGCCGTCGCGGCGGCGGTCGTCCGGCCGCTCGGGGTGGAGCGGTCGCAGATTCACGTGGCGCTCGAAAACCTGACCGCCGACGAGCTGGCCGCCTCGACCGTCGAGGGCGCGACGCCGGTCGAGCCCTCCGCCATCCCCGGCGACCTGGACGATTCGGTTCGCCGGCGGGCCGTCGCGGCGTACCGCATCACCGGCGACGACGCCGAGCTGGCTTGGCAGCGGCGCGTGCGCCCGCAGGAGGCCGGCCCGGCGGCCACGGTCAGCCTGGTCACCCTGACCATGGTCGTGCACGCCGACGGCACGTACCGGGGGCGGGCTGCGTACAGCGTGCGGAACTCGACCTTGCAGTTTCTCGAATTGCAGTTGCCGCCGGACAGCCGGATCTGGTCGGTCCACGTGGCCCGCGAGCCCGTCCGCCCGGCCACGGTCCACCGCGAGGGCCGGCCCGTGACGCTGGTACCGCTGCAAAAGACCTCGGCCGCCGACTTTTCCGCGACCGCCGTGGTGGTCTACTCGGGGCACTTGGGCGGCCCGCTGGGCCGCTCGGCGCGCATCCAGCCCCCGGCGCCCGAAATCCTCAACCCGGTGCCCGTTTCACGCACGCTGTGGACGCTGCACCTTCCCAGTGAATACGACCTCAGCCTGGACACGCGCGCCAGCAACCTGGAGCAGATCGTCGCGGCGCACCTGCGCGAGGAGCGCAGGCGTTCGCTGCTCGACGAGTTGGGTTCCATCGTGCAGGTGGCCAGCAAGAAGACGCCCTCGGCCGCGCGCCGCAAGGCCCAAGAGAACTTGCAGGAGATGGGCCGGGCGCTGCGCACGTACGCCGACCCCTACGATCCTTCAACGAGCGACGCCGCTGCCGACGTGCGGCGGCAGGCGCAGCAGATCGAGGCCGAGATGAAGCGTCTTGAGTCACTCGAAGCCGACGCCCGCCCCGACCGCGACCCGGCCCACTACTTCGCGCCGCCGCCGACCCTCGATGAGCCGCCCCCCGTGGCCCCTGATCCCTCCGACCCGGACGCCGGCCAGCCCGAGGCGGACACCGACCAGCCCGCCCCGGACGCCGAGCAGCCCGAGGCGGCCCGCGACCTGCTGCGCAAGAAGGCGGCCGAGCAACTCGAGCGACTGCAAACGATGCCCGACGACGCGCCGCTGGGCGCCGAGTTGCCGGTCCCCGAGGCCACCCCGCCGGCCGATCCCGCGGCCCGGGACGCTCCGCCGACCGGGTTGGGAACCGGGCTTTGGTCGGCCGAAACGGACCTGGCGGTTGCAGGCACGGCGTACCATTTTCGCAAGCTCCACGGCGACCCGCGTCTTGTACTCCGCGTTCGGCACCACGGCCTCGATCGCCGTTTGACCGCCGGCATATGGGCCGCGCTCTGCCTCGCGTTGGCCGCCGCGGTCATCCACGTCCTCCGCCGTCCCAACGCCCCCGCCCTCGCCCACCGCTTCTGGCCCTACCTCGCCGCCCTCCTCGGCGCCGTCTGGCTCTTCCTGCTCCCGCTGGGGTTCTTCGGCCTCGTCCTGCTGGCAGTCGCCCTCTGCGTGCTGATCGCGCGATCGCGGGTTCAGACCGCACCACCGTAGTCCCATTCGCCTCCGACAGCCTCACCACACCTCCGCGCGTTGACCGACCCACCGACGCCCAACCACCCGAGCGGCCGGCCCACGCCTGCGCCCCGGACTGCGCAACTCGAATAGGCGAAGTGCATCGGTCGATGTGAGCGAGGCGGCTCGGGCGAGTCAGGGCGAAGGAGCACGGGTAGAATACCTGTCGCAGTGAGGCTCGATTCTGGGAGTAGTAACAGCCTGCCGGGGAGTTGGATAAGACACTGGTTCGATAACACACCATTCGGAAGTTATCGATCCTATGCAGCAGGTCGCAACGTCTCAGTGGCGGCCTGGACACGCACGGATAGACGAAGGCCGCCTGCCCCGCCCTGAGTCGGATCCTGAAGCACTGCGAGATAGCGATCACGAAAGAGCCCAGCGACATGCTCACGAGCAGGATTAGCCAAGCTTACCAGTCCATTTCGTAAACCAGCGGCATTTCGTTGGGAGCGATCAAGAAGTCGTCGATGTCGTAATCACGATCAGCAAACTGCTTTTCGCCGATGTCACGGATCAGATCGTTGTGGTACGTGGCCAGCCAGAGGTACTTGGCAGCTACTTTGTGCAACGCTCTGAAACCCTCCGCCCGCTCCAGCACACGGTGCTTGTGCAGCGCCAGAAACTCGAACTCCTGTCCTTCTTCGTCGAACTCCGAGAGGATCGCGCGCAGATAGTCCACGAAATAGATGCCGTCGCTGTCACGCTTCACAATTGCAGCAAGGTATTCCCGCTCAGTCGGTACGTCATGTATCTTGTTTCGCAGCAGTGGCTCCTCGTCGAACGCCGCGAACACCACTGGATCGACCACGATGCGTGGACAATTCGCGAATTGTGATTCGAGAGCGTATGCATTTACCAGCGCCGGCCCGAAGACCATGTCCTCGTCGAAACAGATATCGCCGATCGTGACTGCGCCACGCAGGAAGTAACCATCATGGAGCAAACGATACTGGCAATAGACCAGGTTCAGCAGCTCGAAATACAGGATGCCGGTCGGATGCTTCTTGTTGCTTTCGCTTTCGATGGGCACCGCACGTACCGTGCAATCCGAGAAGGTCAAGAAGGACATCTCATACTCTTCAGCAACCTTCATATCCGGTTGCGCAGCTTGCCGTAATCGCTGAAGCAGGTCGCCGACCTCGTCGGCCCGGCTCTTCTCCACAATCTTTCGGAAGCCGAGGATGTCCAAGAACGTAAAAAGCGACCTTCGGTATTCCACCGGCCACCCCCTCTTCGAAAGATACCTTCGCGGCACCGAGCTTTGGGTCTCGTATCCACCACTATCAACAACTGGGATTGCTCACGTCGAGCCGTGAGCAAACCGGCTCTGATGAGTTCCGGCCTGCTTCGGTCCCATCGCACCGACGTTGCCACCACCCAGGGGGTGCGTCGCTTCCGTCGATGTGACCGAGGTACGCTGCATGCCGAACTCCGGAAAATCAGTGATTTCGAGGGACGTATCCGTACGCACGATGCCGTCCGAGCGGTCAGCCGCAATCATGCCACAGATGATAGATCGTTATTTCGGTGGCTTTCCCCTTCTTCTGCACTTTCTGAGAAAATGTTCGTAATTGGTATTTACTGAAAAAGGCTCTTCCATCAAGCTGCTGTTACAAAGCAGACA
>JAVEUP010000415.1:1574-2735 GCA_034005525.1 Thermoguttaceae bacterium | reverse complement strand
CCGACTTCATTGCCAAGTTCCAGGCCCGCACCCGGGCGTAGTGTATTGGCCGCAGCCAGTCCGATCGCCACGGCGCAGGCGGTCGTGAGCATGAAGAATGCCACGGTCTTCAATCCCACGCGACCCAGGCGCGCCGGACTGATCCCGGCGGCACCGACGACCAGTGTCGCAACGATCAACGGCACGACGATCATCTGCAGCATGCGGATGAACACCGTACCCAGCGGTTGAATGACCTCGACTGCCGGACCAACCGCTATCCCGGTAACCGCACCCGCGATGAGTCCAACCAGGATTCGCGCCAGGAGGCTACACCTGAAGTACCACCCGAATGCCTTTTTCCAGAACGAACCGCGCATCGCACTCCCAATTGCCCAGTGTCTGTTACCGAATGACCACTAGCTATTCATGACGATGTAGATGCAGGGTGGTGACAAGCAAGCCAGGATCCTGGTGGGACTTCGGTCGCTCGGCTGGGTTCACTTCCAGCGTGCGACATACAAACCAGCGAGGCGTGGCTTGCGCAGTCCCACCAACGACTCACGCGACCTCGTCCCACCCTACACGCTTCCCCAACTCCCATCTCCCATCTCCCTCTTCACTTGCAGCAGCACGCTTTCCGACTCCGTCCCGGGCAGCGGATAGCTCGCCAGCTTGCGCATGGCAAGGTTGTGCATCAGCCCGCGGTGCCGGGCCTCGCCACGCTCATCGGTCCAGCCCGGCCCTTTGAGGATCAACAACCTTTCGAATTGGTTCCAGTGCGGGTTGAACCACTCCAGCAGTTTGCGGAGCCGGGCCACGGCGCGGATGACAAGCGTGTCGTATCGGCGTGTGGCAAGCAGTTCCTCGGCCCGGGCGTGGTGGACCGGGATTGGCAGGCCGAGTTGGGCGACGATGTCGGCCACGGCCCGCGCCTTCTTCCCAATCGATTCGGAGAGTTCCACCCGCAGGTCGCCGCGGACAATCGCCAGCACAACGCCGGGAACTCCGCCGCCGGTGCCCACGTCGAGCACCCGTTCCCCCTCCACGAGGAACTGCGCGAACACCAAGCTGTCGACGAGGTCGCGGGCGGCGAACTTCCCGTAATCGGTATGCCGAGTCAGGTTCAGCTTCTCGTTCCATTGCCAAAGCAGCCGGGCGTAACGGTCGAGCATCTCCACC
>JAVEUP010000415.1:1178-1564 GCA_034005525.1 Thermoguttaceae bacterium | reverse complement strand
GTCGATTGCACGGCGCGCGAGGGCGGTGGCAAGGGCGTCGGCTGTCGTGGGTTCGTGCATGGTAGGTTCCCTGTTGTAGCACACAAGCCAGGCCACGTCGAGCTTGCCGCACAAGCAGTGTACGGCGCGATGTTTCACCCCCGGGCTCGTCCCGGGCGCTTAGTGACTGGCCGGCTACAGCCGAGCTTCGGAAGGACTCTCCTGCTTCCCACCCCACCACTGCCGCCGCCAAAGCGGCGGCAGTGGTGGGGTGGGAAGCAGGAGGCGAAAACGAGTCCGCGTGTAGCTGGCCAGTCATGTCTCCGCCGGGGCGAGCCCGGCGATGACCATTTTGTACCGAGCGCTTGCATAAGGCGCTATTGGCACGCGTTCGCAGACTCAAGTCA
>JAVEUP010000415.1:0-1168 GCA_034005525.1 Thermoguttaceae bacterium | reverse complement strand
AAGGCTGCGTCATGGTACGCTGGTGGCCGGAAGACGAAGCGGGCGTTTGGGCATGGCACGGTGTGGTGTCGGCCGGTTCCTCGATCCCTCAGTTGGTTGTATCGGAGTGGTTCCATGAAGACCGCATGTTGTTTCGTCACAATCGCGTTCTATCTCACCGTTGCAGCCGGGGCGGCTACTCGGACCTGGACCGACAGTACCGGCAAGTTCTCCGTCGAAGCCGATCTCCAAGAGGTCCGAGAGAAGGAAATGGTCCTGAGGAGGGCCGACGGTAGCAGGTTGACCGTGCCGCTGGAGCGCCTCAGTGCGGCCGACAGACGCTATTTGGAAGCGTTGGCTGCTTCGAAGACCAAGGACGCGTCTGCAAAGTCAACGGATCGGCCGAAGACTCCGGCCGATTCTCCGCCGATGGCCGTCGCGCCGTTCGACGCGCAGGCGGCCCGCCGCCATCAGGAAGCGTGGGCGAGTCACCTCGGGCAGCCCGTCGAGCTTACCGACACCGCGGGCATGGAATTCGTCTTGATTCCGCCAGGCGAGTTCATGATGGGTGTGCGCGGTGCAGACTCTGACGACGGTCCACAGCATCGGGTGCGGATTACCAAGCCCTTCTATTTGGGAAAATACCCGGTAACGCAACAACAGTGGGAAGCGGTGACGGGCAACAACCCGGGCCAATTCAAGGAACCCACGAATCCGGTGGAAACGGTCAGTTGGAACGACTGCCAGGAGTTTCTGAAGACGCTCAACGAAAAGGCGGACGGCCCGCAGCGAACGTTCCGCTTGCCGACCGAGGCCGAGTGGGAATACGCCTGCCGGGCGGGTACTGCCACACGTTTCGGCTTCGGGGACGATGCAGGTCAACTGGGCGAGTATGCGTGGTACGAGGCCAACGCCGGAGGGCGAACGCAACCGGTGGGCCAGAAGAAGCCGAACGCGTGGGGGCTTCACGACATGCATGGCAACGTGTGGGAGTGGTGTGCAGATTGGTTCAGTGCCGACTACTACGCCAAGTCGCCCACGGACAATCCTCCGGGGCCTGTTTCGGGTTCACTCCGCGCGCTCCGCGGCGGGGCTTGGCCCCTTGGGGAGGCACGATGCCGGTCGACCAACCGCCTCAGAAGCAAGCCGGCTTACAAGAGCGGCATCCTCGGCTTCCGGGTAGCCCTGG
>JAVEUP010000047.1:0-44854 GCA_034005525.1 Thermoguttaceae bacterium | reverse complement strand
ACCGACGAATCGCCTCTCGGGCAAATGCTCTTTCCCGAATACCAGTTGGAACGCGACCTGAGCGAATCGCGGTCGACGCTGGACATTGCCATACCCTGAAACATACCCAACGGAGAACTCGATGCATTGCAGCTATCGTAACCCTCGACATGGAGGCTGCCTCCATGTGAATGGGTGCCAGCCATCTTGCAGAGTTGGCCAACTCGTAAATCTCAAGACCCGAAGGAGTAACCCATGAAACGTCTAATGTTTTTGCTCGCCGCGGCAGCGGCCGTTTTGGCATGGGCCTTCGCCCCGAATCATGGCTTTGGCGGACAAGCTGGTGGCCGACATCCGCAGTCGAGGCTTGAGCGTTGGCGACGGATATCTGACCAGCGAGCAGGCCGGCCGGATGCTGGGCGTCCGGAAGTACTCAGCCAATCTGGCCATGCGGTATCTCGCTGATCGCGACATCCTCGTGCGCAAGCGACGTCGCGGAACCTTCGTGGGGTCGGGCGTGGCCACGCCTCGGACCCCGCACATCGGGAGTGTGCATTTCCTCACACCCCGGTACGCGGATCGCCCTGACCGCGGCCCGCAGTTCGACCAGCTTCAGGCCGGCGTGGAAGACGTGCTGCGACACGCGAGCGTTCATTTCGACATCCTGCCGGAACACCATGTCATCGATTATGTTCGAGGTTTGACGGAACATCGCCGACGGGGCGATGGTCTGATGGGGCTGGTGCCCAGTTCGTGCCCCCGCGACGTGTATCGCTATGTGCAGGACCTTGATCTACCCGCCGTCGTGCTGGGGTCGGATTATCCCGACACCGAATCCCTGCCGTCGGTCGATGCCGACTTCCAGCAGATGGGTCGCCTGATGACCGAGTACCTGCTTGAGCGAGGACACCGTCGCCTGGCACTTCTGACGTATCGGGTCTGGTATCCGGGCGAGAACATCTTGTTGGACGCCATCAACGACGCGCTCATGGAGGTGGATGCCGGGCGGGGTAAGCTGACAGTCCGGAGCCTTCCGGGCGAGGTGCCCCTGTTCGAAAGTGAAGTGTGCCGGCTGCTCTCGGCGCCTGACCGGCCGACCGGGCTGATTTGCCGGGGGCTCACGTGGGCAGAGGCCGCAGAGCGGGCCGCCAGGAGTCTGGGTCTTTCGGTCCCCGAAGATGTGACGATCATCCACGAGGAGCGAGGAGTTGGCGGCCACCGTCGCTCCCCCTACCCGTCTGTCGTCCGGAGCCGGGACGAGTTTCAGACCGCGCGGCTGGTTACCCAGATGTTGAAAGACATTGCCGAAGGGAATCGTTTAAAGGAGAAGCACGTTCGACTGCCGGTCGAGCTTCGCCAGCCGGAACAAACACAGGCAAAGTAACCCGTAACAGCAACACTCACCAGTCACTCTCAGTAGGAGCGCCATCATGAATCGCCGTTCTCTCAGCTTTGCCGGCTTCTGCCTGGCATTGTGCGTGTCGGCCACGGCCGACGGAGCCGTTATGGAGATGATGAGTTCCAAGTTGTTCGATTACTCATACGACTTCACACTGAACCCCACCAATCCCGCGGAGATCGACCTGGACGGCAATGGCTTGGCCGACTGGGGCACACTGGGTACGGTGAGTATCGACAAGGCCGCCGGCAAGTACACCATCGGCCCGGCTTCGTCCGGCGGGTCCGGGCAGCTTGCCAGTCGGATGTACGATGCAACCTACTGGCCGCACGCCGGTCAGATTTGGCCTGCAACGGCCTCACCGCCCAGTGCCGGCCCGTTCACTATCGAGTTCAGCCTAAAAGTACTTCGGGACAGCGACGCCACGTACGGGGCGGCAGTCTTGACCGCGTCGAGCGACACGACGCAAAACGGGGCGCTCTTCGTCGAAGGCAGCGGTCAGGCTTGGGGATGGAGCGGCTCTACCACCGCACTGAACGATCCGGTCAACACGAGCAGCAACACCGACGATTTTCACGTTTTCCGCGTGGCGATGGAGACGCCGGATCGATGGTGGGTATGGCGCAACGGCGTGTTGCTGAACCCTGGCAACCCGCTGGGCTGGACGTACGGTCATGCGTCCCTGGCCAACACGATCCGACTGGGCGATCCGGGCAGCATCGTCGATGGACAGGTCGTAGTCGATTATCTCCGCTTCACTGGCGGGGCTTACGCGCCCGACACGATCAAACTCACCGGTGGTGCCCCCGGCGAGTCGCTGGGAAGCGGCGTCGCGATCGACGGGAATATCGCAGTGGCCGGCGCGATGAGTGGGAACAAGGCATACGTGCTTGAGAAGCGCACCGACGAGTCGGGAATTTGGGATAAGGTTAAGACACTCACCGCTCCGGCCGCTGGAAACTTCGGCCGCAGTGTATCCGTCAGCGGCGATACCGTCATCGTCGGCGCCTACACGGCCAAACAGGCGTATATCTACCGGCAAGACGAGGGCGGGGTAGGCAACTGGGGCCTCGTCGATACGCTCAGCATTGCATCCAGCAACTTCGGCTTTGCCACTTCGATCAGCGGCGATACAACGATTGTCGGGGCGTACTCCGGCAGCAGTGGCGGCAATGCATACATCTACCAAGACGATGAGACCGGCGATTGGACGCTGAGAAAAAGTCTCAACTCATCGAGTGGCTACTGTGGCGCCGCCGTGTCGATCAGCAGCGACCTGGCAGTCGTCGGTGCACTGACGGGAAACCAAGCCTTCATCTACGGTCGCGATCAAGGTGGCGTTGACAACTGGGGACTGGTTACCACCCTCGACGGCCCGGTCGCCGCCAGTCAGTTCGGCCGGGCTGTCGCTATCGACGGCAGCACGCTTGTCGTAGGCGCAAGTACCTTCGACGGAAGCCGCGGCACGGCGTACATCTATCAGGACAACGGGTTGGGCAACTGGGACCTGATCGATACGCTGACTGCATTCGACGGTGCACCCAAACTATCACTCGGCGCATAGAAGCTTTCCACCCGGCTTGATCATGGGAACGACTTCTGCACCGTTGGCCTGCGGCCCGCGACTGAACCGCTATTATGCCGGCTTCAGTTGGTCGGTCTTCATCCTGCCGTACATCGAGCAGCAGCAGTTGCACGATATGATCGATTTTATTCAGGGCAATAGTTCAAGCGGGCATGGTTTCAGCTACTTCGAGCCGGAGAATTCCGGCGTTCGGGGCAAGAACACGCGCAAGGCGGCCGAGACGACAGTTCCAGCGTATCTATGTCCGAGCGATCCGCAAGGTGGCGAGTTGGTGTCGTGTTGCAGTTGGGACGTACCGAATACGATGGAGGACGTCCGCCAGACGAACATGGCCGGCGTGGCCGACAGCCGGGATTTCACCTGCGACGGCGGCAACTACTGGCCGCTGCAATTGCACCTCGCTGACGGGATGATGGCCGAACGGCAGCCGTGCCGGATCGCCGACGTAACCGACGGCACCAGCAACACGCTGATGATCGGCGAAGTAACTGGCGGGGGTCCCGGGTCCAACATTTCGCGGTTCTGGATATCGTGGAACATCGGCGATACGGGCAACGGCATTAACAGTCCATTTACCGTGCCGGGCGGCGGAACGCTGACTTCGCATCACCGTACGGGTTTCTCCAGCTTTCACCCGGGTGGATGCCACTTCGTATTCGGGGACGGCAGCGTCCACTTCCTTTCGGAAGCGATCGATTCCGAGACGTTGGCCGCACTGACCACCCGCGCGAAAGGGGATATCGTGTCGGATGCGTATTAAGGTTTGACAGTCTGGACACCGGAGCTGTCTCGGCGTTTGTTTTTCAGCGGAATCCACGTCACATCAAGAGGCATGATCATGCACTACAGAACAACTTCCTGCCGGCCGGAGAGAGGCGGAATGGCCGTTTGCGGAGCAGTGCCGTTCGTTGTTTCCGTTGTCTGCCTTTGTGTTGTGGCGGTCGCGTTTGTGGGCTGTGGGGGCGGAGATCGAAATCGGGCGATCGTTACCGGGACGGTTACCTACCAAGGCGAACCGCTGCCGAGCGGCCGGATCGTACTTCTGCCGGCCAAAGGCACCAAGGCACCGCAATCCGGAGCCGAAATTGTTGACGGGAAGTTCACCGTGGATGCCAGGGGCGGCGTTGCCGTCGGGACATACCAAGTTCAAATTACGGCCCAACGCGTCGACCCAAAGTACGCCGAGCTTGGCGATTCGCTCCCGGCCGACTTCCAAGACATCGGCGGCCCACCCATGCAGCAGTACCTTCCCGAGAAGTACAACATTCGGAGCGAGATGGAAAGCACCATCCCGCCAGGGGCCCGCAGAATGACCCCGGCGTTCGACTTGGACTGAGTGGCACACCACTGCCGTCCCAATCACACACCAACCCATGCGGAGGCTTCATAATGACGCCAATCATTTGCCCCATTCTTCGACTCACCGCAGTCGTGCTGGCCCTGGCAGGATTCTCGATGGTTTCACCCGAAGCGACCGCAGCCGAGAACGGTCCCGGGCGTCCCGGCACTATCGAGCAACTCAGGGCCCGGCGCACCGAGGCCGCCAACCGGCAGCGGCGCATCATCATGAACAACGACGGCAACGAACCCGTTTACTGGCTGAACGAGGCAACGCCGAAGGCGCTTCTGGATTTGCGGACGACCCCTCTGGTGGACAGCCAGGTGGACACGATCTTCTATTGCACCTGGTCGTCGCCGTTTGGAAGCTTCACGCACAACACGAACGTCGGCGAGGTCTTTGACATCACGAAAGAAATCGACCATCCGGATAACACGAGGCGCGTCTTCTCCAAGCTGGCCTTTGGCGACAACAAGACCGCGGAGTTCATTAAACAGGGCACCGATCCGCTGAAGATCATGGTCGAGTTCTGCAAGGAAAACGATATCGAGATCTTCTGGACTATGCGGATGAACGATACGCATGATGCCGCGGGTCCCGGTACCTGGTACGGAAATGAAATCATGCTCAACCAACTGAAGAGGGACCATCCCAAATGGCTGCTCGGCGGCGACACCAAACGCGTTGTCAAGGGTCGATGGACCGCCGTAGACTACGGACGCCAGGAGATACGGGACCTGGCACTGAAGTATTTCGAGGAAGTGTGCGAGAACTACGACGTCGACGGGGTCGAGTTGGACTTCTTCCGGCACCTGAACTACTTCAAACGTCCGGCCATGGGCGAGGATGCCAGTCAGGAAGATTGCGACAAGATGACCAACCTGCTGCGAAACATCCGCGAGATGACCGAGCGAGTTGGGCTCCGGCGTGGCAGGCCGATTCTGGTGGGAGTCCGCGTGCCGGACTCGGTGGGGTACTGCAAGGCGATGGGCTTCGACGTCGAAACGTGGATGCGGGAAGGACTCATCGACATGATGGCCGTGAGTGACTATTTCTGCCTGAATCCTTGGGAAACCAGTGTCGCACTGGGCCATAAGTATGACGTGAAGGTCTATGCTTGCTTGAGCGAAACTCGCATGCGCGACGGCGATGCCCGGAAAGTCCGCGCCTCAACGGAGAGTTACCGTGGGCGCGCCATGAATGTCTGGAACTCGGGCGCCGACGGGGTGTACCTGTTCAACTCCTTCAATCCACACAGCCCCATGTGGCGCGAGTTGGGCGATCCGGAGATACTTGCGTCACTGGATAAGGTCTACACAACCGGTGCCCGCGAAGTCCGCGGAGCCGAGTCCTGGCTGAAAGGAGGGATGCGTTTTCTGAACCGAGCGATCGTCTCGCCCGAACGACCGCTAAGACTGACTGCCGGCAAGGCCGAGACGGCGGAGCTGCGGGTTGGCGAGGACATCTTGAGACGAAAGACCCAAGGGATTGTTCCGCGGGTGGCGCTCAAGCTTCGGGTGACGGGCGTTGCCAAGCCGGACGAGTTGGCAGTCGAGCTTAACGGCACAATGCTGTCGGACGGAAAGATAGCGGAAGGCTGGTTTGACTACGAAGTCGACCCAGCAGTGGTCAAACGAGGTGTGAACCGGTTCACGTTCGCGCTGAAGCCTGACCGCCAGAACCAGGCGACGATCGAGGATTTGTTGCTGTGGGTTCGTCATCAGTAGCCGGCCGCCAGCGCTATATCGATCAATCTGCGCTGGCCCTTACAGGGCAGTCTCCATTGTCGTGGCACAGTGGGGAGTCTGCCGGAGGATCAACCTCCATCTTATGCCACTGGCGGAGAAAACCCATATTGAACCCATTCAGGAGATACTCCATGTGTGAAATTAGACTGTCCATGTCCATGTTTGCCGTCGCTGGTCTCGTACTGCTCAGCAGCGGTGCACCGGCAGACGCCGCCGACTACGAAGTCCGCCTGGAAACCGTCCTTGAGCCGGCGGCGGGGGGCGAGTGGTTCCAGCCTCGGCCCGCGGCAATTCCCGGGTTTGGCGAGGAGGGCAAGCCGGCTGTGGTGATGGTCGCGATGCAGGTGCTCGGGTCCGATTATTTCACGGGCCTGTCCTCCATGCGCACTCTCGATTTGGGCAGAACCTGGTCGAAGCCGACCGCGGTTCCGGCCTTGGCCTGGCGGAGAGTCGATGACGGCACTCCGGTAGTGCGCATCGGTGTGTGCGATTTCCAGCTTCGCTGGCACGAACCGTCACGGCGCGTGCTGGGCATCGGGCACACGGTGCGATATACGAAGAAGGGCTTTGCCGGCTATGGACACCGCCGCGATACGGCCTACGCCGTGTACGACCCGGCTACCGACGCCTGGTCGCCCTGGCGCGTGCTCGACTTTCCCGAGACCAACGACGATTCGTATTTCTTCAACGGCGCGCATGGCCAGTGGCTGGTCGAACCGGACGGCACGATTCTTCTGCCCGTGTATGCCATCGCAAAGGGCTTGCCGTTCAATTGCCGCGGCATGGTCGTCCGATGTCGCTTCGACGGCGAGACGCTCACCCTTGTGAAAGTAGGCCAAGAAATGACCGTGCGCGAACCCCGCGGCCTCTACGAGACGTCGATTGTCAAACACCAGGGCCGCTACTATCTGACCATGCGGAACGACTTGCGCGGCTACGTGACCTCCGGCAGTGACGGCCTGAGCTTCGACCCGGTGCGGCCGTGGATCTTCGACGACGGCGCCGAGTTGGGCAGCTACAATACCCAGCAGAAGTGGGCGGCACACGGCAATGCCCTGTTCCTGGTCTATACGCGCCGCGGCCTTGACAACGACGAAATCATGCGGCACCGCGCTCCCCTGGTGATGGCCCATGTTGATACGGAACGGCTGTGCGTCCTGCGCAACACCGAGCGAGTGATTGTGGCTAAGAAGGGCAAGGCGCGTTTCGGCAATTTCGACGCCACGCGCATCACCGACAATGAGACGTGGATCACCGTCGGGGGCGGGGGGCCGGCGTATTGTGCGCGGATTCTGTTCAGGCCGTGATCAGAGTTGCAGTCCCCATGTACATAAGCAACTCGGGCTAAGGTTCCGCTTCTTCGAACCGCGCGAGTTGCTGCTGGTAGTGTTCGCGGCCGGGGTCGAGTTCCACGCATCGGCGGACCAACTCGATCGCCTCGGCGCGGTCGCCGCGACGGAAATGCACCTCGGCCAATGTGTCAAGGTAGATGGGGTTGTCCGGCACAAGCTCCGTGGCGCGGCGGGCCAAGTCCAGTGCCTCGTCCAGGCGGCGGTTGCAGGTGGCGGCCATCCAGGCCGTATTATTCATAAGCGAGGCCGCGCTCGGATGGTGCTGGCCCGCCTGCTGCCGATGCGCGTAGGCAGCCTCAAACATCCGATCGGCCTCGGCGTCCAGTCCGGCGTGATTCAACCGTGGCACCAGATCGCAAACGAGTTGGGTATCGCCCGGCGTGGCCGCGTGTGCCAGCCAGGCTTCACGGACGGCCTCCTCGGTATCCCCGGCTTCAAGGAATGCCCGGGCGCGGAGCCGGTGGACAAGCTGGACGAGCTTCAGGTAACCGTCGGCCTTGGCAAGGCTTGCGTTGCGTTTCAAGCAACTCAGAAGCAGCCGCTGCCAGTAGCTTGCCGCCCGCAGGGGCTCGGCGCTGCTTATGGCGTTGCCTAGTTGCTTTGCGGCGTCGTTCAGCGCCCACTCGTTGAACCGGCCGGTGCGCAAGACGATCTGCCATTGCCGAGCAGTTTCCTTGGGGAGTCCTCGCTGCTTGAGTGCCTCCGCAAGTGCGTGACGTACCCGCGCGCTGCCCAGTGGCAGAAGCCTCGCCACCGTCATGAGGCGTTTGCCTTCATCTTCGTCGCCCGTCATGGTGCGAGCATAGCCCTGCAGGTAGACCAGGTGAGCGACTGATTCGGGCGTCTGTCCGACGGCCAGGTGGATGGCCGTCTCGTAGGCCTCGGCTGCCGCCGGCCACTGCCGGTGGCTGAAGTGGAAGTCGGCCAGCCGCACGAACGTATCGGCGGAGCGATCCTCCTTGGCGGCCCGCTGGAAACACCGCTTGCCGCCGTTGGTATCGTCGGCGGCGAGCCGCAGCTCTCCGGTGGCGATGAGCCACTGTGCCCGAATCTCGGGCGCGACCGCTTCCAGGTGTTCCTCGGCCTCGCGAGCCAGGGCCAGAAGATCGTCGGCGCTGAAAGTCCTTTCGACGACGCCCTGGATACGCGCCAATCGCTCGGCCGCGCCGGCTTCCGGTTGCATGTCGCCCAGGTAGCTCCACCAGCGGAGCGCCTCGCCGGTGTTTCTTGGGAACAATGCCCTCAGCAGCGCTGCGGCCGTCTGTTCATCAATGGCTTCAGCGGCCCTTTGAAAAGCCCTCGCGTCGAGTCCGACTTCGCGCTCGGCGGCACACACGCTGTGCAAATGGAGTTCCGGGTTGTCCACCGAGGCGTCGGCCAGCCGATCAAGCAGTTGTTCCGCTTCGGCGGCCCAGCCCAGGCGATGCTGGGTTTGCGCCACACTCAATCCCAAGACAAACCGCTCTGCGGAGACACCAGCCTCCGGTCGCTCCGTCTCATCTTCCTCGGCGCCCTCTTGTTGGACTTCGTCGTTGTTGGCAGCTTCAGCTTCATCTGCCTCCAGGTGAAACGAATCGGCTGGCTTCTCCATGCCGGCAAGCTGGAACGCCTCGTCGAATCGCATTTGTGCTACAAGCAGTTCAAAGGCGCTCTGCCGATGCCCGTGCTCGACGAAGAGTCGGATCGCCTCGTCGGGCAGGCCCATGATGAGCATGGCTTCGCCCACGCGCCAAGCGTCGGCGGCATCGTCCGCAGCGGTTTCGCGCAGTTGCTCGAGTGCACTGGCATGGAGGGCGTCGTTCCCGGCAAGTTGGTAGATGGCGGTCGCCATAGCCAACCGTTCCAAATTGTCGTCGTCGCGCTGGTCGAACAGGTCGTCCCCCCGATTGGGCAAACCGTCTAGTCGCTGGGCAAGCTCCTTCCAGTCACCCAACTCGGCCAGAACGCCTCGCGCAGCACTTGGATCCTCGGCCTGATCGTCAAATACCCGCAGCGCGGCTCGCAAATCGCCCTTTGCCCGGAATAGGTAGCTGAGCAACTGGGCCTCTTGTGCAGCCGGCTGATGCTTCAGCCGCTCGCTCCGGCTCGCGATCTCCGCGTCCAGTTCGCCTTGCAGGAGCAGGAAGGCGGCGAAGTCGCGATAGCCCGGCTCACTTTGCGCGGCGATCTCCAGCATCTGCCGCGCCAAGGGCAGATTCCCGTCCAAGATGAGTTGGCGCGCATTCTTTCCGACGTCGCTGACCAGCCAGCCTGTGAGCCGCTCGCGCATTTCGGAATCCGGGTCGGAACGGATCAGACGGATCGCCAGTTCAACGCGTCCCGAGTCAGTCAGGCGTTTGAGCACCTCGCGCTGCGCCGCTTCATTCCCATAGCGGAACTGGTCGATGAGTTGAGCCAGTTGAGGAGGCGTGTCGGGAGAGAGGCCGAAACGCAGCCGTTCGAGGACCCACCGGGCGCGGGAGACGACCTCGGGGTCTGGACTTTGCAGCGCCTCGCGCAGCGCCGGTTCGGCGGCCTCACCGGCCTGCCACAGCAGGTGTGTGGCACGTCGGCGCGTGGCGAAGTCGTCGTGGCCCAACTCGCGCACGGCTAGTTCGATCTCGGCAGTTGATACCGGTTGGCGTGCCGCTTCCGAGACTTCCGCAAACGCTGCGTACGAAAGGACTAACACCAAGACCGAGACCATACGACCACCAGATTCCATTGAATTCCTCACGTTCCCGTACCCTGCATTACACTCCGGCGGCACGTTCCGTGTCAATGCCCGGATGCGAACGCGGGGTCAGGAGCCTATTCTGCGAAGCACCCTCCGAGCCGTTTCCGGAAAAGGCTCTTGACCTCTTTTCAGGACAGCCCGGCCCCTCGCAAGTAGTTCGCAAGCAGGCGGTAGCCGTATTCCGTGAGAATAGACTCCGGATGGAACTGCAACCCCACGACCGGCAACGTTCGGTGGCGCAACGCCATGATGGCGCCGCCCGGGCCGCGTGCCGATATCTCCAGACAGTCCGGCAGCGACGCCTCCTCGACGACCAGGGAGTGATACCGGCCAGCCGAGAACCGCGCCGGCAATCCCTCGAAGACGCCTCGCCCGTCATGGTGGACCAGCGTCGCCCTGCCGTGGACCGGCTCATCGGCTTGCACAACGCGCCCGCAGAACGCTTCTGCAATGACCTGGTGGCCCAGGCAAACGCCAAGGATGGGCAGTTCCCGGTGCAGCGCACCGACCACCTCCAACGAGCAACCGGCCTGGCGCGGCGCGCACGGTCCCGGCGATATGACCAGGGCATCGGGCTTCATCCGCCGCACCCCGGCCGCGTCAATCGCCGTATTGCGGACAACCTCCGTCCGGTGGCCAAGCTGCTGGAAGTACCGCGCCAGGTTGTATACGAAGCTGTCGTAATTGTCGATCAGAAGGATCATGACTGCCCGATTGCCCGCAACATGCCTTCGGCTTTGTGCCACGTCTCGTCGTATTCCAGTTGCGGGTCCGATTGGGCTACGATACCACCACCGACGGGAATTTGCCACCAGCCGCGCCCGGCGATGATGGTCCGGATGAGAATGCTCAGGTCCATGGAACCGTCCAGCCCGAAGTAACCCAGCGAGCCGCAATAGGGTCCGCGGGCCGTCGGTTCCAGTTCGGCAATGATTTCCATGGCGCGGACCTTCGGAGCCCCGGTAACCGACCCGCCGGGAAATGCGGCACAGACCAGGTCGACCGCGTGCGCAGTCTCTCGCAGTCGCCCCGCCACGGCCGATACCAGGTGTGCCACATAAGGATAGCGCTCCAGCTCACAAAGCTGGGGCACGTGGACGCTGTCCGGCTCGCACACGCGGGAAAGATCGTTGCGCAACAGGTCCACGATCATGACGTTCTCGGCGCGGTCCTTCTCGCTCTTCAGCAGTTCCGCCTCGGTGCGACGGTCGGTTTCCGCCTCGCCCGTCCGGGGGCGCGTTCCCTTGATGGGCCGCGTTTCGACCTGCCGGTCCTCGACCTTCAAGAATCTTTCCGGCGAGGCACTAACCACCTGTAAGGCGCCGAGATCGAAGTACCCGGCCATTGGCGCCGGATTCCGCTTACGCAGCCGGCAGTGGAGTTCCACCGAATCGCACTGGGTTGGAACCAGGAGCCGCTGCGCAATATTCACCTGAAACACGTCGCCTTCGATCACGTACCGTATGGCGCGCTCCACGGCGTGCAGGTATTGCGCCCGCGAGAAGTTGGAAGTCAAACCAACCGGACCGGGCACCGGGTACTGCGGGGCGAGTTCGTCCGCTGAAAGCTTGCCGATCAGTTGTGGCTCGCTGCCCGGCCGGATTGCCTGCCCGGCCAGATACTGCCGGAAGGCTTTCAATCTTGCGACCGCCCGCCGGCCGCGCGTGGCGTGCTCGACTTCCGGCAGTCCCTGCGAGATGATCCAAGCCGAGTCGGACGCATGGTCCCACGCCAGCACGACGTCGTACCAGCCCAGGGCCAGAACAGGCGTCTGGAACTCATCGTACGCAGGCCGCGGCAACGTTTCGAGGGCGCGTCCCAATTCGTAGCCCAGCACGCCGGCCGCTCCGCCCTGGAACGGCGGCAGGCCGGGCACAGATGCCGTGGTGAACTCCGCCAGGCGGGCCGCCAGCCGGCGCAAATCGTGTGGGCTTGCGGTCGCCCGCTCCCAATAGTCGAACGGATCGGCCGCCAGGAATGAGAATCGCCCCGTTCCAGGGTGACCAAGCGCACTATCGAGCCACAGGCAATGCGGCAGGTGATGCAGCTTTCGGAACGCGTGCTCAGGAGAAAGAGCCGAAGGGAGCGGCTCGACAATCGGTAGAGCGCCGGCAGATTTCGGACTTCTGGGAACCACAATCGTCCGCCCGGCGTGCTGGAAGAGCTAATTCCGGTAAGTGAACCCCCAACTCACGCCGGGACGCGACGGCCGACGATGATAGTGGGGGCGGTGATAGTAATAAGGACCAGGCCCCCAGTAGGGTGGGCCGTAATGGTACTCTTCGACAATAAGTGGCGGCGGCGCCGAAGACTGCACGACCACCGGTGCCGCGGTCATTTGCTGTTGCGGCGACGGCGGCGCCTGTAACGCGGCAATCACCCTCTTGCTGACGCCCTGCTGTTGCAGCGAAATCACGTCGGCCGCCTGCAACCGCACGGCGGTTCCGTTGTTGCGGATGTGGTTGACAATCAGTTCCTCGTCCACACCGGCGTTGGTCATGGCGATTACGTCGTCGACCGTCGCGGCACCGGCGGCAAGCTGCCGGCCGAGCCGTTGCTCGATGGCGGCAACGTTGGCGGCGTTCCGCGCCTCGATATTGTCGAGTTCCGAGCCGACCGCCGCGCCCGTGAGCGTTCCAATGGCCGCGCCAATGGCGGCCCCGGCGCCCGGGCTTCCCACTTGGTTGCCAATAATTGCACCGGAGCCGGCACCCACCAGCCCGCCGAACAGGGCACCCTGATCGGCATGGTACGGCGACTGACAACCGCTACTCAGCGCAACCGCAGCCAGTGCCAACAGCACATACCCCCTGCCCATAAACTTCATGCCTGACCTCCAGACCGCTCCGTCGAGCACTTGTTGGGATTGAAGAAGACCGCGGATTATCGGAAGACGCAGCGTTGCAGTCAAGACAATATGGGGCGATAGGGCAATCTAGGGTATCTGCTTCCTGGCTATTTGTTGAATGCGACGAGTACGGTCCCCCGTGAACCCTCCCGCTATTCGCAATAGGATAGTTGCGGTGGAGACGACGTCGAAGCATCTGGTTGATAGACACGAAGCATCCCCCCCGAGGATCACGTTATGGAATGCCGGAAACAGGACAACTTGGACTTCTGCAATTGCAGCTATGAGCCATGCAGCCGCAAGGGGGTCTGCTGCGAGTGTCTGCAATACCATTTGCGCAGCCGGCAGTTGCCCGGATGCTGTTTTCCCGATGCGGCGGAACGAACTTACGACCGTTCGTTCGACCATTTCGCGCGACTGGTCGCGGCGGGTAAGGTGTGAAACCCTGGTTGGCACGGCTGTTGGTGGCGACTGGGGCAACGGCCGTCGTGCTGGCGTCGCTCGGGCCGCATTCCGGCGGGCCGGGCGTTACCTGCGACGAGCTGTACCACGTGGGCCTGGCGGGTAAGCCGCTGGCAACCGCCGTTCGAGAGCAGGGATTCGCGTTCTTGCTGCCTGAAAACGTACGCAGGAACTTCCATTGGCCCGTTGGCGGGCCCCCCGTCCAGGCGCCGCTCGGGCACGGCATCCTCGGGCTTACGCACTACCTTTTTGACCCGGCGCCCGACAATCCGTCTGTGGTTTCGCTTAGCGCGGCGCGAGTGGCGCCGGCCCTGGCGTTCGGGTTGCTCGTGTTTCTGGTCGCACAATGGACATGGGTGCGTGCCGGGGCCGTTGCGGGAGTGGTGGCTTCGTTCTGCGCAGTGCTCATGCCCCGGTTGTTCGCGCACGCGCACTTCGCCGCGCTCGATATGCTCACGACGACATCCTGCGTGGCTGCACTGTTTATGGTTACCTGGGCAGCACGAGCGGATGCCGAGGGTCATCCGCCAAACCGGCTTCGTGCATGGAGCCGATATGCCCTGGCCGGTATGGTTTGGGGCGTGGCGATGCTCATCCGGTTGCACGGCGTGCTCTTGCTGCCGCCGATCGGCGCGTGGCTGCTCTGGCGAGTGGGTCTTTTCGGCACCCTGATGCGACGATTGCGCCCGCACGCTGAACCACCTACATGCCGGGTGACTGGGCCGCTAATGTGGTTTGCCGCCGGGGTGGTTACCTTGTTTTTCGGGTGGCCTTGGCTTTGGCTGAACCCGATCGAAAACCTATGGCGATATCTATCCAGCGGCGCGGAGCGGCACACGTTGCACGTGTTCTATCTCGGGCAAGTTTGGGCCGATCACGAAGCGCCTTGGCACTACCCGTGGCTGATGTTCCTCTGGACCGTGCCCGTCGGCTTCCTTGCGCTCGGCGCCGCCGGAGTGTTTGCCTGGGCACACAGTATGTGGAAGACGGGGGTCGTGGCCGGCCGCGGGGGATTGACCGCCCCAAGAAATCGTCCCGCTCGGCTCGCGGGGCCTGAAGACCACCCCGAGCGCGAACCTGCGCTGTCAACGTGGAACAGTGCATGCAACGACGATTTTGCCCTACTCGCGTTGGCAGGCATATTCTTGCTTTGCGTTTTCGCGTGGCCCGGGGTGCCCGTCTACGACGGGGTGCGGCTGTTCCTGGTCGTGTTTCCGCTTTGGGCAGTGTTTACCGGTCTCGGTGCGAAATGGCTCGCCGAGCGTCCGGTGGGCCGGCGCCTTCCCCAGGCAGCCCGGCAAACGGCCATCGGGCTCTTGGTCGCAACGCAGGCTACGGGGGCAGTGGTCTATTACCCGGTCCATACGGGCTACTACAATCTTCTCGTTGGCGGGTTGTGGGGTGCGGAGCGAATGGGGTTGGAGGTGAACTACTGGGGCGACAGTATTCTTGAGCCGCTCCTGGCCGAGGCTGCGCGCGTGGCACCGGGCCGACCAGTCCTTTACGGCCCGAATCTGGCCCCGTTCCAGGCTCCGGCAGTTCAAATGTCTTCACCCACTCTTGCTGCTGAGGAGACCGTGTTGGTCGGGTGGGACGCGAGCCGGCCGGAACTGGCCGCTGCTTGCGATTACGCCCTGATTTACCGGCGCCGGGCCGATCTGGCGGCGGTCGATTGGGTGCTCCAGGACGGGCAAATCATTGCCGAGTTCAGCAGGCAGGGAGTCTGGCTTGCCCGCCTCGTCAGAATATCTACCGGAACGCCCCCTCGACAGGCGGAATCGAGTGACTAGAATGGGTTTGGCGGCACAACAAGACACGCGAGACATGAACCCACTAACTCACTTTGACGAAGCCGGCAGTGCCCGCATGGTCGATGTGGGGGAGAAGCCGGTCACCGTCCGCCGCGCCCGGGCGAGCGGCCAGATCGACATGGAGCCCGAAACCCTGCAGATGATCCGGGATCGGCGGGCTGCCAAGGGCGACGTGCTGCAAGTGGCCCGGCTGGCGGGTATGATGGCGGCGAAACGCACCGCCGAATTGGTCCCGCTTTGTCACCCGGTGCCGCTTGATGCGGTTGAGGTCCGGTTCGACTTCGTGAGCGATCGGGCGGTAAGGATCGTGGCCGAGGCCCGGGCCACGGCCCGGACCGGAGTGGAAATGGAGGCCCTGACCGCCGTCGCCGCAGCCGCCCTGACCGTGTACGACATGTGCAAGGCGGTAGACCGGACCATGACAATCGAATGGATTCGTCTGGAGGAGAAGTCGGGCGGAAAGAGCGGGCATTTTTTCCGAACGTAGCCCAGTGCAACCTGAATTGCCAGTGAGTATGAAGCCGATATCCGACAGTTGCTCAACTATTCCGATGTCGCTGCGGGAGCTGTACGCGCCGGTGCGCGACGAGCTTGCCGCGGTGGAAGACCTTCTGCGCGCCGAACTGGCCAGCGATTACCCGTTTGTCGATCTGCTGGTGAAGCACGGCTTCCGGCTGGGCGGCAAGCGGCTTCGCCCGGCGCTCGTTCTGCTCTCGGCCAGTGCCGTGGGGTCGCTTTCCTCGGAGCATGTGAAGCTGGCGGCATCGGTCGAGTTGATTCACACGGCCACACTCATCCACGACGACGTCTTGGACGAGGCCGAACTCCGCCGGCATCTCGATACGGTGAACGCCCGGTGGGACAACGAAGCGAGTGTGCTCCTGGGCGATTACCTGTTCAGCCGGTCCATTTGCCTGGCGGCCTCCGTGGACGGCGGGTACGGCTGCCGCGCCATCGGCGAAGCCGCACGCGTGATGTGCGAAGGCGAACTGCGACAGGTCCAGAATCGCGGCAATTTCGATCTTTCCGAGGCCGACTACTTCGATATCATCTTCGGCAAGACGGGTGCCTTGTTGGCCTGCTGCTGCCGCCTCGGTGCGCACTACGCCGGGGCCGACGACGATCAACGTGCAGCACTGATGCGCTACGGTGAACTGCTCGGCATCGCGTTTCAGATTGCCGACGATCTGCTGGACCTGACCGGCGACGAAACGACGGCCGGGAAGTCGTTGGGGACCGATCTGCTCAAACAGAAGGCCACGCTTCCGCTGATTCGTTTGCTGGCTGCCATTCCCGAAGATGAGCGTGAGCCGCTGATGGCAGTCTTGTCGAACTCGCAAGACCGCCACCGTGAGACCCTTCATAGCTGGTTCAACCGCTACGGCACGCTCGACTACGCCCGCGAAAAAGCCCGGCAGTTCGCCCGCGAGGCCGGCAGCCACCTGGCGTCGTTGCCGCCATGCCCGGCAAGAGATTCGCTCGAAGGACTTTGCGAGTTCGTCGTCTCCCGCCGGCAATAATGGGCTGTCGCCGGCAGCAATCGGCTGTCGCCGGCACAAGATGGCGTCATGCAAAAGCTAAGTGGACTGCTGAACTTGAATAAGTCGGCGGGGATAACCTCGCGCGACGTGGTCGACGCGGCGCTGCGGATGGTGCGCCCGGCGAAGGCGGGGCACGCAGGTACGCTCGATCCGCTGGCCACGGGCGTCTTGGTCGTGTGCGTGGGCCCTGCCACCCGGCTTATCCGTTACGTGCAGGAAATGCCGAAGCACTACACCGGAACGTTCCTCCTGGGCCGGAGCAGCCCGACGGAGGATATCGAGGGCGAATTGACGGAACTACTCGATCCGCCGGTCCCCTCGCGCGAGCACGTGGAAGAGGCGGCCGCCGCCCTGACCGGCGAGATACTCCAGCGCCCGCCGGCGTTCTCGGCCAAGAAAGTGCAGGGAGAGCGAGCGTACGCGCTGGCCCGGCGCGGGAAGACGGTACGGCTGAAGCCGCACCAGGTAACGGTATATCGCCTCGAAATCACCCGATACGAGTATCCGGAACTGGTACTCGACATTGACTGTTCCAGCGGAACCTACGTGCGTTCGCTGGGGCGCGATCTGGCCGAACGACTGGGGACGGCAGCGGTAATGTCGACCCTGGTCAGAACGGCTATCGGCCCATATCGATTAGCAGACGCACTACAGACCGATGATCTCAACCGCGAGAACGTGACTGAGCGATTGTTGCCTCCACTGTCGGCCGTGCCAGGTTTGCCCCAGGTGGAGCTGGACAGCGACGCCCTGCGGGCCATCAAGCTTGGCAAGGCAATTCCCCGGCCACTCGACCTGCCCGAGGCAAATCAGTACGCCTGCGTGGACCCGCACGGCCGCCTTGCGGCCATTCTCGTGCCGCGCGGCCCCGGCCGCTTGGGGCCGGCGCTGAACCTTGACGTGTAAATCGCGGCCGACAGGTGGGAACAACGAGGGGCTTGCTCCCAGCACCGACCGGCGGGTACACTTACAGACTGCTGTGGGAGATTCATGCATGAAGCTTATTCTTGCGGTCATTCAGCCGCCGAAGCTCAGCGCAGTGCGCGAGGCGCTCGCGAAGGTCGAGGTTCTGCGCATGACCGTCTCGGATTCCCAAGGCTTCGGGCGGCAGCGCGGCCGGACCGAAATGTACCGCGGCAGCGAGTACACCACCATGTTGCTACGGAAGGTGGTGCTGGAGATCGTCGTCAACGACGACTTTCTCGACCGGACCATCGAGGCAATCGTCCATGCTGCCCGCACCGGCCCGGACGGTTCCATCGGCGATGGAAAGATCGTCGTCCTCCCTGCCGATGAGGCCATCCAGATTGACGACGGCCACCGCGGCCCGGGGGCCGTCTAACCAAACGTGAATTCCCCGTCGCGATAGTCGACCTGCACGCAGGCGCCCTCGTGGAAGTCGCCTTTGAGCATTTCGATGGCAAGCGGGTTCTGGATGCGCTGCTGGATGACCCGTTCCAACTGCCGGGCGCCGTAGGTGGGGAGGATATCCGCATCGCGGACCGCCCAAGAGGCCAACAGTTCAATGCCCTGTTCGAGACTCGCGTAACCGTGACTCAATCCAATTCGGATCACGTCGACAATCCAAGACAGCATAAACGTCGATACGATCATGGTCGATCAGGTAGTAGACTGCAAAGGGAAATCGCTTTGCGAGCATGCGAAAGAAACCCTCTGCCCGCTCGTGAATGCCGGCGTAGACATGCAGTGACCTGACGTCGGCCGCCATGCAATCGAGGAAATAGTGGCCGAGCCCCGGCGATGACGCTCGTAGAACCAATAACCCTCCCGAAGGTCCTCCTTGGCCGTCTCAAGTAGGCGAGTTTCCACGGAGTTCCTCCCTCAGGTCGCGAATTGCCGTTTCCCAGTCGAGGAACTTCAGCTTGCGCTCGTCGGCCAGTCGCTTTCGCTCCATGAGTACGTCCCTGTGCCAATCGGGTGAGGGCAATTCCGCTGGACGGCGTGCCAGATCCGTCCAAAGCGACTCCATCAGGTCCAACTTGTCGGCAAGGGTCATCTGATCGAGCGGTAATTGGACTTGCATGATTCCGATCTCCAATCTCGATAACGCTGTATGGTCAGCTCCCAGCATTCTACCATCGCACGGGCCGAATGGTAGGGGAACGACGGCCGATTATCAAGTGTCGCATTGGACTGCACGACACAACCGCGAACGTAAATGCACGTCGGCTCCGCCAATCACTGCCGGGCGGGAAACGTCAGTCGCCGCACCATTACTCCCCAGGCGTTTTCGCCGGCTCGAACGTGAATTCCCCGTTGTGGTAATCAACCACAACGCGGGCGCCCTCGCGGAAGTCGCCCTTGAGCATTTCGATGGCCAGCGGATTCTGGATGCGCTGCTGGATGACGCGCTTCAGCGGGCGGGCGCCGTACGTGGGATCGTAGCCCTCGGCGGCAACCTGCTCGATGGCGGCCTGGCTCACGTCCAAATCGATCTGCCTATCGGCAAGCTGCTTTCGGAGCCGTTGGATCTGCAGCTCGACAATGCGGCGGATGTGGTCTCGCTTCAGCGGGTGGAACAACAGCACCTCGTCGACCCGGTTGAGAAACTCCGGCAGGAAGCGGGTTTGCAGGGCGCCCATGACGGCCTCGCGCATTTCGTCCTCGGTGCCGCCCTCGCGGGAGACCTCCTGGATGAGCTGGCTGCCGATGTTGCTCGTCATCACCACGATCGTATTGGTGAAGTCGACCGTGTGTCCCTGGTTGTCGCTCAGCCGGCCGTCGTCGAGCACTTGCAGGAGGACGTTGAACACGTCGTGATGGGCCTTCTCGATTTCGTCCAGCAGGATGACGGCGTAGGGCCGGCGTCGGACCGCCTCGGTGAGCCGGCCGCCCTCCTCATAGCCAATGTAACCCGGCGGGGCGCCGATGAGCCGGCTCACGGTATGCCGCTCCATGAACTCGCTCATGTCGAGCCGGACCATGGCGTTCTCGTCGTCGAACATCACCTCGGCCAGGGTCTTGCACAATTCCGTCTTGCCCACGCCGGTGGGCCCGAGGAAGATGAACGACCCGATGGGCCGGTTCGGGTCCTGCAAGCCGGAGCGGTTGCGGCGGACGGCGTTGGAAACCGCCTCGACCGCTTCCTCCTGGTTGACCAGGCGCTGGTGAATCCGGTCCTCCATCACGAGCAGCTTGTGACGCTCGCTTTCGACCATGCGGCTGACCGGCACGCCGGTCCAGGCGGAAACGACCTCGGCGATCTCGTCCGGCCCCACCTCGCGGCGCAGGAGCCGCTTGCCCGCGGCGGGGCCGCCGTTGGTCTCGGCGTCCTCGGCTTCGTCGAGTTGATCGGCCAGCTTCTTGCGTTCGACGTCAAGCTGGTAAAGCTGCTGGTAGTCGTTCTCAGGAACGGGTTCGCCGGCCGACTGCTTCTCCTTGATGTGCGCAGACAGTTGGTTGGCTAGGTGCTCGATTTCGGCCAATCGCTTGCGCATCTGCTGCACGCCGCCAAGGCCGGCCTTTTCGCGTTCCCACTGTTCGCGCAGGCTGGCCAGCTTTTCGCGCAGCTCGCGCATTTCTTCCTCAAAGTCGGCGCGCTGCTGCTGGGCGTGCTCCTCGGTCTCATCGGCGAGCTGGCGTTGAGCCAGTTCGAGCTGCACGAGTCGGCGTTGCACCTGGTCAATTGCTTCGGGTACGCTCTCCAACTCCATTGCCAAGCGGCTGGTGGCCTCGTCCATCAGGTCGATGGCCTTGTCGGGCAGGAACCGGTCGGCAATGTAGCGATGCGACAAGTTGGCGGCGGCCACCAGGGCGGAGTCCTTGATCTTCACGCCCTTGTGATGGGCCTCGTACCGGGGCTTCAGGCCGCGAAGGATGGCAATCGTGTCCTCCACGCTCGGCTCGCCAACGTACACCGGCTGGAAACGGCGTTCCAGTGCAGCGTCCTTCTCGACGTACTTCCGGTATTCGTCGAGCGTCGTGGCGCCGATGCATCGCAACTCGCCCCGGGCCAGCGCCGGTTTGAGCAGGTTGGCGGCGTCGGAGCCCCCTTCGGCCCGCCCGGCACCCACGATCGTGTGCAATTCGTCGAGGAACATGACGACGTTGCCGGCGTCGGTCACCTCGCGCAGCACGGCCTTCAACCGCTCCTCGAACTCGCCGCGGAACTTCGTACCGGCAACCAAGGCGCCCATGTCGAGCGCCACGACCCGCTTGTCCTTGAGGCTTTCCGGCACGTCGGCCTCGACGATGCGAAGCGCGAGCCCCTCGGCGATGGCCGTCTTGCCAACGCCGGGATCGCCGATGAGAACGGGATTGTTCTTCGTGCGGCGGGACAGGACCTGGATGACCCGGCGGATCTCCTGGTCGCGCCCGATCACTGGGTCGAGCTTGCCTTGCCGGGCCTTTTCCACCAGGTCGATGCCGTAACGCTCCAGGGCCTGGAACTTCTCCTCGGGGTTCTGATCGGTTACCCGGGCGCTGCCGCGAACAGCCTGCATCGCTTGGAGGATCTGCTGATCGCTCACCGCGTTGAGTTCCAGCACGCGGCGGGCCTTTGAGTCAACTTTGGCCAGCGCCAAGAGCAGGTGTTCGACCGAGACGAACTGGTCCTTCATCGCGTCGGCTTCGCGCTGGGCGGCTTCGAGCACCTGCTGGAACGCCTGATTCGGGTGCGGTCCCGCGCCCCCGGAAACCTTGGCGAAATGACCGAGTTCCGCCTCGACAATCCGCTCGAACTGAGCACGGTTGACGCCAATCCGCTCGAGAAGCCGGCTGGCTACACCTTCCCGCTCCTGGAAGAGCGACGCCAGCAAATGGAGAGGATCAAGTTCCGGGTGGCTGCGATCGGAGGCCGTCGCCTGGGCGGCGGCAACGGCCTCTTGGGCTTTGATCGTCAGTTTTTCCAAGCGGAACGCCACGGCTCGGTCACTCCTTCACCTCGAACTCGGCGTCGATCGTGTCGTCGTCGGCCGCGCCTTCCGGCGCGCCGCCGGCCGGTTGGGCGCCCGCGCCTCCGTCGCCGCCGGGCTGGGCCGCGGCCGCCGCCTGGTACAACGACTGGCTCAGGGCGTGCGATGCCTGCTCCAACTCGCTCAGAGCCGACTTGATCCGGTCGGCATCGTCGCCCTTGGCGGCTTCGCGCACCTTTTCCATCGCACGATTCACCGCGTTCTTGTCGGCTTCCGACAGCTTCGCGTCGTGCTCCTTGACCAGCTTCTCAAGCTGGAAGCACATCGATTCCGACTGGTTGCGCAGCTCGACCAACTGGCGCTGCCGCTTGTCCTCCTCGGCGTGGGCCTCGGCGTCCTTCCGCATTCGGTCGATCTCCTCTTCGCTAAGCCCGCTCGACTGCTCGATGCGAACCGTCTGTTCGGTACCGGTGCCCAGGTCCTTCGCCGAGACGTTTAGAATGCCGTTGGCGTCGATGTCGAACTTCACTTCGATTTGCGGAATGCCGCGAGGCGCAGGCGGGATGCCCTCCAGATTGAACTGGCCCAGCAAGCGGTTGTGCGCGGCCATTTCGCGTTCGCCCTGGTAGACCTTCACCGTGACGGCCGTCTGGTTGTCGTCGGCCGTGCTGAACACCTGCTTCCGCTCGGTGGGGATGGTCGTGTTCCGCTCGACCAGTTTCGTCATCACTCCGCCAAGGGTCTCGATTCCCAGGGAAAGAGGCGTGACGTCGAGCAGCAGCACATCCTTAACCTCGCCGGCCAGCACGCCGCCCTGGATGGCGGCCCCTACGGCAACGACCTCGTCGGGATTCACGCCCTTGTGCGGTTCCTTACCGAACAGGTCCTTGACAATCTCCTGGACCTTGGGAATTCGCGTGGACCCGCCGACCAGCACCACCTCGTCAATCTGGTTGAGGCTCAGCTTCGAGTCGCGAAGGGCCTGCTGCACCGGGCCGCGCAGACGGTCCAGGACCGAATCGGCCAACTGCTCGAACTTCGCCCGCGTCAGGCTCATCTGCAGGTGCTTCGGCCCGTTCGCATCGGCCGTGATGAAGGGGAGGTTGATGTCGGTCGATTGCGCGGAACTGAGTTCCTTCTTCGCCTTTTCGCAGGCTTCCTGGAGCCGCTGCAGTGCCATAGTGTCTTTGCGTAAGTCGATGCCCTGCTCGCGTTTGAATTCGTCGGCCACGTGGTGGATCAGTACCTCGTCAATGTCATCGCCGCCCAAATGGCCGTCGCCGTTGGTGCTGATGACGCGGAAGACGCCGTCGGCCACTTCCAGGATGGAGATGTCAAACGTACCGCCCCCGAAATCGAACACGGCGATCTTTTCGTGCCCCTTCCGGTCCAGCCCGTACGCAAGCGATGCCGCCGTCGGCTCGTTGATGATCCGGGCGACTTCGAGCCCTGCGATCTGACCGGCGTCCTTGGTGGCCTGGCGCTGGGCATCGTTGAAGTAGGCAGGTACGGTAATGACGGCCTTGTTCACCTTGTGCCCCAGGTAGGCCTCGGCCGCTTCCTTCAACTTCCGGAGCACGTGGGCAGAGATTTCCGGAGGCGTGAAATCCTTGTCGCCGATCCGGACCTTCACGTAATCCTGCGGGCCGCCGGTCACCTCGTACGGGACCATCTTCTCTTCCGACTCCACCTCATTATGCCGCCGTCCCATGAACCGCTTGATCGAGTAGACGGTTCGCCGCGGGTTGGTGACTGCTTGCCGCCGCGCGGGTTCTCCGACGAGCGTCTCGCTCTTGTCGGTAAAAGCAACGACGCTTGGGGTAAGACGATTCCCCTCAGCATTGGGAATGACTTTAGCATCCTTGCCCTCCATGATTGCCACCACAGAGTTCGTGGTACCCAGGTCAATGCCTATGATCTTTTCGCCTACAGCCATTTGCCGCTCCTTTTCTCTGCTTCGTGCGGGACGATCGCCTCTGACAGCGCACCGCGATCATAATATGTCCTCAAGTGAAGAAAGCAAACTCTGTGCCACCGGTCGGATCGATGGCGTCCGGAATGTCGCAATACCTTATCTGGAAAGTGTTTACGGAAGAAATTGCACCACGCGACGGCGGAACACCCAGAAGAGGGAAAGCCCGTGCCTGCCATTTTGGCAGGAAACGCAGATTGACCGGCTCTTCGGTTTCCAGGTGCAGGCCGCGCCAATGTAGTAGGCACACCACGCTGTGCCGTTCCTTGGGTAAAGTGGTAGGCACACGCCGCTGTGCCTAAAGCAGTCGGCACCTAGAAGCGGAAGAGCCGGCCCACAGCGCCCATCAGCCGCCGCATGACGGGATCGGCGGAGCACAGGTGGTCGAGGGCGGTGGGGATGCGCGCGGATGATTCCTTTCGGGCACTTACTAGCGTCGTCCGGCGAACGGTTGCCAGCCAGTTTTCGTTGGAAACCGATGGGCTGGAATCCGGTAAGTGTCAGAGACACAGGACCCCCCCGGCCACACCGGATGGCTACCGTCGCAGAAAAACAGACGGTGTTCGACATTCCACCCAGTACCGGCGTGTGGCGCGATGCGCGGTCAATACGGGTATAGCCCGCCCAGTGTCTTATCGCTTTGCTGCGGCAGCCGGTACTCGATGGTGACGGGCTGGTCGGCGATCTCGATGCCGCCCAGCCGGGTGTCCCAAAGCCAGGTCCATTGCCGCAACTCGCTCACCTGCATGAGCACGCGATGGAGCACCTTGGTGCGCCGGTGCTTCTGCCAGCCGCCGTAGTTGTTGTCGTACTGCCAGATCTCGAAGCGCATGGTACCTGCGCCGGGTGTGTAGCTGGTTGGCTGGTCGCGGATGAGCATGACCAGTACGCGAATGTTGCGGTCGTTGCCTGCCATGTATAGCGGCCGGACGATGTTCTCGTAGTGTCGCGCCTTCCGGATGTCGTCGACGATGAAGTCGCGCACCTCGTCGTCCACCTTCTGATCGGGCTTGATGAACGGGTCGAATTCGAGTACGGGTACGTATTGAAACCCTTCCACGCGGACGCGCGGCTGGGCCATGATGAGCAGGTCGTACGTGCCCTTGGGAAGGTTCTCGAAGACCCACTTTCCACCGCCCTTGTGTACGGCCCTGGCGTCGACGTAAGGCGCATCGATGGCGGCCTTCGGATCGACGGGGCGCCGATGGTTGCCGTCGATATCCCAGCGTTGGATGGCGCCGACCAGGGTCACCTGCTGCGCATCGCCCAGGTCGACCGTCAGTGCAGCCGCCCGGACGCACGGCGGCATGAACAATACGACGGACACGAATGTGCAAAGGAACACAAGGAATCGCATCGGAACAATCTCCTATTTGTTCTTGGTGTCTGCCTCGCCGACCTCCAGAGAGGCAAGCGTCTTCTTGACCTCGGGCACAAGAGGGCTTCCCGGGTATTCGTTCAGAAGGCTGCGCAGCGTGGCGATGGCCCGGTCCGGCCGCTTCCGCTTCACCTCGCACTCGGCCGCCAGCACGAGAATCTGGTCGACGTACGGCGAGTCGGGATTGACTGCCTGCAATTGCTCGGCCTGGGCGATGGCCTGGTCCCATTGCTCGAGATTCGCCCAGTATTTGGCGTACATGAGAGTGAGAAAGCCGTCGATCCGTTCGGTAGGAAACTCGGCCTGCCACAGGCGGATCTGCCCGATCGCGCGGTGGTAATCCTTGTCGCGCAAAAACGCCTCGACGGAGCGGCTATGCGCTCCGCGCCACGCGGTGCGTTCGATGTACCGGCGGTCCTGCCCGGCAATCCGCTCGGCCTTGACGTAGGCTTCCCTCGCCGCAAGCCCATCGCCCGTGGCGGCGTGGAAGTCGCCCCAAATGCAGGCCAAACGGGCGGCCAGTCGGCCGGTATTCGTATCGCCGAGGTTTCGGGTTGCCGCTTCGAGGACCGCCTTCATGGCTGCCGGCTTCAGCAGGTCGTTGACGGCAATATCGGCCGCCTCGACAAAGCATTCGGCCTTGCCCTCCGGACTGCCGACTTCGCGCGACGCCCCTTCCCATATCTGGAACGCCGTTTCCGACCGGGAAAGGCGATCGCGGGCCATCGGCGCCACGATCCTTGCGAGTTTGAGCAACTCCTCGTCGCCCGCGGCCTTTGATCCAGTATCGAGGAACGCTACCTGGCCCGCGTGAACCGCCTTCTGGATGTATGTAAGCGCCGTCTCTTCGGGCGGCTCCGGGTCGGCAGGCGGCCGACGAGGGCCGGGAGTTGGCGGCTCGGGACGCGGCGGCTGGGTTTTCGCCGGCGCCTCCTGCGGTGTTTCTGCTTGCGGCTCCGCACTCTCCAGCGATGCCGCCTTGGCATCATACGCCTCCACGAGCTGGCGCAGCGACGCCGCGTCCAGCACCTTCGGGTCGTAGGCTTGAACGACCGTCAAGTAATCGTCGAGTTTGTGGAACTTCTTTTGGTCGCGATGCGTCAACAGCGGGCGGTCAATGTAGATGCGGTTGCTCGTGGACAGATCGCGGCCCAGACGCCGGATCGTCAGCGTCACCTCGTACAGCCCGGATCGAAGGTAGACGTGGTTGGGATTCACTTCGCTGCTCGACTGTCCGTCGCCGAAGTCCCAGTGAACATTGCCCGCGGCCATGAGGCTCTGCGGCGACGTATTCCGGAAGCTCACGCCGATAAGCGGATCGGGATTGTCAGGCAGCGGCACGTCGCCGACAACGGCCACCAAGAAGTCGGGCACGGCTTTCAGCGTGCGGGTAGTGACTACTCCCGCCGGCAGGGTGCCGATTTGCTCGGTCCGAAAGACCGAAGGCGGGATGGCTGCCGGCTTGGGCTTCTCTTCCAGCGGATTGACTTCCCAGGCTGCGGCCATGACGGCTTCCGGGCCGGCGGCAAGGTGATAGTAGTCGAACTTGTGGGCCCCGGGTGCCAGTTGGATGTCTTTTCGGCTGCCCGGGCGCGCGTCGCGCATGGGACCGTGCAGACCGGGAGCGGCCACCACCAGCTTGTCGTTGATAAGCAGGAAGCTGGCGTCGCGGCTGGACGTCAGAAAGCCGTAGGTGCCCGCCGTCTCGATGTTCAGAAAGCCCGAGTACCGGCTCAAGAAGGGCTCCGCCTCCAGCGTGTAAGGGTTGCTCGAGTGGTGGACCCCCTCGACATAGCCGGCGCCGATTGGCCTGGCCGAGTCGAACGCCTCGCGCACGGCCTCCAGGCTGTTCGGGTTGCAGTGTTTGTACTCGCGCGTTTCCAGCAGCAACCCGTCGCGATTGGTCCACGGAGGTGCGTTCCGGGGAGGTTCCTCGCCTCCGTAGAAGAGGTCGTATCGGGTTTGCCGCGGGATGGTCTGGAATGCCAGGCGGCAGTAGTCGCCGGGGCCAAGTTGGAGGATTCGCGTTGGAACGGCCTCATTGTTCGCGGCGACGACGAGCACCTTGGCTCCCTTCGGATCGATTTCGCCGTGATGGAAGAACTCGGTCACAACAACCGCGTAAGGCTTGTTTTCCGCGTTGTTCACCGGGCGAACCGCGTTGAATGTCACCTCGGCATGGCGAAAGTTCTGGGCAAACGCGGCGGGAATAATGGACGCCAAATACTGGGAACAGGCAATGAGGAGAACCAGCCAGGGGACGTAGCTCTTTGCCCGGAACGGCCAAGAGGGTGCTTCGCAGAAAGGAGTTCCGTCTTCTTTTCCGGCGAATGATCTTGCGGCAGACATTCTGGACCTGCGTATTGAAGGGAACTGGAAAGCCAATTATGTTGTAGTGTAAACCAGCCTGGTCACTGAGGGAAGAATCCGCATGTCCGCCACCCCCCACATGAGCCCCGAGGAAGCCGTCCAGCGCATCGCCCAGGCCCGCCAGGCCCTGCTTAGCGAGGTCCACAAGGTCATCATTGGGCAGGACGAGATGATTGAGCAGATGCTCATCTGCATCTTTGCCCGGGGGAACTGCCTGACCATTGGTGTGCCGGGGCTGGCCAAAACGCTCACCGTTTCCACGCTGGCAAAGGCGCTGGCGATGAGATTCTCCCGCATCCAGTTCACGCCGGACCTGATGCCCAGCGACATCACCGGTACGGAAATCATCGACGTTGACCAGGCAACCGGCCAACGCACGTTCCGGTTCGTTCACGGGCCGGTTTTCGCCAATATCGTGCTGGCCGACGAGATCAACCGCACGCCTCCGAAGACCCAAGCGGCGCTGCTCCAGGCCATGCAGGAGCACGAGGTCACTGCCGGCGGGAAGACGTACACGCTGGAAGAGCCGTTTTTCGTCATGGCAACGCAGAACCCAATCGAGCAGGAAGGGACGTATCCGCTGCCCGAGGCCCAGTTGGACCGCTTCATGCTGTCGATCAACATTGGCTATCCCACGCGACAGGAGGAACGCGATATTGTCTTGTCGACCACGCAAACGGCGAAGCACGACATTCGCCCGGTACTGCACGGGCAGGATATCCTGTGGATTCAGCAGCTTGTCCGTGCAGTGCCGGTGAGCCAGCACATGGTCGATTATGCGGTTGACATCGTTCGGGCCACGCGTCCAAAGGAGCCTCCGAGCCCGGAGTTCGTGAAGAACTGGCTTGCCTGGGGCGCGGGCCCCCGCGCGGCGCAGAATATCATCCTGACGGCCAAGGCCAGGACCATTATTCACGGCCGGTTCGCCGTCACGGCCGACGACATCCGGCACATGGCGTTTCCCGTCCTACGGCACCGCATTTTCACGAACTTCAACGCCGATGCCGAGGGAGTCGACGTCGAGCAGATCATCGAGAAGCTCCTGGCGACGGTTCCGGAGCCGGCCTACGGCGAGCAGATCGAGCCGCGCACCATGAAAGTGCCGCAGCCGGGTGCGAAGGCACCGGCACCGACGTCGCCACAGCCGCCTCGGTCAACAACCGGCCCCTCGCACACCGCTGGGCAACCGCCGGCTGCTCCGTACCCTGCCCCCGTTCCTGGTCCACCGCCTTCTCAACCGGCTCCGGCCCAGCCTTTGGCCCCGCCCCAGCCGTATGCCCCGCCGCAGCCCATGGCTCCGTCGCCACCTGCGGCGCCGGCTCAGCCTTCGATGCAACCCGCATCGCCACCCCGGTATTCACCCCCGCCACCCGCACCGCCACACCCAGCCACACCTCCGACGAGTGGACCGACTCCTCCACCGATGCGGTAGTGGGCCATAGAGATGCGTTCGGAAGAGACTGATCGGTCGGCTTGTGAAATTGTGCGCGGCCCAGGCGGCGCCCCCCCGGATCATCGGCGATGGGTAGGGTGGGTCAAACAAGCCGCTACATTGGTGGGCCATCGGTCGCTAATGCGTGCATCCAGCGGCGGGCTTTAGAACAGGTTGGCTGCGGCTTGTGCGGGCCCGCCAAATAACCCGCGCGACCTTAACCCACCCCTACACTAATAATCCGGACTTGCCTTGAAAAGCACAAATTGGGTAGTATCCGGCGTTTGGGTGGTCGCCTGCTGCGGTCTGTCTCTATGCTTGCTACTGGAAGGATAATGCCGATGAAAATCCACTATCGTCCTCTGTGGTTTTGCGTCCTCGCGACGGCCATCGGATGCCAGCGCACGGACTCGACCGATTCCGCCGATTTCGGCCGTTTTGAAGGCGAGGTCGTTGCAGCCTGGAACGACGACGGTCGCCACATGACGCTCCGCGAGGACTTCGCCTACGTCGACCGCCAGAACCGACGCTGGAAGGCTCCGACCGGGACGGTCGTGGACGGCGCTTCGATTCCCGCGGCGTTCTGGACGTTCATTGGCGGACCTTTTGAAGGGAGATATCGCAATGCATCGGTCGTTCACGACGTCGAGTGCGTCGACATGAAGGCTTCGTGGCAAGACGTGCACACGATGTTTTACGAAGCCTGCCGGTGCGGTGGAGTCGACGAGACAAAGGCGAAGATGCTGTACTATGCGGTGTACCATTTCGGCCCGCGGTGGGAGACCGTGACCGAAACCCGCGTCGAAATGCGCGAAGATGCTGAAGGGAAAATGGTCGAGCACGAGGTGACCGAGGAGCGCGTGGTGCGGGTTGATCCGCCGCCACCCACGCCTGAGGAAGTCGCGCAGGTTGAGGCGCTCATCGAAGAGGAGAATCCCGATCTGTCGGTCATCAAGAAGACCAACCGGGACGAGCTTCGACGCCGTCCGCGGCGCAGCCCGGGACGCACCCGCACGGACGACGGGTCCGACATCGCAGCATCGTCACTCGACGGGCGCGATCAGATCGGCCAGACCTCCCGGAGACGTCCCGAAGGCGGTCCGGAACGCAATGAGCGCGGCGAAAAGCGAGTGGAAGACGTTGATGCTGAAACAGCAATTGCCGCAAGGGGCGAACGCCCACAGGGCGAGAACGCCCAGGACTCGCGAAGCGGCGAACGCGGCCAGCGCCCCCCAAGACGGCAAGATGCGTCGGACCTGCCTGCAGTCACGCCGGAGGAGCAGCAGCTTGCCGTAGAGCAGGTCCGCCAGTTCATCGAGCAGCAGGCTGGTGAGCCGCGTTTGGCCGAGTACGAGGTCGAGCGAACCAGAAATGGGTTTCGCGTCATTGTCCGGTACCTTCACCTCGACAAGGAAGGCCAACCCACCGGCGAGGAAATCGGCACCAGCACCGTTCGCCTCTCACTTGATGGCAAAGTGCTCGAGATGACCAGCGGCAGATAGCTGAAGCAGTCCACTGCGACGCCGCGTAGGCCTTGGCAGCGGTGGATCGGTTGGCCGACCGGGGTGGATGAATTCTTGTGCCGCGACAATTGCGACAGTCGCCGGTGGATGGTTACGTCAGAACGCGGCCTGGTAGTGCTTGCCGATCTCGTCGGCCGGTAATGCCCGCGAATAAATGGCCACTTCGTCGATGCGTCCTTCAAAGCCGAATTGCCCATCGGCACGGCCGCCAATCCATACAGCGCCGCCAGCCGGGGGCCGTGCGGTTTCGACCGTCAGTTCCGGCTCGGGGCGGCCGTCGAGGTACAAGGTCGCCTTCGCGCCGTCGCGGACCAGCACCACGTGATGCCAGCTCTCGCGCGGCACCCAGTTGCGCAAGGGGACGTCGGTCGTGCCGGCGTGGGCCTTCCCGACGTCTTCGCCCGCGTGGAATACCAGCTTGCCGGGCGAGCATTCGACACCGCCAATTGCCAGATGATCGCCGCTCGCGCCGCGCGAGAACAGGTAACCGGTCACGGGCCGGGCGTCGGTGGGCATGCAGTTGTAGAACCACATTTCAACCGTATACGATTCCCCGAGCCCCGGCACCTCGGCCGCAAGCCGCTGGCCGACGAAGTGCGGCGCCCGGTTGTCGATGCCCAGCCCCGGAAAATCGGGCGATTGCGGACCAGGCATGTAGTAGGCAATTTGCGTTTCAAATGCGCCCAGGTCCCTGCCGTCGACGGCATTGCCAGCATGCGGGCCGTTCAAATCGTTCAGCCGCCAGTAGACGGCCGGCTCGGAGACCATGACGGCGGCGGCATAGGCGGGAATCGGCGGCGGAGCACGCATCACGCGAAGGTCGCCCGCGACGTCGGCGATCAGTTCCTTCACGCGCGCGATGATCTTCGGCTCGGCCTCGATCTCCAGGCAGCTTGACCGGGCCAGCCAGGTGGTGTAGCCGCCCATGACCATTTGCTCCGGCGGCGGCAGGTAGCCGCCCTCCCAGCCGTTAGCCAACATGACGGTGAAGGTATGCGCCAACGGACTATTGCGGGCAATACGCATTCCGGTGATGGCGAATACTTCGCACGGGATGCCCACCATGCCCAGCGGACCGATGCGCATGACCTGGAGCTTGAGCTTGCGAGTGGGCGGCATTTCGGCCAGGAGGAGTTGCTCGCGCGCGTAGAAGTCGGTCAGGCTCTTCAGCGGCCGGCCCTCGGCCTCGATCTCGGCCATCACACCCTTGGCCCAATCGACCTTGGGCTCGCGGATATTCAGTTCCAACTCGGCCTCGCGGGCGTCGATCGATAGCCAGTCCTTCCAAGCAATGGCCTGGTACGCCTTCAGGGCGGCCTGGGCCACCTCCTCGGCGATCGAGTGCATGTCGAACTTGACGGGCTCTGCACGCGTGTAGTCACGCAAATAGGCGTCGCCACTGACGCCGTTGGCCAGAATACCCACAAACGGCGGATCGGATCCGCCGGCCTCTAGTAACTCGCCAATTCGCGTGGCGAACGCGCCGAAGTAGTCGGCCGAAAGGGCGCCCGATCCGACATAGTGAATCGAAAAACTGCCCAGAAGCGCTATGGGCATCCCGTCGGGCCGGCGCACTGCCAAGATGGATACCTCCGGGTTCATCGGGCCGGACGGCTCCTGCCAGTCGGGGTTCCGGTAGCCCGGATGCATGGTAGCCCGCGTGGTCTCCTCGCCGAATGGATCGGTCTTGATGCGGTCGGGCCGGGCGATCCAGCGGCGCGAGTGGACCAACTCGGGCAAGCTTTCGACGGACCAGCCAACCTGCGCCGGGGTCAGGTTCTCCTGCGCCTTGCGGATTCCTTCGGCAATCTGCCCCGGCAGCCACGCCCGGTATCGCTCGTCGGGATCGGTGCCCAAAACGCCCACGACCGCCGGGGCCGAATGCGTGTGCGTGGCCGAGACGAACATCCGCCCGGTTGGAATGCCGGTCAGCTTGTGCGCCTTCTCCTTCGCCTCATCGATAACTGCCCGGTCCATGACGCAACTGTCGACCACGACGATGGCGAGTTGCCCGGCGCCGTCGTCGAGCACGAGGCAGCGGGCATGGAGCGGATCAAGGGCCTTTTCGGCATAGCGCGGCTGAAAGCCGCCATTGACCACCACGGGAAACCAGTCGGGCGTAATATCCTGGGCGTGGGCACCGGCGCGGAACGCTCCAGGCCGGCTGGGCACGTCGGCCGCTTCGGCCACACCACGGAACGGGAAGGCGGAAAGCCCCAGTACGGCAGCTCCGGTGGAAACCAACATCTCGCGGCGTTTCATGGCATAGTCCTTGTGAGAATGGTGGGGTGCGCGCTAGACGCTGAACTTGACGAACAGCACGTCATCATCCTGGACAATGTAGTCCTTGGGCTCTTGGCGTACAAGTCCGGCGGCCTTCAACTCGCGTTCGCCGCCGTGCCGAACCAGGTCGGTCACGGTGAATACCTCGGCGCGGATGAAGCCTCGGGCCAGATCTGTGTGTATGCCTTCGGCGGCCTCGACGGCGGTTGCTCCCCGCCGCAACAGCCATGTACGCACTTCCTTTTCGCCGGCCGTGAAGAAGAGCATCTGACCGCTCATATCCAGCAGGGTGCGAATCACATGATCGCGGTCGACGCCGGTTAGCCCCATTTCCTCCTCGAAGTCGGCGCGGTCCTCGGGCGTCATGCGCGACAACTCCAGTTCCAGACCCACCGGAATGGCGATGACCGGCATTTCGGCAGTCGCGGCGGTGGTGAACCGCTCGGGGTGTTCCTCGTCATCGGCCGTGTTAACCACGACCATGCGCGGCTTCTCGCTGAGAAGGCGGAACGCGCGGGTAACCTTCTGCTGCTCTTCGGTAAGATGGCTTTCGCGAAGTGGGTTGCCCGACTCGAGCGCATCGAGCACGAGTTTAAGCGTCTCGCGCTCGTGTTCAAGTTTTTCACGTTCCTGCCGCGGAATGGGTTTCTTGACGGCTTCCTCGATGCGCCCGATTCGGCCGGTGACGATCTCCATGTCGGCCAGCATGAGGTCCTCGTCGAACGACCGCATGTCGGCCAGCGGATCGGAACCGTCAAACCCCGCGGCCACGTGGACCAGGCAACCGGCCTCGCGGATGGTCGCCAGGCGTTGGGCATTCCCTTCGTGCGTGCGGCTGAGGCCCGGCGTGTCGACAATCTCCAATGCGGCCAGAGACACCTTTTTGGGATGGTAAATCGCCACAAGCTGCTCCACCCGCGGCTCCGGAATGGTTGCCATGGCGCTCTGACCGGCGTGCCCTTGGGCTGGATCGGGCGCCACGCCGGTAAGCCATTCGAACAGCGTGCTCTTTCCCGAGCCCTGATAGCCCACTAGCCCAATCTTCATGATAAACCCCCCGGCGAAAAAGGGACCCGTAGAGTATCCACTTGCGAGGGGTGAGGACCGCGCTCACAACACAGTGCCGACGATGCATGGCCCGCGAACCGGGCGGGACTCCGATTTGCACACGTGCCACTCGGCCCGCGGCAACCGTCGCCGTGCAAGACGCACCTCACCGCAACCGGGAATATAGCCTATGGCGACGTCAGCCCGTTGTCTACCGGGGTCACGTCCTCGTAAACAGCGGGCTGGTCGATGCCGTCGCCGTTGAAGTCGCCGACGAC
Organism: Thermoguttaceae bacterium; assembly: GCA_034005525.1. Taxonomy (GTDB): domain Bacteria; phylum Planctomycetota; class Planctomycetia; order Pirellulales; family Thermoguttaceae; genus PWXP01. The sequence continues at coordinate 10,917 of JAVEUP010000047.1, read as the reverse complement.
TGGCTTATGGTGCGGGCCGCCCAACTCGAAGACCTTGTCGTGCGCATCCAGTCGGAGATCGCCATTCGTATCAAGGTACCATGTGCCGTTGCGGTACACGCCGATCTTGTCGATTCCGTCGCCATTCCAGTCGCCCACAACGGGGACGTCGCCGGCTCGGCCAAAGTCGACCTTCACGTCATGCTCGCTCCATCGGCCGTTGCCATCGACGTCGAGATACCAGGTTCCGTTGCGGAATACCCCGATGGTGGAAATCCCGTCGCCGTTCCAGTCGCCCACGACGGCCCGGTCGCCTTCGGTACCGTAACGGAAGACGTGGTCGATCACGTCGCTGCGAATGCGGCCATGCTCAGTCCGCTTCATGGAGCGGTAGCCGGTAGTGGCATCGGCCAACTCGGGCGGGAGGTTCTTGTAGCGGCCGTCGGGCGGGTTCAGGGCGCCCGGCAAGCCCGGTTTCGCGGCAATGGCTTTCGGATCGCCGATCCACGCGCGGCCGAAAATGCCAATGTCGGTCTTGCCGTCGCCGTCCCAATCGCCGGCCACCGGTTGGTCGCCCTCTTCGCCCAGTTTCGCCCACAAGTCGTCCTCATCCCAAATGCCGTTGCCGTTGAGATCGATAAACCATACACCGTCATGGAACACCGCCACCTGATCACGGCCATCGCCGTTGAAGTCGCCGGCCAAGGGGATTCCACCAGGCACGCCGAGGGTGGCCAGATGCGAGGTCGTGCCATCCGGGTTCAACACGGTGAACGTGCCGTGGTTGACGCTCGAACCGGTCCACGTGACCGGATCGAAAAGGATACTGCGGCTGCTCTGGCCGAACTGCGAGCCGCCGCCGTAGTTGCGCGGCATGCCCGCATTGATGATGCTCAGGTGCCAGGTCCAACCTGCAGGCGCACCGGACCCGCCAAACAACAGCGGCTCGATGATGGGCTGGTACACTGGGGGTGCGCCCATGACCGGCGGCGGCGCAAGGAACGGGGCAGGATGCTCCGGGGGCGCCGGCGGGGGCGAGGGCGGAGGCGGTGGGGGCGGCGGGACGGGAGGCACGCGAGCAAACAAAACCTCGCTGAAATTGTTACCAACGGCCTGCTCACCGGCGTCTACCAATACGCGCGCAATCATGTCGGTGGTAACCTCACCCGAGAAGAAGCCTAGCTGCATCGGATCGAGTGGATCGCCCGGATTGTTCGCAAGGCCGCCATGGCTGCCCGGCGTATCGATGCCGTCGACATACCCGTCAGGATGCTCTTGGTAGATGGTGTATGCACCCGGGTACAGCCCAGTGAACTCATAGTAGCCGTGGGAGTCCGTCACGGTCGTAACCGGGTTCCCCTCGGCGTCGTAAATCTGTTGACCAATGGCGTTGGCCAGCCTGAGCACGACGCCGGCAATGGGTTTGTCGCCGGGCTTGAACGTGCCATCGCGGACCTCCTCCACGTCCGGTTGCGGTTCCTGAAACCCGAGCACCACGGTGGGCCCGTCCTGGAACACATAGCCGGATATGCTGGCCGGTACAATTTCGCAGAAGTTGTACTCGACCGCAGCCGTGCCGGAGCCGAGCACGACGCCGACGATCACGTCGGCCGCGGCTAACGTACCTCCTTCACTGCCCGGCTGGGTTTGGCCTTGAAGGTAACCCTCCGGTTGAATCTCCTCAACGCCATAGGTACCCGGCCTCAGATTGTTGAACAGGTACTCGCCCTGGGCATTGGTCGTGGTCTGGGCAATGCGGCTGCCCGAGGCATCCAACAGGTAAATGGTCACGCCGGCCAGAAGCGGCTCGCCCGGGTCGAGAATCCAGTTCACGTTGGTTTCGGCCCAGACACGGCCGCTTATGCTGGCGGGCTCCAGCTCGCCGAAGTTGTACTGGACAGCCTCCGCGCCCGGCGGAAGGGTGATGTCGCGGATCAAGTCGCCGGGGTTCACGGCCACACCGCCGTGGCTTCCGGCCGCGTCGAGCCCATCGAAGTAACCCTCGGGCTGCGTTTGAACTACCTGGTACGTACCGGGCCTGAGGTTGTCGAACTGGTAGAAGCCCGCCGCGTTGGTCGTCGTTGTGTAACCGGTGGGTACGGCGTCGGCATTCAGCAGCGCAAGCGTGACGCCGCCGATTCCCCGCTCGCCGGCTTCCCGCACGCCATTGTCGTTCGTATCGACGTACACCCAGCCGGAAAGGCTTGCCGGCAGCAGTTCGCCGAAATTGTACTCGACGGCCGCGGTGCCGGAGGTGATGGGAATGGCGACAATCCTGTCGGACTCACTCACGAAGCCGCCGGCACTGCCCACCTGGTCGCAGCCGTCGAGGTAGCCGCCCGGCTGGACTTCATAAACGCCGTACATGCCCGGCGCAAGATTCTCGAAGCGATATTCTCCTTGGTCATCGGTGGTCGTCGTTGCAATGATACTCCCTGATGCATCGAGCAAGTGAATCGTTGCGCCTGGCAGAAGCGGTTCGCCCGAATCGTAGGCGCAGTTGGTGTTCATATCCACGTACACGCGCCCGCTGATGGTCGAGGGCAGTAGTTCCCCGAAGTTATAGTCCTCTCCCGCCTGCCCGGAAGCCAGGTGGATCTGGTCGATACGGTCGCCCGGGTTATGGGCGACGCCGCCGGCGGTTCCCGGCGTATCGAGACCGTCGAGGTACCCCTCGGGCTGGTGCTCGATAACGTAGTACTCGCCGGGCATCAGGCCCGTGGCCGACCAGGAGCCGTCGGCATTCGTGGTGACGGTAATCGTGGCGCCGGGCAGCATATCGGCCACGCGGTAGACGATCAGCGTTACGCCGCCGATGCCGTCCTCGCCCGCCTCGAACAGGCCGTTGTTGTTGGCGTCGTGATAGACGTTGCCGCTGAGCCTTGCCGGGCGGACCTCGCCGAAGTCGTTTCCGATGCTGTCTTCTCCACCCAGCAGGGCGATGTCGCTGAGTATGTCGGGAGTGGTGACCACGCCGCGGACCTCGCCGCCGACCGTCCCCACCTGGGCGCCGACGCTCAGGTATCCGTCCGGCTGAGTTTCAACCACGCGATAGGTGTCGGGCAGCAGGCCGTCAAAGCGGTAGTTGCCATAGGCGTCGGTCACGGTGGTGAGACCGGTAGGCACATACCCGAAGTCGGCAAGCACATACAACGACAACTCGACGCCCGCAATGCCCTGCTCGTCGGCGTCGCGGGTATTGTTCAGGTTGCTGTCCTCAAACACCGTGCCGGCCAGGCTGATGGGCAATGGGGTTTGCTCGACGGAGAAGAAGACGCCGGCAGTATGGACCGGATGCGGCGTTTCCAGCGGGGGACTGTAGCTTTCCGGTGGCAGATCGAGCCCCGACTCTTGGTGGGCGGGATCAAACTTATCGTAGAACACTCCCGTTCCGGCAGCATTGTAGTAGTGCGGAGCGGTGAACGTCGCGGAAAGTAGCGAGCCCTCGAACTCGCCCCCCTCGACTACCGCCGATTGCAGCGCCCCACCCTCGTCCACGTCGATGCTGAAGACCAACCGGTCGCCGGCGTGGAAACCGCTGAACCGGATCACCAGCAGGGTGCCGCCGTCCTCGACCTCGAACTCAGCCGAGGTGATGCCCTGGTTGCTGACCACTTGCGGAGGAGCATGGCCGTACACGCCGTGCCCACCAGGCGCCGTATCGAAGAACGGGACGCCGTATTCCAGCACGCCCTGCTGGGCAGGATCGGTGTCGATGATCAGCTTGGACAGTTCCGTTCCCGGCGCGCCCCCGGAGAAGGTGATCTCAAACAGGTCGCCCACCTCATCCATGGCGGTGGCATTCTCGAAGTACACCATGCCAATCTGGATTGGGGAGAAATCGGCGGCCAGCAGGCAGCGCGGCTCCATCTGTTCAAACCGGCAGGTGCGCCAGCGCGAAACCGAACCCTTGGAACGGGACAATGACTTGTTTTGCATCGTTTGCCGAGCCACAACAACCTCCATGCTGCGTGAAATACGTGTCTTCTTCCACGGGACTAAGGTTGCACGTTCCAAAGCCGGATTGTGCAATCGAAACCGCCCGATACAAGCGTGCCGCTTTGTGTCTGGTACGCTAGAGTGGCCACGGAGCCCGTATGACCTGCCAACTGAGCGTCAGGTTCCTGCGCGGCCAGGTCCCAAAGCTCAATGGTGTCGGTGCTGCGACCCACGGCCAGACGTTGCGGACCGCAGAAGCACAACGCTATGACCCGGCCCGGCCGGGATGCGAACACGGCCTCCAACGCGCCGGTCCGCGGGCTCCACAGGCGTACCATCCCGTCGTCGCCACCCGAGGCCAATAGGGCACCGTCATCCGAGTACTGCATAGCGCGAATGCGTCGCGAACCGGCCGACAGTTCGTGGATTGGCTTCCCGTCCGTTGCCCGCCACACGTGCACGGTGCCTGACCGCCCTGCGGCCGCCAATTGGGTCCCGTCCGGTGAGAATGCCACGGTGCGCAGGTCGCCGCCCGGTGCCACCAACTCGCGTTCGGTACGGCCCGATTCACTGCTGTAAAGACGCACGCGGTCGTCGAACCCCGCAATGGCCAATCGCCGGCCGTCGGGCGAGAAGGCCAGAGCCCGAATGCCCTCGATGACACCTGGAAGCACCACGGGCGTGCGGCTACCGGGCATATCCCATAGTCGGACGCGCCGGTCGTCGCCCGCGGTGGCCAGTACGGCTCCGTCGGGGCGGAACGCCGCGGCACGGACCCAGTCGGCGTGATTTCCCAATCGTTCCAAAAGCACAAAGCTGCCATCGTTGGCCGCACGCCACACCCGGACCTCATGGTCGTCGCCTGTGGTCACCAGGGATTGCCCGTCCGGGCTCAAGGCCACGCAAGAAGTGACAGGCAGGGTTGCGTCGGAGCCCGGTTGGTCCAGCGTGATCGTTTGCCACGGCTTCAACGTGGGCAATTCCCTGGCGGAGCCCCCTGTGACAACCATCGCGATGGCACTCGCGGCCACCCACGCGGCATAATGCTTCGTCTTGAACATGCCTATCCCCCAACCTGCGGCTTCAAGAATATCGGCACAATAAGCCAAGTGCGCGCCGATCCCATTTTCCCTTCATCGGCTGGCAGGGCCCTTAGGCGTGTAGGAACTTTCCGCAACATGCCGATAGATCAAGCTGGAGAACTCACGGTAACTTTGCCGATAAAGCCGGTGCTGCTGGATTTCTGTATTTCGCGCAGCGAGGGTCCTTGCGGGCTTTAGGGAACATGGGATGTAGGGGGCGTTTTTTCTGGCGGTGAACTGATAAGCGATGCGCCAATACACGCTCCCGTTAATGCTGTTGCTGATGGGCGGATGCCAGTTCCTGCCCGAGATCACCCATCAGCCGACTGTCTACAATCCTTTTCCACAGCTTTCCCGGGTTGCCGTCGTTCCGTTCTTCAACATGACGGACGAGCCCACGCTCAACGGTGAACAAGTGGCTTGGGCGTACTTCACCGAACTCCAGTCGGTGCCCGGCTTCGAGGTCGTGCCGGTGGCCACGGTTCAAGAGGTCATCGACCGAAATCGGCTGCAATTGGCAAGTGCCGACGACGTTCGACAATTGGCGCAGTTGCTCGAAGTCGACGCTGTGGTCGTGGGCGCCATTACCGACTACAAGCCGTACTATCCGCCCCGTTTCGGGCTGCAAGTGCGTTGGTATTCGGCCAATCCGTGCTTCCACCCGATTCCGCCGGGTTACGGGCTGCCATGGGGCACGCCGGGCGAGCAGCATATTCCTGCCCCGCTGGTCTTCGAGGCCGAAATGGCACTGGCCAGGGCTCAGATGAAGACGCAAACGCCCACTTACCAACGGGAGCAGGGCACTTCCGGACAGGATGTCGAAATTCCGCGTTTCGACCCACTCGATGGAGATCAGCCAGACGGCCAAACGCCGGAAAGACCGAGCGGAGTCCAGCATCTCTCCCACGAGCAGATATTGGCTGAACGGAATGAGCGTCTTCCGGAAACGGCCGGACCTCCGCGGGGTTTGCCGCCGGACTGGCCCGACCCACGTGGCTTCGTGCCGCCTTCGCCCCGGATTCGGCCCCCGTCGTGCCCCTCGCCCAGTAGTGATCCGGTGCTCCAGCACACGGCGGTGTACGTGGGCAACGACCCCAACGTCACAGAAGCGTTAGCCAGTTATTTTTACTTCCGGAATGATCGCCGTTTTGGGGGTTGGCAAGGGTACTTGCAGCGCAGTGACGACTACATTCGGTTCTGCTGTCACATGCACATCTCGGAAATGCTCAGCGCACGAGGGGGGGCGGGAGAAACGCGAGTGGTGTGGCGCTGGCCGACAAACCGATAACATCAAGGGGTCCTTTTGTCCGGAATATGATCGGCAGGCCGCCGTCGCCCGAACCCCGCCTCGATGCCACCGTTAGGAGGAAGCCGGCTGTGAGCCAGGACATCAACGTGCTTGCACTAGTCAAGGGATCGGAACGCTATGTGTTTTTGTACGACGACAAGAGTCGTGCAGAAACACTCCGCGTCCTCGGCCGGTATGCCTCAAATCCGGAGTTGAGCTTCACCTGGTACGATGCGGCCGTGCTGAGCCAGAAGATACGCCAGGAGGGCCATGAGTACGCACATTCCTCGCGGTTCCAAATCCCCTTGCCTACCGACACCGACGATGCGTGATGCAGAGGGCCATTGACCGGTTCTTGCAGTATCTGCGAGTTGAACGCAATGCGTCGGAGTTGACCGTTAAAAGCTACCGCGAGGATCTGGCGGCTCTCTCCACGTATCTTGGCGAAGCCGCGGGTGGAACGCCGCCGGAGCCCGACGCAATTGGCGTACTCGATCTGCGGGGCTATGTGGCAGCCCTGACTGAGGCAGGATACGCGTCCTCAACGGTTGCGCGGCGTCTGGCGTCCCTGCGCAGCTTCTTCAAGTTCGGCCAGCGCGAGGGTTGGGTGGCCACGAACCCGGCCAAGCCGTTGCGGAACCCTCGAAAGACCCGCACTCTGCCGCATTTCCTTTCGGCAGAGGACATCGGCCGCTTGCTGGGTGCGCCGCCCGCCCGAGGCCGGCAAGGTTTACGCGACCGAGCCATCCTCGAGACCATGTACTCGGCGGGGCTGCGTGTTAGCGAGTTGGTGGGCCTCGACGACGGCGATCTTGACTTTGCCTCCGGCGTGGTGCGAGTGCGAGGCAAGGGACGACGGGAACGGTTGGCGCCCATCGGCTCCTTCGCCGCCGAGGCCGTCACGCGATGGCTAGCTGTCCGCCGACTCCACGTTCATGAGCCCACCGGGCCGAGTGCCCCCGTCTTTGTCAACAAGTTCGGCCGCCGTTTAACCACGCGCAGCGTAGCGCGCATGCTGGAAAAATACCTCAAAGAGGCGGGGCTCGATACGCGTACCACACCCCACTCCCTACGTCACAGCTTCGCCACGCACTTGCTGGACCGCGGAGCCGATATCCGCAGCGTGCAGGAGCTTCTCGGTCACAAAAGCCTCATCACCACGCAGATCTACACCCACATCAGCACTGCCGCCTTGCGGCAGGTCTACGAGAAGGCCCACCCGCGGGCCAACTGACTGTTTTCACTCCAGTACCATTATCGCCGATAGCGGGGGCCGGAGCAAGCATCCCCACCCACTTCCCAGGCACCCTTCTTCCCGGTATCTTCGGTGGATTCCACTGTCTCCCGGCCCCTTGGAGCCAACGCGTTTGCCATGAAGACCGACGAACTCCGCGAAGCCTACCTGGCGTTTTTCGAGAGCAAGGGCTGTGTGCGGCGCCCGAGCGACGTGCTCGTCCCCCGCTGGGACCCTTCGGTGCTGTTCACGCCCGCGGGGATGAACCAGTTCAAGGACCATTTCCTCGGCCGTACGAAACTAGAGTTCACCCGGGCAACGACCTGCCAGAAATGCCTCCGCACGGGTGATATCGACAATGTGGGCCGGACGGCCTACCACCACACGTTCTTCGAGATGTTGGGCAATTTTAGCTTCGGCGACTATTTCAAACGCGAGGCCATCCTTTGGGCCTGGGAGTTCTGTACCAGCAAGGATTGGCTCGGGCTGGACCCGGCGAGACTATCGGCCACTATTTACCTCGACGACGACGAAGCGGCCGGTATCTGGCTCGACGAGGTCAAGCTTCCCCGTGAGAAGCTAGAGCGTTTAGGCGAGGACGAGAACTTCTGGCCCGCCAACGCGCCCAGCCAAGGGCCCGACGGCGTATGCGGCCCATGCAGTGAAATCTACTATCACACGGATCGCGGCTCCGTCGAAATATGGAACCTGGTGTTCACGCAGTTCAACCGCGTGGGCAATCCGCCGGATAATTTGCGGCCGTTGCCGAGCAAGAACATCGACACGGGCATGGGTCTGGAGCGGACGGCTGCGGTATTGCAGGGCGTCGAGACGAACTTCCACATTGACGTTCTGCGCCCGCTGGTCGAGGCAGCGGGGGAGGTCTGCGGCGCGGCCTACGACCCGGCCGCCGAAACCGGGCGACGCTTGCGGCGTATTGCCGACCACGTTCGCGCCTGCACGTTTGCCATTCACGAAAACGTCTATCCCGGTCCGAACAAGGAGAAATACGTTATCAAACGCCTGCTCCGCCGTGCGGTGCTCGATGGCCGGCAAATGGGTGTGAGTGAACCGTTCCTCCACAAGCTGGTGGGCACGGTGGCGGAACTGATGAAGACGCCCTATCCCGAACTGGGCCAAACGGTCGACCGTGTTGCCCACGTGATCCGCCTGGAAGAGACGAACTTCCTGGGCACGATCGACGGGGGATTGGACCGCATCGGACGGGTCTTCGAGCAAATGAAGAGCGATGGGCGGGGCACCGTGTCCGGCACCGACGCGGCCGAAATGTACACCACCTATGGTTTCCCGCCCGAGTTGTTCGAAACGCTCGCCGCCGAACACAACCTTACGTTCGATTGGCAGGGCTATCAACAAGAAATGCAACGGCACGGTAAGCTGTCGGGCACGGGCGAAAAGATCGTTTTCAAACACGATCCGTTGGACGCGATCAAGAAGGTCCGGCATGGCAGCCAGTTCCTTGGATATGAGACCACCGAAGTCGACGGTGCCGAGGTGGTGGCCATCGTGGCCGGTAACCAACTATGCGATAAGGCCGACGAAATCAACTCAAAGCAGCCCATCACCTTGGTGCTTGACAAGACGCCTTTCTACGGAGAGATGGGCGGCCAGATGGGCGACACCGGTGAGATATCCGGCGAGAGATTCCGCTTCCAGGTAACTGGGGCCCACGTGGACGGAGCATTCACTTTGCACCGCGGCCACCTTTGCGAAGGAACGATTCGTCTTGGCGATCGTGCGGCCGCCCGGATCGATGCCGCCCGCCGGCAGGGCATCCGCCGTGCTCACTCCGCCACGCACCTGTTGCACCACGCTTTGCGGTCGGTGCTCGGACAGCACGCCGAGCAACAGGGCTCGAAGGTCGACGACGATTGGCTGCGATTCGACTTCACGAACCCCCAAGCGGTCAGCCCGGATGAGTTGGCCGAGATCGAGCGCGAAGCGAACGCGAAGATCCTCGACGGGACGCCCGTAATCGCACAGAACATGCCCCTGGTCGAAGCGAGAAAGACCGGGGCCATGATGCTCTTCGGCGAGAAGTACCCCGACGTGGTGCGCGTCGTCAGCATGGGCGATTTCAGCAAGGAGCTGTGCGGCGGTACTCACCTGGAAAACACCGCCCAGGTGGGCCTATTGAAGATCGTTTCCGAGGAGAGCGTGGCAGCGGGCACCCGGCGCATTGTCGCGCTAACCGGCCGGAAAGCGCTCGACCGGATTCGCCAGCACGAGCGGGCACTGCACGAAGCCGCCGTGCTGCTCCGCACCTCGCCGGAGGAAATGCCCGGGCGAATCGAGGCCATGGCGAAAGAAATCCGCGACTTGAAGAAGAAGCTGGCCCAGGGGGTCGCGCAGGCCGAGGGCCCGTCGGTCGAGCAGTTGGCCCAGGACGCCTGCAATGTCCTCGATATCCGGGTGGTCGCGGCTGAAGTGCCCGGCGGTGGGCCCGAAGTCCTGCGACAATTGATCGACCAACTCCGGCGGAAGGTGGCTCCGGTTGCCGCTTTGCTCGCCTCGCGCGAGAAGGGAAAGGTCACGCTCATCGCCGGTGCCAGTCGCGAGGTGGTCGAGAAAGGGTTTGACTGCGTGGCATGGGTCCGCGCCGTCGCCAAACACGTCGGAGGCGGAGGAGGCGGGCGCCCTGACATGGCCCAGGCTGGGGGGAAGAACCCGGATGCGCTCCCCCGGGCCCTCGAAGCGGCGCCCCGAGAGGCCGCGAAACTGTTGGAAGCTGCGCGAGCGTGCCGTTGAGAAACCGCAGTTGAACCGCCCGGTTGACACTCCGCAGCCGAGACACTAACATATTGGGTTTACTGGTCCCCGGATATGGCTGCGGTGAAGCTGCCAACTCCGCTGGACGCTTAAGGATGATTGGACCATGGCCGTTCCCAAACGCAAGCATTCCAACTCGAGGACAGGCAAGCGGCGCTCGCACGACGCCAAGAAGCCCCCTCACATTACCTACTGCGAGCATTGCAGTGCCGCGGTAACTCCACACACTGTATGCCCGAAGTGCGGGTATTACATGGACCGTAAGGTTACCGAAGTTGAGGCATAGCCTTGGGTAAGATCGCGTTCTTATTTCCCGGACAGGGCGCCCAGTCGGTTGGCATGGGCAAACGGCTTGCAGAGTCGCTCCCCGCCGCCGGGGCGCTCTTTGACCGTGCCGGCGAGGTGCTCGGCTACGATCTGGCCAAGCTCTGCTTCGAGGGGCCGGCCGAGGAACTCGACTCGACCGTCCGCAGCCAGCCTGCACTGTTTGTTACGAGCTTGGCTGCCGTTGAGGCATTGCGGGCCGAGGTACCCGACGTGGTGCTCTCCTGCGAGGCGACTGCGGGCTTGAGTCTTGGCGAATACACCGCCATGGTCTTCGCCGG
>JAVEUP010000234.1:0-11092 GCA_034005525.1 Thermoguttaceae bacterium | reverse complement strand
TGCCAATGGCCCAAGGCCCGGTCGCCCAAGAGGAACCCGGCCTCGTGGCCGGTGACCACCTGCTGCTCGACATATAAGTAGGGATCGGCCAGCCCGGCGTCGAAGTACGAACCCAGGAACACCTCGAACGTGGGCAGATCATCCACGGCGCGGGCGGTGATCGACACATCGAGCGCCGCCGGGTTGTGCCAGCGATACAGAGCCCGCAACTCGAAAGGCCGGTCCGGGGCCGGCGGCCATTGGACCTCGACTGCCCCGTCGGCGAGCAGCCGCGAGGTGGTGGGCCAATCGCGTGCGGCGTCGCCGAAACGGCGGCCGCCGCTGAAGATGCGGTACAAATGCATCAATCCCCAACGGCCGGCCACGGAACGCCCGGTCGGCACGTGGACCACGTCGGTCAGTCCGAGCATCTTGTCTTTCGTGTGGAGCTTGCCCCGGAGCACGCCCGTGTCGAACGCATACCCGCCGTCGGCGATTGCCGTAAATGCCGGGGCCTCGCGAGCGGCGTTCGCCGCGGGCGGATTTCCTTCGTCGGCTGCCTGGCATGCCGGTGCGCACACCACGAGGGCCACCGCCAGAGCGCAACACGCAGCCCGAAGTGCATGGTTCCTGGAATTGGCGCGGATGAGCAAGGAGACGCTCGGCAAACACGTTCGGTCTGCGAGGTGCAGTTCCAGCAAGATCATTTGTTTGCTCCCATATCGGCGATACAGAAAACAAGGACAATTCCCGCGAACGGTTACGCTAATCCTATACTCGCCCAAGTGGACATGATGGCGAATCTCAATCACGGTTGCAACAGTCTCACCACGGCAAACACGGGGCGATGGTCGGAGGCCATGGGTTCCGCAATCACTTCTGCCTGCAACAGGCGAAACCGCGCCGCGGGCCGATAGAAGATGTAATCGATCCGGGAACGTGGTTTGTCCGAAGGCACGGTGGGCGCCGCCGCGTCGTCGATCGCGTTGGTCCAACGTTGCAGCAAGACCTCCACCGGCTCGGAATCGGGCGGCGCGTTGATGTCGCCGGCCAGGATTGTCGGCATGGGGTCGTCGGGGTCGGCAAACAGCTCGTTGATGGCCTTGGCCTCGGCCACGCGGTCCTCCGGTACGTTATGCTGGAAGTGCGTGCTGACGAACCGGATCGGCTGGCCGCCGGGCCCGCGCACCACGACGGCGATGGCCCCTCGGGGATACGTGACCAGTTCCGGCGTGCTCTCGGTATAGGGCAGCGGGTGGATGGCCACGTCGAGGATCGGCAGGCGGGTGAGGACGGCGTTTCCGAATAGCCCCCCCTCGTAATGCTGCGTGGGGCCGAAGCGCACGGCCATACCCGTCAGCCTCCCCAACTCCTGGGCCTGGTGAACGCGGCCCGATCGCCTCACGCCGACATCGACCTCCTGGAGGGCCACCAGGTCGGGCTTGGCCTGGTTGATGACCTCCGCCAGCCGCGGAATATCGTAGACCCCGTCCATGCCTTGCCCATAGTGAATGTTGTAGCAGAGCACCCGCAACGAGCGGTCCTGCTCCTCCGCGAAGGCGACCGCCGGCAAACCGAAGGCAACCGTCACGAGCACCGCCAGCCAGCGGCGCCGGCTCAGATCGAATTGGAGGACATTTGGAAGCATCTTCGTCATCTCCCGTCGGGTGGTAGGTTTCCCATGGAACACGCAACCGCGATGATGACCCATCCGGCGCCGGAAGTCCAGCGTGTCTGAATCATCCGTGTCACTGCGAGGAGAGCTCGAAATCGGCAGCCTGCGTGCCCGACACGGGCACCTCGAACGTCAGCGTTCCGTCGTGATATCGCGGGAGGAGCTTTTCGACGGCAACCGGGCTGTCTTCCCGGACCTCTTCGGCTACCGCCGTTCGGATTCTAACGCGGTGCATTCCGGGTACCGCTCCGATGATATCCGGCTCCACCAATCGCAAGGTGTAGCGGCCGTCAGCCGAGGTTGTCCCATAGGAGCCCACGGCTACCGCTCCCACATCGCTTTGCACCGGTTGAAACGAGACGTGGGCACCGGCCAATGGCTGACCGTCGAGCGTAATCAGTCCGGATACTGGGGCAACGTCAGGTCCTCTTCCACAGCCGGGCACTACGCAAAGAACTGAAAACATTAAGAATGTGAGCACTGTTCTCATGGCAATGTCACCACCTCTCCGCCGGCGATTGTCGCCAGATGCCCCAACAGGTTCACGTCGACCGACATGCTGATGCCGCGAACGCTGCCATCGCACAGAGCGAACTGCATGGTGCCGGGGTGGCCGCTTCCCCACATCCGCAAACAGCCGTGCTGAGTGCCGCCGATCGTCTGGCAGCGTTCGTAATCGTTGATCAGAATGCGGCTTTCCGGCGTGACCTCCGACTTGTTGTACGCGGCCCAGCCGTACGCCCAGAATGAGCGGCGGCGTGGGTTGGTGCTGGTATACTGCTCTCCGATGAGCAGGGTATTCGACATGCCGTCCCGGATTTCCGCAACGGACACCTGTCCATATTGAACGTACCCGACGTTGTACATGGGCCCGCGCGAGTTTGCCGGCAAGGTGTAGGCCGTTCCCGTGTTATGGGGCGCGACCCACGAATCGCTCCCCCCGTGCCCCAGCCCGGTCGAAGCGCGGTAGGAGCCGCGGCGGAACTGCAGCGTCATTCCCGGACCGCTCTCGGGCAGGTCGGTCCGGCGCGTGTCGATATCGCTCGGGCAGACATAAACGGCCACCGCGGCCTCGCGCAGCTCCTTGTTGGCCGGGTCTTCCAGAAACACCTGAGAATTGAAGAGATCGAAGAGCGCCTGCTGTTCCATATAAGGCAGGATGGCAATCGCCCAGTTGATGCCCGACTTCGTGTTACAGCACGGACCTTGGTTCACCCCGCCCGGCGGCAGCACACTATTTGCTGCTTCGTAGTTCAACACGGCCAGGGCCATCTGTTTCAGGTTATTCGCACACTGCGTACGACGCGCCGCCTCGCGGGCTGCCTGCACGGCGGGCAGCAGCAGCGCAATCAGAATGCCGATAATCGTAATGACCACGAGCAGTTCCACGAGGGTAAAACCATGCAGGGGCCGGCCCGCACGGTTCTCCCGCTTGCCCCATGACGGCTCCAGAACTCTTCGGTTCGTTATTTTGGTAGGCATCGGTTCCTCCGAAAGTCCTTCGAGTGATAACGGATTTCCTCCAAGGTGTCTAGCCGCGCCGTCGGCGCCGCGGCAGCCCCAAGGCCACGCAAAGCGCGGCAACGGCCAGAAGCAGCGCCGAGCCAGGCTCCGGGATGGCGAGAATCGTGAAACTGTCGATCCTGTGGGTCACCGTGGCATTGTCGACAAAAAGACCGAATCCCGTGATATTCCCTCTCGGAAGAAATGGTGCAGGCCCTCCCAGTGCGAGCAATCCAAGCCCGGGGGAGTCGCCGGGATCGAAGTCGAGTTCCAACCAGTTGGCTGTGCCGAAATCCTTCAGTTCCATCAGTGTCCATGCCGCCGTGGTGTTGCTGAACGTCTGCTCGGAGACGAACCAGTCGTCTTCGATGCGCAACGCTACGCGGGTGGCGTCGTTCGCCGAGTTTGTCGGCAGATTATTGTTCTGGTACCACTGCACTCCCAGCACATCCAACCGGGAGCGGTCGACGGTATACTCCTCCGTCCAGTGCAACACGGGATGAGCCGAGTACGAACCGGAGCCCGGATGGGTGACGAGATAACCTTTGTCCGTTTTCCAGCCAGCGTCAGGATTTGAGTTGATCCACAGGACGTCCGTCGGCGATCCGTCCACATTGGCGATTTCCTGCCTGTTTACTTCGCTGGCCGATGCGCCCCAGCGGCTGTTCCAGCCTGTGATCGACGACGCCACGGTCCCGGTATATGGGAAAATTTCCCGATAGGCAACGAATGGCCCCCCGAGCTTCGGTTTCGACAGGTTCTCGGCCGTGCTGTCGACGTGCACGTCGTCAAAGTACAGTACTCCTTGCCCCGTATTGGCGGTTCGGAAGAAGATCGAGAGCAGATCACCATAGCCGGCCTCGTCGCGGAACTTCAGGTCGTACTGGCCGCCAATTTGTGTTTGCGTTGCAAAGGTGGCGTCGTCATCGCTCTGAATGTAGAAGGCCGTCGTTCGCGTGGCATTATCGGCCACCATCCACACGTTGTACCATGCTTGGGATTTGGTTTGCGTCGATAGAGTCTGGTACGTGCCGACGTTCTCGTCGAACCCGAAAAAACTTTGGTTTGAAGCGTTCTCGCCGACCCGAAGGATCGGATTGCCGTCTGCCCACGTTGTGGAATTGGTTTTGGGTGAAAGGCCGATGCCATTATGCGCCCCGGCCGGCGCATAGACGCGGAAGAACAGGGTTCCGGTACTTCCGTTTGGCACTAATTCAGTACCGTCATAGAACCGAATGTATTGATCGCCGGTGCTGCCCTGGACGAGCACCCGATTGGTGGCGTCCGCCGGATCAACAGCCACAGATCCGTAATCGCTGCTCGAATACCACCAGCCGCTCTGCGGAGCGATGAGCCCCGGGCTGTAGGCCTCGAAGTTGTCGAGCAGCACAAAGGCGCCCGATGCGCCGCCGGAAAAGTACAACACGCCGCAGATTGCGGCCAATGGGGCGAGGCGGGTCATCATCAGTCTCCTAATGGTTGTAGTGCGAGTTTTCATGCGAGTTTTCAGTCGAAGAACTAGCGTCGCCGGCGGCGGCGAGGCAGCCACCACGCCGCGCAAAGCCCGGCCACGGCCAGAAGCACGGCGGAACCCGGCTCCGGAATGGCGAGAATCGTGAAGCTGTCGATCCGGTGGGTCACCGTGGCGTTGTCTGCGAACAGGCCGAACGCGGTGATGTTCCCGTCCGGAAGGAATGGCGCAGCGGCCCCAAGCTCGAGGATGCTGCCCGGGTCGAATTCGAGTTCCAGCCAGGTGGCCCTGCCGAAATTCAATTGCATCGGAGTCCAACTCGTGGTCGTGTTGCTGAACGTCTGCTCCGAGACGAACCAATCGTCCTCGATGCGCACGGCCACCCGCATGGCGTCATCCGCTACGTCGTCCGGCAGGTTGTTGCGCTGCCGCCACTGGATCTCCCGGACGTTCAAGTAGGAACGGTCCACCGTGTATTCCTCCGTCCAATGCAGCACCGGATCGCCACCGGTTCCATGGTTGTACGAATCGGAACCCGGGTGCGTTACGAGATAGCCGTAGTCCGTCACCCAGTTGTCAATCGGATTTGAGTTGAACGGTAGCAGATTGGTGGGGCTTCCAAGCGCTCTGGCAACCTGCTGCACCTGCACGTTGGCCGCGCTCTCGCCCCAGCGGCTGTTCCAGCCGGCCGTTGACAGATTCAGGTCATTCGCGCTGCTGACGTTGGGAAAGATTTCCCGGTACACAACGGCCTCGCGCACATCCGGGGTGGCGAGGTTCACGCCGGTGCTGTCGATGAACAAGTCGTCAAAGTACACATCACCTGCACCCGGGCTTCCCGTTCGGAAGAACACCGATACCAGGTCGTCATACGGCGCGGCTCCGCGAAATCCCAGGTTGGACCCGAGCAAGGTTTGGGCCGCGAGTGCAGGGTCATCGTCGCTCTGGATGTAGTAGCTCGCGGCGCGATTGGTGGTATTGTCGGCCACCATCCACACGTTGTACCAGGTGTCGGCCTGCAACTGATGTGAGAGCGAAGTGTAGCCACTTCCGCTCCAGGCCCACAAATCCCGGGTCGATGTGGTTTCGCCGATGCGCAGGATCGACCTGCCATCGGCCCACTCCTTAGGTTCCTGCACTTGCGAAAGGGAGATGGCGTTGTGAGCCGTTTCGGGCACGCACATGCGGAAGAATAGCGTGCCGACGCTGCCATTGGGTACCAGGCTCATCCCGTCGTTGAAATGGATCCACCGGTTTCCGGCGGAGCCTTGAACGAGTACGTTATTCCCAACGCTCGTTGGATCTACCGCCACAGTAGCCGCGCTGTTCAACTCGGCATTCCACCAGCCGCTTTGCGGAGCGATGGCTCCCGTGTTGTAGCCTTCGAAGTTATCCAATAGCACGAACGTGCCCCACGCATTGCTTGACAATGAGCACAGCATGGCACAGATCCCATAAAAACAAGCCCGAGTCATGACAGACCTCCTTTCGGGAAACGACAACGACTCCAGGTTGCGAAACATTCCCGAAACCGGTTGGCCGTTGTGGCGGAACAAAACATTGTATTCGTCCTCCCTACGAGGGAGTTGAAGTATCTCGCCCGGGCGAGCGCGACCTGACAGCCACTCCTCATACGGGCTACTTTCCCGCTTTCCCGGGAAGTTCCCGCAATTGTTCTACCACTAGTCTAACCGGTTCCAAAGCCGATTTCCAGTGTCATTGGGATTCGAAACGGGGGCGCAGCGAGTATTATACTCGACGCGGTTGGAAACTGCGTTTTGTGTAGGTCCCGCGAGCCGAGCGGGACAGTCATCCATCAGCGGTTGCAAGTCCCGCTCGGCTTGCCGGACCTACATGCCCGGCGACGCCGGAAGCGCAATCTCTGGCCGCGACGTGTATACAGACCCCGGAAGAGACATGGTAAACTCCGTCCGGGCTGTGCCCCGCGGGGAAGAAGGGGTGCAGCCGCCGGGCTTCGCAAGCTGGGATTGTCCCGGTACAATGGAGAATGGTTGGCTGGCACCGCTGAGTATTTTGAACCGCTCGGCCCTTTCGATCGGAGCGCCGTCAATGGAAAGCCCTTTTCCCGGCATGGACCCTTACCTGGAGGCGTATTGGCCCGAAGTGCATCAGCGGCTGGTCATTTACTCGGGCGATACGCTGCAATTCGAGCTGCCCGAGCTGTTGCGGGTGCGGGTGCAGCAACGGGTGTTCGTCGAGTCGGAGGAGTCGGAGTACCGCGCCGTCTATCCGGACGTCCACGTGGTCGAGCGCGGAAGGCCGCCCGCTGGGTCTGTACCGCCGGAATCCGGCATTGCCGTCGACGTGCCTCTGCAAGTGCGTCTGGATCACGAACCGGTCACGCAAAGCTACATCGAGATTGTCGATGCCGCCTCCGGGAATCGCGTCGTCACGGTAATCGGCACCGTCCTGTGGCCTTGCAGCCCGATTGCCCAGTGACCGGTAACCGCGAATGAAACGCTCCATCAACAAGGAGATCGTCGGCTGGGCGATGTTCGACTTCGCCAACCAAGCCTATACCCTGCTGATTATCACGGTGGTATTCGGCGACTTGTTCACCCGGGTGATCGTGGGCGATGCCCACCAGGATTATCGGCTTGGCAACCTCCTGTGGAGCGTGGCGTTGGCCGTAAGTTACCTGGCGGTGGTGGTGGCCGGGCCGGTGTGCGGCGCGATTATGGACTTCTCCGCCGCGAGGAAGCGGTTCCTGTTTGCAAGCTACGTGCTGACCATTGTCACCACGGCCATGCTCTACTTCGTGGCGCCGGGTTACGTTGCACTGGGCATGGTGCTCATTATTCTGTCGAACTTCGGTTACGCGATCGGCGAGTCGTTCATCGCCAGCTTCCTGCCTGAACTGGGGCCGCCGGAGTCGCTGGGATGGATTTCCGGGTTCGGTTGGGCAATGGGGTATATCGGCGGGCTTGCGTCCACCGCGTTCGCCCTGCTGTTCCTGGGCGAAGTGAGCGCGGAGAACTTCCACAACGTCCGCTGGGTGGGGCCGTTCGCCGCCGGCTTCTTCCTGGTGGCCGCCATCCCGACCTTCCTTTGGCTCAAAGAGCGAGGCCGGCCACGGCGCCTCGCGCGGCCCGCCGGCTACCTTCTGCTTGGGATGCACAGGGTGCGGGAAACCCTGACGACTGTCGGCGACCGCCGCGACCTCGCCTGGCTGCTCGGATCGGTGTTCTTCGCGATGGCCGGAATCTACATCGTCATTGCGTTCACCTTCATCTACGGAGCGCAGGTGGTGCAATGGGATGAACACATCCGGGTTGTCATGTTCGTCGTGGTGCAGCTTACAGCGGCGACCGGCGCGTTGGGCTTCGGATTCGTCCAGGATCGGGTTGGAGCGAAGCGGACGTACCAGGGCACGCTGCTGCTCTGGCTGCTGGCCATCCTGCTGATCTATGCCACGCCCGGTATCGCTTCCCGGCTCGGCGAGCGATTCGGATGGACCGTCGAACCGCAGCACGTGTTTCTGGTGGTGGGCTGCATCGCGGGCCTCTGCCTCGGCGGCACGCAGTCGGCGGGACGCACCCTGGTGGGCTTGTTCGCGCCGAAGCTGAAGGCGGCCGAGTTCTTCGGCTTCTGGGGGCTTTCCGCCAAACTAGCGGCCATTACCGGCCTGTTGGGCATCGGCCTGTTGCAGGCCTGGGTTGGGCTGCATACGGCCATCCTTTTTTGCATGCTCCTGTTCACCTTCGCGCTGTTTGTCGCAATGCCTGTCAACGAAGCTCGCGGCCGAGCCGCAGCCGCGATGCAACAGAAAGACAAGGCGTGGCGTTAGTGCGCGCACGGGCCTGACTTGACCTGACAGTTGCGCAAATCACGGCGAGCGGGGGCCGTGAGGCCCCTGTTTCTGCAAGACATTGCGTAATTCGGGGGCCGGAAGATACGAGGACCTCCCGCAACAACTCACGACTGATGTTCTGGGTGGCAATTTTCTCGTTTTCCACACTCCCCTCCATCCTGACCCCTCGCCGAGCGGTGCGTCACCTCGGGCGAACGATCCGGCTTCTTACAGCATGAGGGGCTCCTTGCCCATCCTGGGCTGTTAGGACTCTCATACCACGTGGATCAAGTCTTGGGTAGCAGGCCACCCGTGGCCGTCCCCGGAAACAGGATCCAAAGACCTGAAAAGACTCCCGTCCCCTTCCCTGCCCTAACATGGTACATGGCGGGTTCCGTCAGGTCTGATCTCGGTGAGATGGAATTGAAATATCGGGCGTACTGTAATGTTCGCAAGCTGATTCACAGTCTGCGGCTAGTATTTGAATAACTGGCGAGCCCTTGCCCGCCATCGTGATACGCACACAGACGGCAGGAGCCCTCGTTATGCGTGACCATTGTCAAGGCGCTACAGGCGGTAAGGCGCTGGGCAAACGCTTGATCTTCTCGAGCAGCTCGTCCGACTGGAAGAGGCTGGCCTCCTCGCGATGCCGCAGGTAATCGCGCAGAACCACGGGGAAGTAGACCACGCGATCCGGGCAGCGGGCAAACCGGACTTTTCCCTCGTCGTAATCGCGCATGGCGGGCCGGTCGGCCGCGAACTTGTACCGCGACTGCCGCTGGACGACGTCGATGCCGGCCCTGTCTTCCCAAGGGATAAGACCCGAGGCCGGCCAGCCGTATCGTTCGGCAAGCTGGACCGTAGGCCGAAGGTTCTTCGCAACCGCGTCCAGGTAGGCCTCCTTCGGAGTAACCTCATAAGCCAGCAGAATTCCATGCACGTACTCCATATTCCAAGACAAACCGGCCGCAGCCGGATGCGGGTAGCCCCAGCCGCCGCCCGGCTGCTGCACGCGGACCATAAAATCGTTGAGCGCAACGATCGTATCACGCAATCGCCGGTCGTCGGATTGATGACGCAAAAGGTACGGCAGGGCGTTGGTGGCGTACTGAACAATGTACGGCTTGACGAATGGGTTCCTGTAACCGAGCGAATCCCGGCCGAGGTAAAGATCGTTGCCGATCGCCGGCTTGCCGCTCTCGGTAAACAGCAGATCCTCGCCTTGGACTTCCTGAAATGTCTTCCAAAGCCGAACGGCGTTGTCCAGGTGCTTCCGCTGGCCGGTGTACTCGTACATCTTCACCGCATCGGTCACGACACCGATTGTCCGCGTATAACTCAGGCCTGCGTGTTGGTTGGCCATCGACCATTCCGCAGCGGCACAGGCGGCGTCGCGATATCGCGGATCGGCCGTCTCTTCGAACATCAGGTAGAAACTGCTCCAGCCCTTGTGGACGTAGATGGGCGTATTGGCGAAACGCGGATTAAAGGTCCCCGGACCGTGCCCCGGCCGATCGCGCCAGAGGTTTCCGCGCCGGCAGGCGCCGTAGAACTCGGGGTCCGGGCCCCAGTACATGCCGAGGTCGTGGTAGTTGCGGCACCAATCGTGTGCGATTTGCCGGAACCGCCGGTCGCCGCTGCGAAACCAATCTTCCCAGATGTACAGGCTATGATTCAGGCGAACGGCCGACGTGTAATCGGGGCGCGTGCGGCCGGGCGACCACGACCACGGCATCGAGCCGAGATCGTCCCCCTTCATCTGCATGTCGCCCAGCGCGAAGACCATCTTCTCCACACACTGCTGAAGCACCGGATGCCGAACCTGTAGCGGCGCGCCGGTTCCGTAGACCGCATCGTAAAGACGCCAGTCGGCATGTCCGAAAACCGGGTTGTCCAGCCGCGCCGCCAGTTCCGTCTGCGTGACAGGTGCGAGCGTAAGCTCGCTGAAGCGCCACGCCCCTTCCTGGATCATCAGGCCTTCGGTCTCGATATCGTCGATTGGTTCGTTGCGATTCGAGTATAAACGCACGAGCCCATCGGCTTCGGTCGCCTCCCAAGTTCCACGATTCTGCCTTAAGGCGAGCGGATTCGCGACCGCGATCGTCGTACCGTCACGAAGCGCCAATTGCGAGATTAAACCTGCATTGGCCGCATCGACGAAGCGCGAATCGGGATTACGGCCCAACATCGTCAGCGGGCCGTTGGGCAGACGGGTTCCCCGCGCACCCGGTGCGGTAAGCGTCCAGCCGAAGTCAGGCGTCCAGTGGTCGCCATTGGCATGCACCTGGATGCGATGCGTAAGCGTGACCTCGCCATGCCGGCTCACCTGCACGTCAATCTCGCGCGACCAGTCCGAACCGTCTTCCCGGCAACGAAGCCACACGAAGTACGGCCCTTCATCAAGCAAGGCAACCGACGGCCGGCCGGCGTCCGGGTTCGGACCGAACGGTTCGATGATGGCCGCCACCTGATCGTTGCCATCGCGCAGTTCAACGCACGCACCGTTCACCAATACAGTGAACGCCTCGGTTGCGATTCGGGCAGGCTTACGACTTAACTGCACTTTCTGAAAAATGAGACTTGCTAAGCGGCCAAGGCCATGAGGCTTCTGGCCAGTTGGATTATTTTCCGCGGCAACTGCCGGGCGGCTGTA
>JAVEUP010000233.1:0-11096 GCA_034005525.1 Thermoguttaceae bacterium | reverse complement strand
TGGCGTGGATGGATGACACTCCATGCAATGCTCGATGGCGCTGAGGCCATCGGAAGGAAAAAATGTGGGCAAACCTAAGGCTGGAAGCCTATCCCACGTGTGCAGCTTCCGGCGGCCTATTGTTTCGCACTGCCTGATCATGAAGCCTCCGCCGCTTGCGGCGGGCAATGCGGCGTGAAGCGGCGCCATTGGGCCACCATCCAAGGGACGGCAACGAGCGCGCTGAGGGCAAGCCACCAGCCGACGACTTGCCAGGCGGTGTCTCGCGCTTGGGCGTTCATCTCGGAGAGGACCAGGGGGCTGCCCAGCATGTACCAGGGCAGCCTTACCCACCAATTGGCCTCGGCGAAGAACGCCACAAGGTACGGCACAAGGCACATGGCCACGCCAAGGACCATTGCGAATACCGACAGATGCCCAGTGGGTACGTTGCGGAACAGCACGGGGCGCAGCGCGGCGATGGTCAGGCAGTAGCACAGGACGTATCCGAAGCCCAGCAGAGCGTTTGGCAGCACTTCGGCAAGGTCCTCCTTGCCCGTGAACGATCGGAACGCCTCGTTCCAGGCGCCGGCAATGAGCAGGGTCGCCACGAGCAAAAGCGAATACCAGACAATCCCGCCGGCCGAGCCGCTGTAGGTCAGCAGTGCGCCCAGACGCAACAGGCGGTTGCGCGGGATCGTCCGGCGCACGCGGGGGCTCCACGTGTCGCGCTCACCCAAGGCCGCCACTGCCAGGACCGGGCATGCCATTGCGATGAGCACGACCCACGAAGCAATCGGTGTCATGGTTGCCTCGACATAGCTCCAAAGCATGGCCATGCCGCCGGTCGCGATCCAGCAGCCCGTCAGGTACAGCCGCGGAGGCATCATGCGGTTTGATGCGCGGGCGCTGAGCAGTGCGACGGCGAAGACGTAGAGCAGCCCGATGCCCATCGCCTCGATGGCCAGGAAGGTGCCCACACCCGCCCACGTGGTCAGGCCAAAGTCCAAGAAGCCATGCCCGAAGAACAGGAACATCTGGACGGCCCCGATCACCGCCGTGGCCATGTAGATCAGGAAGATCACCATGCCGGCCGCGACAAGCCCGCGAATGAGCCAGCCGCCCGAAACGGCGCCGGCGAACAGGCCCATGGCATTGGCCGCCAGGCACATCACGAAGCAGGCCAGCAGTGTGACGAAGATGGTCGGCAGGTCGATTCCGCGCAACAGGTAGGTGAGCACCATGAACGGCATGGACGTGCTGAAGATCAGCAGGGTGAGCGCGACGGCCGTCAGGTACTTGCCCCGCACGATCGCGCCCGGCGTGATCGTGGTGATGAAGAACAGGTCGATGTCGGTGCTGTGGCGTTCCAGCGACAGTCGGATCCCCGCATAAGCCGGCACGAAGCCGAGGCAGATGAAGACCAGAATGCTCAAGAGGAACGCGAACACACCCTGCCCGCCTTCCGCGTCGGTGTGGATATCGGGCGAGAGCAGCAGATACCCGCCGACGACGGTCAGGTTCAGCAGGAGGAACAGCATGAGCACCGCGACGACCCAGCGGCTTTGGACGGCCTGGCGAAACTCCTTCACGGCGACGGGGTTCACCCAGTCGCTCGCCTCCGAAACCGCTACGGGCAGCCGCGTCATTGAACCTCCCCCTTGGTGACGGTCATGAATACGTCTTCGAGGTCCATCTGCCGTTGACGGAAGTCGACGATGCGCAACCCCTTGCCAATCAGGTGCGCGAGGATATCGCTGGGCGCGTCCTCGCTGCCGTCCACCTTGATCTCGACCTCCTTGCCGGCAATCCGGGCTTCCTGGACCGCGGGCAGTTGCAGCAGTTCCTTGTAGAGCGCTTCGGCCCCGGCGTTGGCGGCGCGCAGGACGATGGTGCAGTGCGGGGAACTGCCGGCGACGATCTGTTCCATCGAGCCCGCCCGCAGAATGCGCCCCTGTTCGATAATGACGGCGCCGTTGCAGATTTCCGCCAGTTCGGTCAGGATGTGCGAGCTAATGAGAATGGCCTTGCCGCGGTCGGCCAGCACGCGCAGCAGTTCGCGCAGCTCGACGCGGGCGCGGGGGTCCAGGCCGGCCGCCGGCTCGTCGAGAATGAGCACGGGTGGATCATGCACCAGCGCCCGGGCCAGGCTCACCCGCTGCTTCATCCCCTTCGACAGCGCCGGCAGGAACTTCTCGCGAATACCGGTCAGGTTGGTGAACTGCTCGACCGATTCGACCACGGCCCGCCGCTTCGGCCCGCGCAGGCCGTATGCGCGGGCGAAGAAGTCGAGGTATTCGTGGACGGTCATGTCGCGGTGCGAGGGGAGCGTGTCGGGCATGAAGCCGACGAAGCGGCGTGCCTGCTCCGGATCGTCGATCAGCGACACGCCGTTGACGTAGGCGTTGCCCTCGGTTGGGTCGTCGAGCGTGGCCAGGATGCGCATCGTGGTGGTCTTCCCGGCGCCGTTCGGGCCGATGAACCCGAAGATGTGCCCGGACGAGAACTCGAACGAGATGCCATCCACCGCCTTCGTCCGGCCGAAGTGCCGCTTCAGGTCAATAATTCTAACGTCCATCGTGCTGCCCCTTCATGATGCCGTAGACGATTGCCACCGTATGCTCCGGCGCGGCGGCCGCCAGCGGCGACTCGACAAACGGCGACCGGTCCAGGCACGCAATGTAACAGCCGGGCGCGAGCAACGCCGCGGGATCCTGCGATTGCTCGATCTCTTGGAACCGGCCGAGCCAGTTCGCGTTGGTGAAGATGGCCCGCATCCTCGCGGGATTATCTTCGGCGAGTGTTGCGCCGGCCATTGCCGCAAGCGTCCGTTCCGCGCCGGCGGGAATATCGCTGCCGTGGAACACGCGGCCTGCGGCATCGGCCAGGTAAAGCCGTTTGACGTCGGCGCCCAGCGCGTTGAGCACCTTCATCGAGCCGTCCGGTTGCGGCTCGACCGTGAGCCGCTCGCGGCCGTCGGCGTTCTTGCGCACCTGGAAATAGGCCGGCACGCGGGCCTTCATCCAGCCGGAGGTCAGGTGCTGATCGTGCGTCCAGTCGAGGTAGCACAGACCGGCCGGCCGTTCCCAATGCCGGTAGTGCCGCCAGTTGGACGAAGCGGTTTCCAGGAGGGTCGCGTCGGTGTCGGTGCTGAAACGCAGCCCGCCCGGCGCCAGGGGGCTGTAGTACGAGACGTAGCCGATGGTCGTAGCGCGGCGGCATTGCTGGTTGAGCAGGGTCAGGGTGGCCGTCTTGCCGCGGGCCGCTACGCCGTCCGACGCCAGCGAATAGCCGAATACCAGCAGGCAGGTCACCGCCGAGATGGCCGGCACGTTCCACCACAACCAGATCCGCCGCCTGTACCGTGAAAGCAGCCACAGGTTCGCCGGACCAATGACCACGCCGAACACCAACACCAGCAGGAACAGTCCTCGCACCGGAACCGTCGCCTCGGCAACCAGCAGGTCGAGCAGATTCGCGGGACGTTCCTCCGGGCAATAGACGTGGATGCTCGTGTCGAGCAGCTTCTGGTAGGTGGCGTTCCAATCGGTCTTCTCGCCGTCAAGAGTGGCCAGGACGTGCCCCATTCCGACATAGCAGCCTCCCTGGCCATCGGGGACCCCGCCTTCCGAAAAGGCAGCCGGCACGTTGCGGCCGTGAATCAGCAGCATGCCGCCGCACTCGACGAAGCGGCGCACGGCCAGGCGCACCGCCGGCGGCATTTCCACCGCTTCTTTCTCGGAACACACGATCGCATCGTAGCAGGAATAGCCCAGCCAGTTCGGGCTCCACTGCGCCACGGGCAACTCGCTGCGGAACAGCGCAAGCCGATCGGCAGGGCTCGGCGTCGTTCCATCCATTTCGCTCGGCGCGACGCCCAAGTGCGAGTCAAACTCGACCTCCCACTCGGCAATCACTTCGGAGTGCTGCGTCTCAGTAGTGGCAGCGGCGGCGTTTTCGAAAGGTTCAGCCGTTTCGGCGTCTTCCTCCGACTGTGGCGTGCTGGGGAAATCGCGCGGGACGCTCCGGCTGAGCAATACGGCGCTCTGCGGGCTGTCGGAACGGCTGTAGGAGCGGTACCCATGCAAGCTCGCCACGCGGATTTCCTTGCTGTTGGCGACGCCCTCCACGCGAACGTCCAGCCGCTCGTCGGCCACTGGCACAGGCGGCTGGTACAGCGAGACAACGGCTTCCTGAGCCCCGGCAATCCGGACGGTCCGGGTGACCACCGCGCCGTGGTCGATCTGCCGGCCGCGAGTCCTTGGGTACGACAAGTGAATCACGCGATCTTCCTTGCCCAAGTTTTTCAGCCGCACGCGGAACTCGACGTAGCCGTGGCACACTCCGAAGCCGGATCCCGAGTCGAGCCCGGGCATCGGGTATGCGCTGAACTCGACGTCGCCCACCCGCTCCTGGGCCGGGGCGGCAATCGGGAACAACAGACCCACGGCAAGGCCCATCGCGGCGAGAAACGCGACGGTTCCACCTCTACGTCCCGCAGGTGTAGGTCCCGCGAGCCGAGCGGGACTTGGCGGCTCTGTGCCGCCCGGCTCGCCGGACCTACTGAAGCCTGATCGCGGATGTCGCGGTTCTGCTCCGGACGAGTGGCTGCTGCTCATGGCGATTTCTCCCCGGCAACCTTTTCGATCTGAACGTCGGCGGGCAGGTTCAGCCCGGCCTCGTCGAGCGAATCGAGCAGGCCGCGGACAATGGCCAGCGGGCCGACCTGGTCGAACCGCGCCTTATAGTTGAGTATGAGCCGGTGGTTCATTACGGCCGGAGCAACCGCCTGCACGTCTTCAAACCCGACGCTCGGCCGGCCGGCCAGCAGTGCATACGCCCGCGCGGCCTCGGCCATGGCGATGGCCGCCCGCGGACTGGTTCCGTAGGTGACGTAGCTGTTCACGTCGGCCGTGGCCTCTTCGCCGCCCGGATGACTGGCGGCAACCAGGCGTGAAATATAACGCGACACGGCCCGCGGCAGATATATTTGTTCCATTGCACTGAACAGTCGCGCCAGTTCCTCGGGCCAGAGGGGCTCGCCGGGCACCGGCGGCTCGCCGCGGCGCCGTGTTGTGATAATGCCTTCGAGCACGTCCACCGACACGTCGCCCAGTGTCAGCTTGAACAGGAAGCGGTCGAGCTGGGCCTCGGGCAGCAGATAGGTCCCCTCCAGCTCAATCGGGTTCTGGCTCGCCAGCACGAAGAACGGGTCGGGCAGCATGCGCGTGTTCCCTAGCAGTGTGACCGAGCGCTCCTGCATCGCCTCCAACAGGGCCGACTGCGTCTTGGGGCTCGCCCGGTTGATCTCGTCGGCCAAGAGGATATTCGTAAAGATCGGCCCACTCTGGAACGTCATTTCCCGGCCCCCCCCGGCAGTTTCGCGCAGGATGTGCGTGCCGAGGATGTCGCTGGGCATCAAATCGGGGGTGAACTGCACTCGCTGGAACTGCAATCGGAGCACCTGCCCGAGGGCCTTGATCATGGCCGTCTTTCCCACGCCGGGCAGCCCCTCCAGCAGGATATGGCCGCGGCTGAGCACGCCGGCCAGCACCATCCGGTGCAACTCGCTGCGGCCCAGCAGGACCTGGTCCATTTGCCGAAGGACCCTTTCGGCTAGTTTCACGGCGCGCGACAGTTCTTCGGGCGGCAAGAGAGTGGGAGAAGCGGCGTGTCCGGTCATTTTTGCTCTCGGGTGAAGTATCGCTGAACGGTCTTTTCATGCTGCGGCAGGATCACCTGCGTTTGCGCCTCGCCGCCGCCAGCCTGTGCCGCTGCCAGCGCGCCGCCGGCCGAACCGCCGGACGGCTGCGCGGCGGTCGGGTCGCCGGCGCTGATGCCGGCCAGCCGGCTCTCCTTAAGCGACGCCACCGCGCCCGGCGGCAGAACCTTCTCCTGGAACGCGGCGTCTTCCTTGGCAACGGGGTCTTGCCAGATCATCGCGGCGGGCGGGGCGGGGCCCCGGGTAATGCCGCCCCGGCCGGGCAACCCCATGCTTGCCAGCAGCACGGCAAGCTCATCGCCGTCCTCGCATTGCAGGATCGCCTCGATCAGGGCGTCCGGGTCGAACTCGCCGGCTTCGGTCAGCAGAATCAGGATGTCGCCGTCAATGAGTTGTGCCTCGACCAGTTTCCCCAGCTTCGCCTGCTGGCACGCCTTGCACTCGCCCAGGGCCTCGGCAAGGGCCCGGAGCTGTTCTTCCGTCAGTTCGCCTTCGCGGAGGCCGTCCTTCAGTTCTTCAGAGAGGCTTTCGGCCAGCAGGTTGCCCTCCTCGGCGGCTTGTTCGGCCAGTTTCGCCATTTCCTTCATGGCTTCGGCGAATTGTTTCGGGTCGAGCTGTCCTTGAACCGCTTGCAGGGCCTCGGCCAGTTCCTGCACCCGGCTGGCCGCGTGGGTATCCTGGATGGCCTGCTCCGCCGCGTCGGCAGCCGCCTTGCTGAAGGAGCGGTCCAGGTGGTCGATCGCCTCCATCGTCTTGCCCGGATCGGTCCCCAATGCCTCGCGGCGGATGCTCGCCAGGTCGTTCTCGAGGGCTTCTACGCGGTCGGGCGGGAGAATCTGCTCCTCCTTGAGCACCTGAAGCTTCTCGGCGAGTTTCTGAATCTCGCCGCCGATTTCCAGCGACTTCGCACCCGCAGGCAACACCCGGTCGGGCACGAGCAGCGCGGCCAACAGGAAGGCAATACTGCCTGCCAGAAGCATCACCTGCCGACCGGGCCGCCACCGCAGCGCCGGCTCGGGCACGCTTGTGAGTTCACGGCTCCAGCGGCCGATGTCGGTATCGCCGGCGGCCATCAGCAGCCCGCCCAGGCGGCCATGCCGGTCCAGGGCCGCGCGAAGGGCCGCCGGGGATGGCAGTCTGCGGACGGCCAGCAGAATTCCCGCTACGGCCACCAGGGCCAGACCCGGCAGGCCCCACAAGAAGACCGGCCGGTCCACCCGGAACGCAGCCCGCAGCCCGACCACCGTCGCGGCCCAGAGCATAATCCACACGATTGCCAAAGTCAGGCACTCGCGCAGCACCAGGATTCGGCCGAGGCGGAATCGCAGTCGCGACACGAGCCGGTCGCGATCCTCCGGTTGTGGACGGGAACCACCCGACGGGCGCGCCGGCATCGCGGCCGGCGACGGGCACAAGAAACGGCATACGCTTCCGAACATGGCTTTTGCCTCCACCCTGGTCCGCGCATCTGCCTGCACGCCTGCAGAACGCAGGCGGTCGCCTCGACAAGCATCCCTACATAAGGGGGCTTTTCTATGGCTATTGTGGATTGTAGACCATCCCGCCTAAGCCCGCAAGCGGCCGACGCCGGCGAAAGTGCGGCAAGATTCTCTGCCAGGCTGGAAAGCGCCCCAAAGCTGAGATCGCCCAGCCTGGGGCAACGTCCCTCGTTGTTGTACAAAAGTCGTGGCCGCCACCGGCCGGCTTGCCCGGCCTGGAGCGGTGGTCAGTCGGCTAAGGCGGCGCCCCGCCTCCCCATCTCCCCTGCACGCCGCCGCCGGAGGCGGCGGCATGCAGGGGAGATAGTTCGAGTGAACCGTGCCCTCTTAGCTCACTGACCATGGCTCCATGCGGGGCGAGCCCGCAGGTGGCCCTTCGCCGCCTCCGAACGTGCCAGAAGATCTTGCCGCACACGGCCGCCGAATCACGCCGGGGAGGCCGACGACAGCAGGGCGATGATCTCGCGGCTGGCCTCTTCGACCGACTTGCCCGTAACGTCGACGGTCTGCCAGCCATGCTTCGCGGCCAGTTGCCGGGCATATTCCAGTTCGCGGCGCACGCACTCGAGCGTCGCGTACGACTCGATTGGGATACCCGTCCGTTCGGCACGGACGCGGCGAAGCTCCAGCAGCCGCTCCGGCGACATGCGCAAATAGACCACGCGGTCGGCGGGAACACTCAGCAGCGGCTCCGGTGGGGCCATGTCGGGAATGAGCGGTACGTTCGCGGCGAACCAGCCGCGGTACGCCATGTAGAGCATCGTCGGCGTCTTCATGGCGCGCGACACCCCGACCAGCACGACCTCGGCACGCTGAAGGTCGTCGACATTCTGGCCGTCGTCGTGGTGGAACGCGAAGTCGACCGCCTCGATGACTCGGTCGCGGGCCTCCAGAAGCTGCCGGAAAAGGCCGGGCTTCTCCTGCGGCATGATGCTCAGATGCGTGGCCAGCCGCTCCAGGACCGGGCCCAGCACGTCGAGCGAATCGACGTCGTGCCGCCGGCACTCTTCGAGCACCAGGCGGCGCAGCTTGGCGGAAACCAGGCTATACAGCAGCAATGAGCTTCCGCCCGCCGCCTCGCCGACCACGTCCTGTACGTGCTGTTCCGAGCGGACATTCGCCCGGCGCACGAAATTCACCGGCGCGTCCTGAAACTGCGCCAGCGCGGCACGGACGAGCCGGGCCGCCGTTTCACCCGTCGAGTCGGAAAGAATGTATACGGTCAGCATGGTTCAATAAGGCGGTGCAAAACAATAGACTCCCGGGAACTGCTCACGCGGGATAGGCTTCCAGCCTGTCGGCCGACAGGCTGGAAGCCTATCCCACGCAATTCGGCAGGTTCAT
This sequence comes from Thermoguttaceae bacterium, assembly GCA_034005525.1. Lineage (GTDB taxonomy): Bacteria > Planctomycetota > Planctomycetia > Pirellulales > Thermoguttaceae > PWXP01. Next base: position 2,552 of record JAVEUP010000233.1, on the reverse strand, counting down.
TGTCTTACAACAGCTAAGGCCAAGGCAGCATACCGGGATTCAATCCCGGCAACGCCCCCGCGTCGCACGACCGCCTTGTACCAGACGAGCGGGATAACGTCAAGTATGACAGCTCAGCCGAATGAACTGCTGCAAGAAAGAGGGGAAAACGGGAAAGGGGGGAAAGGGGAAAAAGGGAAGCGTTGGTGCGGTCGCACCTCGCCGCGTCCTCATCAGGCATTTCCATTTTTCCCCTTTTCCATTTTCCCCTCTTACACACGGCCGGTTGCTTCATTCGGCTTAAGTGTTACGAGGATCGGAGTTCTTGAGAACAGGCTTTCTCCTTGGCGCCCTTGCCTGAATCCCATCGAGCACAAGCGGCCAAAGTTGAACGCCGCCGATAAAGGGTGGCTTTCTGGGAGAGTTCACCTTGGTCAAGACCAACCCGGCTTCCGGCCACACCATGCATGTTTGACCATAGTTGCCCGGCGACACCGTTGTCTTCAGGCCGGAGGTACACGTTGCCAGGTGGCGAAAGGTGATCTCCTCGGCGTAGGGCCCCGCGTCAAAGGCCGGAAAATGGTCCTGCACCTTGGCGTCCAGGCTGGGAATCAATTGCTCTTGCAGCGCCAGTCCGAGCATCAGGCTCGTCATCGACTTGGTCACCGATTGGACCTCGATCTGCCGGGTGCTCGGCCCGTCGAACGTCCATTCCGCCACGAGGTATCCCCGGTAAACCAACGCCCCGTTTGCTTGGGCCTCTTGCATGCGCTCGCCGATCCGGTCAATCATGCCGGCATCCAGGCCAAGGCTTTCCGCCGAACGCCGCTCCCATGCAGCTCCAGGAAATGCGGTTTCTCCCGCCAGGAGGCCGGAAACCATTCCCCACACCAGCCCAACGACAACAACCCCGCGCCATGCCTTCGCCATGGTGATATCTCCCTTCTTCTTATGGAATCGACCTCGTCCTCGGCCGATCGCCCGTTGCCGGGCCGGTGCCGGCCGGGCGCGGGTAGAGAATCCCGGCCCCCGACGCCTTAGAAACGTCCCAGCCCTGTCGCGAGTATGGCAAGCAGGGCCACCACGACCGCCACCGCGACGACGCCCAGGACCTTCCGCCACGAGGTTGGGGCCTCGCCGGTGGGCTTGGCCGTTTGGCCGTTCAGCAGGAACCGGTAGACCTGCCCCTGGTAGCGGTACGCCATGATCCATACCGGCAGCAGCACCGGCTCGCTCGACATGTGTTCGATGCGGACATTCACGCGCACGTTGCACGCTTCTGAAGGAATTGGAATCTCGGGCCGTTTCGGTTACTATGGCCGGGCGCGAAGGCCATTGCGAAGCCGGTACTTAACCGCAGACCGAAATGGAGTCCACCATGACGCACTGTCGCCTGTTGGTTGTGGGTATCGTCCTTGCCGGTTTCGGGCCCGGCGGCGCGGGGGCCGAGCAACCGCCGAAACTCCCGCACGCCGAGGCGCATGCCGCCGGCATGGACGCCGCACGCCTCGACGCGATCGACGGGGTGGTTGCCGAGGGGCTGCGCCACGGCCGGATGCCCGGTTGCGTCGTGCTCGTCGGCCGGCATGGAAAGGTCGTCTTCCTGAGGGCCTACGGATACCGGCAGGTCGAGCCGGACAAGGTGCCCATGACGACCGATACGCTGTTTGACCTGGCATCGCTTACCAAGCCGATTGCCACGGCGACCAGCGTGATGCGGCTCGTCGAGCAGGGCAGCGTAGCTCTCGACGATCCCGTGGCGCGGCACGTGCCCGAGTTTGGTCGGAACGGCAAGCAACACGTGACCGTGGAGCAGTTGCTTTTGCATCAGGGGGGGCTGGTCGCGGCCAACTCGCTGCGCGACTATCGAGACGGCCCCGAGAAGGCGATCGAACGGATTTGCGAACTCCCGCTGCACGTCGCGCCGGGCACGCGCTTCGTCTACTCCGACGTCGGCTACATCGTTCTGGCCGAGATGGTTCGCCGAGTGGCCGGTTGCGACCTGCACGCCTTCTCCCGCGAGCAGATCTTCCGCCCCCTGGGCATGGCCGAGACGGGCTTCCTGCCCTCCGAACCGCTTCGGCAACGGACGGCGACGACCCAGCAACGCGACGGCCGTTGGATGCAAGGGGAAGTGCACGACCCGCGGGCGCACCTGCTTGAAGGCATCGCCGGACACGCCGGCTTGTTCGCGACGGCCGAAGACCTTGCCGTGTACGCGCAGATGCTGTTGGGAAGCGGCGAGTACGCGGGCGTGCGGGTGCTCAAACCGGAAACGGTCGCAACGATGACCACCCCCCGACCGGTGTCGAGCGGCCGGCGCGCCCTCGGCTGGGACGTGCGGACCGGCTACTCGTCGAGCCGCGGCGAACGGCTTTCCCAGCGGGCGTTCGGCCACGGAGGGTTCACCGGCACGGTCCTCTGGATCGACCCGGAACTCGACCTATTCCTCGTCTTCCTGAGCAACCGGGTCCATCCGGACGGCAAGGGCGCGGTCAATCCACTGGCCGGAAAGATCGCGACCCTGGCGGCCGCCGCGATAGACGGGGCCAATTGAAGGTGTCCGCGGGGCT
>JAVEUP010000232.1:0-11125 GCA_034005525.1 Thermoguttaceae bacterium | reverse complement strand
CGCAACAGCAATGCGGCTTGGAAGTCAGTCAGGGCGCCGCCAGGCGGTAGCGGATCGGACAGCAGCAGCACGTGTGGCCTGACCAGCTCTTCAACGAGTCCCTTCTCGGTTTCGTTTCGGCCGATCCGGTCGCGTGCCTCTGCCCAAATGTCGAGACCGTTGACCCATTTCAGGCTGGTCTCAGGTCTGGCGACGATGACGGCCTTGGCCAGCGCGCCGGCCAGGTGATCCTTGCCGCTGCCACTCGGACCGAACAGCACCACTCCACGGCCAGCAGTGATGTTGTCCGCGGCATTGGCTGCGTACTCGCGTAACGCATCGACAGCGCGGGCCTGCTCATCGGTCGAACAGTCAAACGAGTTGAAAGTACAGTCCTGGTAGCGGGGCCCCATTGCTTCGCGCAGTTTCCGTAGCCGGTCCTGAAGGAACCACCGTCGTTTGGCTTCTTGCTGCGCCAACTCGGCGCGCCGCTCTTCTGCCTGTTGCTCGGGAGTTTGGGGACCAAACGCGCGGGGGAACATCCTTGCGAAGTCGACGCCGCCGAAGTCAGACGGTCCCTTCTCGCTCGCATCGGTCGGCCTGGTGCCGTTGCCCGGGGCCGACGTGCAAAGTACGTTTCCCGTTGCTCTTGTAACTTCCGTGTCCATTCTCGGTTCCTTTCTCAAAGCCGTTCTTTTCCCAGGTAACGACCGCCGCTCGCCAGTTCTTCATGGGGTTGCGACCGACTCGCCAGCCGTTGCTGGCGTAGTAGGCGATGAACTTCGCGGGGTCGATCCCGTTTTTCCGTTCACGGCAGTATGCCGTAACCTCTCCTAAGGTCGGTTCAATGAAAGCCGCAGCCGGTTTGCGTGCGCGCGCTCTCTTTGGGTTAGGGTTAGGGTTTAGGGTAAGGGTAGATAGTTCCCCCTCACGTTCCCCCTCACGTTCCCCCTCACGTTCCCCCTTTGCCGGATATTGTGAGGGGGATTGGCTTTCGGTCCATTCCCCGTTTTCCGGGGATTGGCTTTCATCGCATGGCGTGTCGTCCAGGTCATCGAGTCCGGCGGGGATCGTGACCCAATATCGCCCGGGCTTGCGTTTGCCCCGGTTGCCTGCCTCGTAATAGAGCCACCCCGCCGCCGCCGCGCGCTTGCGCGCTCTGTCGAGCGAATCCCATTTTGTGACGCCAACCAGCGGCATAAGCTGCTCATTGAAGAACGTCACAGCCCCACGGTATCGCTTGGCGTCCTCCTGGTGGGCAATCGTGACGCACAGCACGAACGCAATATGGCCTATGTCTTGGGCTGCGCAAGTCTTGGTCAACAGGCGGCAGTAGCGGTGCGCGAAGAACCGGGGTCGCTCCGGATACACGGGCACGCCCATCGGCTTGCCGTTGCAGCTTGGCTTATTCGTTCTGCCCGTTGCGGTCATGCGTTACCCCTGGTCGATCGGTAGGGCTGCAAACCATTCGAGCGCATCGCGCCCGAGAACAAACGCCCGCTTCCCGAAACGCCGCGTCGGCAGTCCGGCCGTTCGCAGGCTACGCCAGCCCCGGGAGCCAAGCCCCAACAGCCGGCAGAACACGGGCAGGGGGTAAACCGCTTCCGGCCGAATCGCCCCCATGCCCTCCGTTGTCGTGCTCTTGCTGCCAGTCGGCCGGCCTGGTCTTTGTCGTGTCGCTTTCGCGTTCATTGATTCCTTTCCTCCGAGCTATCCCCGGGTTCACGTCGGGCGATGGTGCGCCGCAGAAGTCGCGCGAAAGCCGAACTGGGGCCCACGTTCCGTTCCTGAACTCGCAGCATTCGCCACAGTTCATTGGTGGGAACTTCGCTTAGCCGGAGAAGATTCGGATTCCGCTCGCGTGTCGTATCCATGACGGGCAGAATACGAGGTTTACCGGAACCCGTGTTGTCGAGTGACGTTCGAGTGACGCGCGTCACTCACGAAAACCGCCTAGAATGCGGGGATTTTGGCGACAAGATTTTTTTCGAGTGACGTTCGAGGGTCGGGGCGTCACTCGGGGATTGCGTCCACTATTCCGCGGATTGCGTCCAGGCTGTAGAAGAACCGGGCGTCTCGCCGGCTCGCTTCTCCGTCCCGCACTTCCCGCCAAGTGCTCGCCCCCTTGTTCTGCTCGCGCCATCGTTTCAGGCGGCTTTGTAGGGCGCTCTTCTGCTTCTTGGTCAGACCGAACTTGCTTGCAATATCGGGCACCGTCCAGAAGCCGCCTTCGGTTTTCTCACCCGCCGGGGCCTGGTCGGTCGGGGCCTCGCACAGATAGCGGAGAATCGCGTCGGCGCTTGACTCGGCCGATGCCGGCAGGCTCCGCGGAAAAGACTTGCCGGTCCATTTCTCGACAAACTCCCGGAAGCTGGCACAGCCGGCCCGCGCGTCAGCCGGCAGAAGTCGCCACGCCATGACGCGCAGCCGCCGGAATCGTTCGGGGCAGTCCCGAAGTGGGCTCCGGTAAGTCGCGGCTTCCGCCAAGCCGAGATACTTCGGGCCCCCGTGCTCCCGGGCGAACCGGGCCAGCCCCCCGAACTCATCGACCAGCCGCCGCAACTCCGTTCTCGAATGAGATTCCGCCATGAATCGATCCTTTCGCTTCTCGGCCTGCCAACCGGGCTTCGGTGGAAGGATCGGAACCACTTCCGCCCGGTCGACATTCGCGGGGAGCTACCCCGCTGGCCGATTGTTGCCACAAGTGTTGCCGGGCGGGGGTGTGAAAGAAGTTACACACCCCCAAACCCACCCCGCTGGCCGATTGTTGCCACAAGTGTTGCCAAGACGCCTCGAAAACCGTCTTCGGCATGACGTTAGCACAATCACAAAACCATTGAAAGCCCAGCTAAGTCCTTGCCCCGTCAGGCATTCGGATAGCACCCGCACAGCAACGGATTCCATGAAGGGCATTTAAAATCCCCTGGGGGCAACCCCGTGCGGGTTCGATTCCCGCCTCGGCTATCTTCCCATCAGATACAGCAAGTAATCTCCAAAGTGGAGATCAGCAAGTTCATTGGGCGGATCAACGGGGGGCGGAATGACAATCGGATGTATGTCTGGCAGCCTGTCGGGGTCCGTTTGCCTGCGCTGCTTTGCACGCCGAACCTCCTTCAGTACCCACTCCGATTCCTTCGCCGCGGCTGACCAGAACAGCAAGAATAGGTCGCATTCGTCGATGTACTTGAAAAGCGACCGTTTCCAGTCGTCGCCGGTGTTGAGCGCCAGGACATCCTGGAAGAACTTGATTCGCAGCGCCTTCAACGCCTGCGCCCGTTTCAGCACCTCGTCGCGGTCTTTGGAAGCGTAGGAAAGAAAGACCCTTTCGTAACGGCGCGAATCGTCGCCGAGATGTGTCGGCTCGCTCGGTTGCTGGCCATCGCTCTTCGCAAGGATTTCGAGTTTGAACCGGATACAGCCGATTGGTATCTCTTCGACCCACACTGTCACACGGCCAATTACGGAATCCACGTCCAATTCGTGGGGTGCGTGGACGGCGAATTGTACCGAATCCGGCTGCCCCAGCCAAACCAGTGACTGATAAGGATTGTCAACGTCAAGACCGGGAATGTCCAGATGAATCGTCGGTCTTGTTTCCCTTGCCAGTTGGACTTCGAGCGTCTTCCGGCCGTGCGGTTGAGCACCCTTGTCAACTTCGGTTGCAAGTATGCGGGCGCGTTCTGCATCCCTGGGCAAATAGAGAAAGACTTGAATCAGAAACGAACGTCCTCGTGGCGCAGCTCTCGGCCCGAAGACCCCGCACTCCACCCACTCGCGCCGTTGATTCGCAAAGAGCCAAGCCCCAGCGTTCCGTAGACGTCGAAGAAGCCTGCCGAGAAGCGGCCGCTTGGTGCAAAGCGCGTCGGGTATTAGATTCCCGCCGTTATCGAAATACTCACGACTTCCGTTATCGAAATACTCACCTCCGTTGTCCAGCGACCCACAGCCCCCGTTGTTGAGGGAATGAGGGACTCCGTAGGGGAAGCCCTGGTAGCCAACGGTCAGATTTGTCCCGCTCAGGTCTGCGCCGTTGAGGTCTGCGCCGTTGAGGTCTGCGCCGCTGAGGCCCGCGCGGCGCAGGTTGGCCCCGCGCAGGTCTGCGCCGCTGAGGTTCGCGCCGCTGAGGTTCGCGCCGCTGAGGTTCGCGCCGCTGAGGTTCGCGCCGCTGAGGTCAAGCAGCACAGCAGGATTTTCGGCTCGCCATGCCCGTATGACATCAACGCCCCGCCTGACGAGTTCGACATGCTCGGGATTCGCCATTGCTTGCCACCTCCAGGTGCTTCGAGTGTAGCAAGATCCATAGGCGTACGCAACCGACCGACCGGAAGGTGCGTGGCAAGAATGCCACATCCGACATGAATCATCCGGACTGGCGCGACGGGCAACAACAACGGGCGTCGCGCTGACGGGTCGGTGGCACAGACCGTTTTCTCCGCGGCATGCGAAGGATGCATCCCCGACTCTTCCGGAGGACCAGTAGACGGATTGGGCAAGGTACCCTTTGTGCCGCCAATATTGCCAGAGTCCTCTGTAAGCACTTACCAGCGAGCCGCGATTCTGCTGGGGGGGCCAGGCCGCATTCTTTCCCCCCAGAAACACTCGTCGATGATTGGACGAGTTGTTGACATGCTTTTCGGCGACCTCGATAATCAGGCACGGCATGCATGACTCGGGAGAGATCAAGTGAGCATCGCGGTCAACTGTGAGCAATGCGGGGTATCGTTCCGTGTTAGCGATGCGATGGGCGGCAGACGCGGCAAGTGTCCCAAGTGCATGACGGTCATCCAGGTTCCGCAAGCTTCCGCGCCGGATGTTGCGGCGTCCAAGACGGCGCAGCCTGCGGCAGTGCAACAGGCCGCCGTGCGTTCGGCGGCCGTCGTGCCGGCCGTCGCGCCGCCGCCCAAGGGGCCTGCGGCGTCGGCTGCGGGCACGCCCGCTGCCGGAAGCGATGCCGCTGCGCGGGTTGCCGCTCCGGGTTCGCCGGAACTGTACCGCGAGGTGCTTGCAGCGTTTCAGGGCAGCTTTACCTCGGTTCCACAACCGCTGTTGTACAGGCTGGGCGCGCTGCTGGTGGCGGTCGTGATGGTGCTGCTGCCGATGATCTACATCGCGTTGATCGGCGTCGTCTGCTATGCCGTCTACTACCATACCGTCAACCACACCGGCATGCTCGGCGAGGCAAGCGGTCGCGGTGCGGCCGTCGTATTTCTGGCCTACCTGGCGCCGCTGATTGTCGGCTCGATTCTCATCCTGTTCATGGTGAAGCCTCTTTTCGCCCGCTCGGCCGCCGCCGGCCGGCAGCGGTCGTTGACCCGCGACGGCGAGCCGCTGCTGTTTGCTTTCGTGGACCGGTTGTGCGAGGCCGTCGGCGCGCCGAAGCCCCGCAGGATCGACGTGAATTGCGAAGTCAACGCATCGGCCGGCTTCCGGCGGGGCTGGTTCAGCATGTTCGGCAACGACCTGGTGCTGACCGTCGGCATGCCGCTGGTAGCCGGCCTGTCGATGCAGCAGTTCGCAGGCGTGCTGGCCCACGAATTCGGCCATTTCACGCAGGGCGCCGGCATGCGGCTGACCTACGTGATCCGAGTCATCAGCTTCTGGTTCACGCGGGTGGTCTACGAGCGGGACGAGTGGGACCGGTGGCTTGCCGACTCGACCAACGACTTGGACCTGCGGATTGCGTGGGTTCTGTACCTGGCCAAGCTGTTTGTCTGGTTGACGCGGAAGATTCTGTGGGTGTTGATGGTGATCGGCCACGGCGTTGCCGGGTTCATGATGCGGCAGATGGAGTTCGACGCCGACCGGTATGAAGCCCGCCTGGCCGGCAGCGACGCGTTTGCCGCAACCGCTCGCCAGTTGGTCGTGCTGAACGTCGCGTACCAGGGAGCGCAACAGGACCTGCAATCGTTCATGCACGACGGCCGATTGGGCGACGATTTGCCCAGGCTCATGATGGTCAACGTCGGCCAGCTCACGCCCGCGGTGCATGAGACGATCGACTCCATGATCGCGGAAAGCAAGACGGGCCTGCTCGATACCCATCCGTGCGACCGGGAGCGGATCGAAATGGCCCGGCGCGAGAACGCCCCGGGCATCTTCCACAGCAGCCGGCCGGCGACGGACCTGTTCCGGCACTTCGAGTCGCTATCGAAGAACGTGACCTGGGACTTCTACCGCGACGTGTTCGGGCCGCAGTTCAAGCCGGAAGACATGCATCCGCTGGACCACCTGCTGGCGCGGCAGGCGAAGGACCAGGACGTCGCAAAGGCGCTCGACCGCTACTTCCTGGGTTCCTTCAGCATGCTTCGCCCGATCCTATTGCCTGCGTTCGCACAAGGTCCGCCGGACAGCCCGCGCAAGACGGCGGAGCGTTTGAAGGAAGCGCGCCGCCGTATGACCGATGCTCATCCTGCATATCAGCAGGCGTACGGCGTTTACGACGAATCGGACACGTGCATTCTGCAGTCCGCGCAGGCGGCGGCGCTGCTGGAATCGGGCCTGCGCATCCGTTCAGCCGACTTCGCTATTCCCGTCGGCAGTCCGAAACAGGCGATCGACGCGAGCGATCAGGCTTGTGCCCGGCAGCACCGGAGCAAGGCGGACCTGGAGGCCTTCGAGAAGGCCGCGGCCGAGCGGCTGTTTGCGGCCCTTCAGTTGCTGCACGCTCCGCAACTGACCGCCCGGCTGGCCGAGGCGCCCCAACTGTGCGAAGAGGTCAACGACCTCTTGCCGGTGTTGAGCGTGCTGGCTCGCGCCCTGGAAGATATGCTCCGGTTGCGCAACGCCCACGCGGCCATGTTCGCCCTGGCCACGAGTCTTGAAGGCAACGAGCACAACCAGTCGCTGATCGGCGTGCTGCGCGAACACATGCAGCAGGTTGCGGCGGGCTTGAACGATCTGCAACAGCAGTGGCTGCGGGCCGACTATCCCTTCGAACATGCCAAGGGGCCGATGTCTTTGGAGCAATACCTGATCCCCAAATCGTTCCTGGCCGACGACCTGGGCAGCCTTCACGAAGCGGCAGCGGAGGTCCTTGAGAAACTGCCGACGCTGTACGTGCGGGTTGCAGGGCGATTGGCCACCATCGCCGAGCAGGTCGAAACCGCCATCGGCATCGACCGCCGCGACGGACCGGAGTGATGCCGCGCGTGTGGTATGCCCACACTGCAAGCTTGACCACGCCCGCCGGTGATGTCAGAATCATGGGCGCGAGAAGACCCCTTTCCGCCAACACCCGCAACAAATGGTGACAAGATGAACGGCATCCTGGTTTTCGTCCTGCTCCCGTGCCTGGCAACCACCGGCTCCGCGCAGCATTCGGCGGGCATCGCGTCCGTGCTGGGCGAGCCCGTGGAAGTGGACCCCGAAAGCGGCGCGAAGGTCTATTTGCTGGGCGCCGACGAGCGCCCGGCCGACAACATCTACGGCGAGCAGCCCTACAGCGACGCTACCTCGCGCCGCGTCGCCATCCGCTACTACGCGACGAAAGACAAGCCGGGCGGGCTGAACCTCTTCGACCTGTACGACGGCACGAACCACGAGATCGTCGCAGGACCGGTTGCCTTTCCGGCCTTTCACGCCTGGGGCGAGTATCTGTACACCAAGGGCGTCACGGACGGGCAGCTCATGCTCCGTCGCTACAACTACCTGACTTTGGAGATGGAAGACATCATCGCCCTGCGCGAAGAGTTGGGCACGTTCAGCTACGGGACCGTCTCCCCCGACCATCGCTACTATGCCGCCGCCGTGCGCAAGAAGGGCGAGTACGAGCGGGTGTACTGCGTCGACTTGCAGACGGGCGAGTGGAGCATTCTGTGCGACATGCCGGGCTATCATCCCAAGCACGAGCAGTTTTCGCGCGACGGCCGCAACCGGGTGCTCATCCAGCTTAACCAGTTACCCGACGTGAAGCAGGTGCTGCTCGGGGAACTGACCATCGGCGGCGAGCTTCGCATGTTTCCCGCCGACCGCCCGCACACCCCGCGCCCCACCGGTCATGAGGCTTGGATCGGCGCCACCAACCGCATCGTCTACTCCACCGGCAGAGACCCCGACGTGGAGGGCAACGTCTGGGTCTGCGCGGTCGATGACGCAGCCTCGGTGCCGGCGGCGCGAACGCCCAAGCGGATGTCGCACGTCAGCGCTTCCGCGTGCGGAAGGTACTGGCTTGGCGACGCAACCGGCGAGGAGGGCGTACCCATTTACATTGGCAGCTTCGCCACGGACAACCTGAAGCGGGCCGTGTTCAGCCGCACCAGGCACGACGGCAAACAATGGTCGCACACCCACATGTACCTCACGGCCGACAACAAGTGGCTCATCTTCACATCCACCCGCGGCGGCCACCCGCAAGTTTACGGGGCCCGCCTGAAGGACGGCTGGCTGGATGCGTTGTGAGTGCGATGTTACGCTTTGCGCCAAATCGGCGCCTGGCTTGCATTTCACACTTCACGGATACGGGCAGTGCGCTCGGCGTAGGCCGAGTGTATAAGGGCCAGAAGACGGTCGAGTTCGGACCGGATATCGACCATGCCGTTCTGTCTAAACCATCCTTCTAAAAGCATCCACCTTAGGAAGAACGCTAGAAAGATCGACGCCCCCGGCTAGCAGGTGGCGGCACCTTCGGGGTGGTCTCATTCCCCATTTACGAAGGGATTGACTTGGAAAGAACCCGATATTCTGCCCGTTTGTCCTGCGGCTCCTTGGTCGTTCGTTCAATTCGTCCGCCCTCGACGAGCTTTTTCAGATCGTAATTGACCGTAGCCCTCGGGATGCTCAACTCGGTGCCAATCGCTCTGGCAGACATGGTCGCATGCCCGCTGATCAACTGCACAATCCGCTCCTGACGGTCCACAGGGCTCATCCGGCGATGGGCCGTGCCGCGTCTCTCTTCCTCCGGCGTCTCGGCTGCCTTGGGTGATAACGAATACGTGGTCCACCGCCGGGTGCCGATCTGCTGAAGCAGGCCACGCCGTACGAGGTCTTGCAGTTCCAAGGTCGCCGCTCGGCTGTCGGCCCCTGTCAATCGGCAATAGATGCCGTTGGAAATCTCCTGCTGGTGCAAGGTGTAGGCCAGGGCCAGCCGTTGGTTCTCGCTCAAATCGAGTGCCTGGAACTGGTTGAGCCACTCCACGGTAGCGTCGTCCAACATCGTGTCGTTGCTCAGGATCACACGGAAATACGTCCGGTGGTCCTCGAATTCCGGCGGCGAGGTTTGCGCCTCTCGTGTTGCCCGCACCATCGTGCCAATGCCCGTACCACGATTCTCCGCCGGCCCCAAATCCTCCAGCATTTGCATGAGGAACTGATTCCGGGCTGCCTGCACCGCCGGGTCGCCAAGGTTGTCCTCGTTCACAGGACCGAACAACCCGCCGGGGTTCTGTACTTCCAGTCGGTTCCGGTACATCTGGATTTGCACTTGCGAGCCCTGGGCCAGTCGGCTCAGGTCGCGGTGAGCGACGGCATTGACTAGGGCCTCTCGCACGGCATCGGGCGGGTACTCGGGAATCTCCTGCCGAATCAATCCTTGAATGAGATTCCGTTTCCGCATGGCCCCCACGACGGTGTCCAATGCGTCGTCGAGCGCCTCGGTCAAGGGGCCGTCAAAGCGCCGGTTGTCCAGAAACCGCTCGCCCCGTGGCCCCAGTTCGTCGGACCGTGTACCGGGGTAGTGCAAGAACGTGATTGTCAGCGACGGAAACCACTGCTGCGGGTGGCGAGCGAAACACAATACGCCGGCTAGGGTCGCCTTGCCCTCCGCATCTAGCACGTGCATCTGCCGGAGGATGTCGCCATCACTCCTTCCTGCCAGCTTGGGCCGCCGTTTGCGCACCCGGCGAACGAAATGGGCGAGCAGATCGCCGTCGAGGTCATCAAGCACAGCTCCTTCAACTATCTCAATGTCGTGCCGTGGCTGGTCCCGGTTTTCCAGCAGGGCGTGGACTTCGTACTGGCTCATTTGCCGGTTACCGTCGGCAACACGCACGAAAGAGCCGGTGTAAAGACCACTCCCCCGGTAATGGCATGGCTTCTGTTCGATGCCCACCTCGGGAACTTCGGCCACCACCAATTGTTGGCCCTCGAAGTCATGCACTCGAATCACGGGCCGCAGCGGTGGCTCCATCTCGTCGCATAGGCTGGCGAGATCCGACTGCGCCTTCTTCACGTCTTGAACGCCGGTCGCTGCAAACCCATCCGACTCGTCCAGCCCAAGAACGATCACTCCGCCGCCCCGCTGGTTGCCGAATGCCGACAACGTCTCCCACAGCCGCTTCGGCAAGGCACGCCGGGCCTTCTTCGTCTCGACGAATTCAAAGTCCGTCCCCCGCCGGCGCAGCAATTCGATGATTTCGACCAGTTCGTCGTCGATCATGCGCATCTCCGGATCACGCACCCCTCGCGGTGCGACTTCTTTCCCGGGGCGTCTGAGGATAGGAGATTTCTCTCGCTTCTCATGGACGCCCTAGCACACCTCATCGAGTTCCTGCGTGTGATACGGGAACACGAACCGAGGAGAAAAAGGGTAGCTGGGACGAAATGGAAAGTCAAGAGGGTACAGGCGGGACCTCTCTCGGCAAAGTTGATGGCCGCCGACGCCGCAACCAAGCGATACAGCTTGAAACGAATAGGGCGATCAACCACTGCATCGACGTACCCTCCATGGGCCGGCGTCTCAAGCGGCAGAATCAGAAGGTCGCAAGGAGCGCGTCGATGTCGACACAGGTCAGCTCCCCGGACTGCTTGGAAGCCAAGCAAGGCATAGCACACGGCATCGTCAAACTGCCGGCCGGAGACGTAGTCTTCTTCCGTGACGAGGGTCTCGCCGAGAATCCGATAGCTCTCGCGGAAGGACACTTCCGGCTGAAGCTGGGCCACGTGCGATTCCCCTCCGTCCGCCCGATGCTTCCGGACCCGCTGGAGCACCGACTGGCGCCCGGTCAGGTTGGCCTCGGTCCGCGTGACCGAATTGGAGGAATCGGCGCCGAGCACAAAGACTTGCGCGAATACACGCCAAACAGCCCGCTCAGATTCCGTCGCGGCCGGTTTGAAACTCAGTAGTTCCAAATTTCGTAACTTGATATAGGTGAACGCAAGGGCTTTCTGGTAAAGGACTTAGGGGATCACACTTACCCAAGTCCAGACCAGG
>JAVEUP010000231.1:0-11153 GCA_034005525.1 Thermoguttaceae bacterium | reverse complement strand
GCTCTTCCGATCTATGAAGGCCGCGTTGCCCTTGCGGCCGCAAAGAAGTACGGCGTGGTGATCCAGCACGGCACGCAGCAGCGTTCCGACCAGGGGCGGGCCAATATGATCAAGGCCATCCACTCCGGCAAGTACGGCAAGTTGGCCGTCTCGCACGGGTTCTGCTGCAAGCCGCGGGCCGGCATCGGTCACAAGCCGCACGAGGCGCCGCCCGATTGGCTCGACTGGAACCAGTGGCGCGGCCCAGCCGTAATCGACTATCACGGCAACCTGGTGCATTACAACTGGCACTGGTTCTGGCCCACCGGCAACGGCGACCTGAACAACCAGGGCACGCATCAGCTCGACGTCGCCTTCTGGGGGCTCGATCCCAGCCTGACAGCCCCAGTTCGGGCAATGGCCCTCGGCGGGCGGTTCGCATGGGACGACCAGGGCGAGACGCCCAACACGATGTTTGCCATTGCCGAGTATCCCAACGGGCAGAAGGTGTTCTTCAACGTCCGGAACGTCAACTACGACGGCTATCAGCACGAGGTGAAGAACGACTTCTACTTCGAGGACGGCGGCAAGATCCTGGGCAATACCTACGTTTCGCCCAGCGGCGAAAAGCAGAAAGTCGAAGGCGAGCCGGCGGAAATCACGCCCGGTGGAGCATTCGGAAGCTTCGTTGCCGCCTGCCGCGCCGGTAAGCCGGAAATGTCGAACGCCGACATGGAAGTGGCCCACTACTCCTGCTTGCTCGGTCACGTGATGAACAACTCGTACCGGATCGGCAAGAAGGTGCCGTTTAACAGTAAGGCAGGCCGCTTCGGCGACGACAAGCTGGCCTACGAGGAGTTCATGAAGGTCCACGAGATCATGCGCGACGGCGTGGGCGTGCCCGAGGATAAGGCCGAGTACATCGTCGGCCCGTGGCTCTCGTTCGATCCGGCAACCGAGCGGTTCACCGGCGAGCATGCCGACGAGGCCAACAAGCTCCTGCGCGACCCGCGCAACAAGGACTTTGACATCCCGTCGCCGGACAAGGTTTGACCGTAGTCATTCAAGGCGGCTGTTGCAGCGAAAGCTGCAACAGCCGCCGCGCGTTCCGGCTTCTGTTCCGATCCAGCACGATCACCTTAGTCCATCCAGGAGAAACGCGGTGAAACTAACAACTCGACGCAGTTTTCTGCGGCGTTCGGTAGCAGCCGCGGCTGTGCTGGGCGCCGGGCCCTTTGCAGTGCCGACCGCCCCGGCCGCTGAAAGACGCGGCCGGCACATGGCAATCGGCCTGGTCACGTACATGTGGGGCGCCGACTGGGACCTGCCCACGCTCATCGCCAACTGCGAGCAGGGCAATATGGCCGGCGTGGAGTTGCGCACCACGCACCGCCATGGAGTGGAGCCGGGGCTCAGCCCGGCCGAGCGGGCCGAAGTGAAGAAACGGTTCGACGACAGTCCCGTGACCCTGGTGGGCCCGGGCAGCAACGAGCGGTTCGACAGCCCGGACCCCGATGCGCTGAAGCGGGCAATCGAGACGACCAAGGCGTTTGTGAAACTTAGCCACGACGTCGGCGGCACCGGCGTGAAGGTGAAGCCGGACAGCCTTCAGAAGGGCGTCGATCCGGAGGCGACTATCGCGCAGATTGGCGAAGCGCTCAACGCGGTCGGCAAGTTCGCCGGCGACTACGGCCAGCAGATTCGGCTCGAGACGCATGGTTCGTGCGCCCCGCCGCCCATCATGAAGCGGATTATGGACCACGTGACCGACCCCAACGTGGCAATCTGCTGGAACTCCAACGCCGTCGACCTCGAAGGCGAAGGCTTCGAGCACAATTTCGACCTGCTGAAGGACCGCTTCGGTGCAACCGTCCACATTCGCGAATTGGACCGGCTCGGCTATCCCTGGCAGCGGCTTGTCGACTTGCTGGTCGCGATGGACTACCGGGGCCACCTGCTGCTGGAATGCACCGGCAAGCCCGACGACACCGTCGCGGCTATGGCTGCCCAGGCGCGACTTCTTCGGGAAATGGTCAGTCGTGCAGCCGCCGAGGCTTAGGGCGGATGATTCACGACGACGTAGGGTGGTGACAAGTAAGCCAAGACCCTGGTGGGCCTTCGGTCGCTTGGCCGGGCCTGCTCCCAGCGCACGGCCTGCAAACCACCCCTGACCGGCTTGCGCAGGCCCACCAAGCGAACTCCTGATCGCCCGATTGTGGCTCCAGCCGCCCGAAGGCGGCAAGGGCTATCAAATGGAACATGTGGGAGGAGTTCCCGGCGGCCCGGGACCATTTTCTCGGGGCATGCGGCCCGCACGCATGCTCTCCTTGGGGGGGGGGGTAATCTCACTGCACGCGAAATACTTGACCCGCTTTGCTCCCCCTGGTACACTCGAAACTGTACCGGCAGGGCGTGCTCGCCACAAGACAGGTGCCGGAACGACGCACGACCTGGCTGGCGCGTTCTTGCCACCCTCTTTGCAAGGGAGAATATCATGCACGTCCGATTAACCAGCGCAGCGGTGACGGCATGGGCAGTCCTGGTACTGGCGCCTACGACGGGCTCCTCCGCCGATGTCTCCTGGAACGTCCCCGGTCCGGACCCGGCTAATTGGAACGTGGGCACCAACTGGAACACCGGGAACGTTCCCGGCTCCGGCGACAGGGCGATTGTCAATAACGGCGGCACGGCTGCAATCGAAACAACCGTTGGCAACATCCAACGTTTCGAATTGGGCCAGACGGCCGGCAACTCCGGATTGCTGGAACTCCGCGAAAACGGATCGCTAACGCTTACCAGCGGAGCAACGTACGTCGGCTACTCGGGCACGGGAGAACTCACGATCGAACCCGGGGCCGCGCTGACCCAGACCGGTAGCGGCTTCTCGGTCGGCGAACAAGCGGGCAGCCACGGCACCGTCATCCAGAATGGTGGCATGGTTTCTATCGGCGTCTTTGTCAATCTCGCCGCCCGGGACGCTACGGCGTTCGGCCGCTACGAAATCCACGGCGGCACGCTAACGCTCACCGACGCCGCCAACGGCTACCTCCAGATCGCCCGCGAGGGCACCGGCGAGTTTGTCCAGACCGGGGGCACGGTAATTGTCGGACGCAGCACCAATTCGCCCGCGCTGATGGTCGGGGCGCAAGGAGCAAGCGTGGGGCGCTATGAAATGAGCGGCGGCGAGCTGCACGTGACTAGCGAACGGACCATTATTGGTCGGCAAAGCACCAGCGACGGAACCTTCCTCCAGACCGGCGGCACCGTCAAGCTGGGCAATGCACTTGTTCTTGCAGAAGGTGCCTCCACAAAAGGGCGCTGGGATTTGCAGGGCGGCGAATTGTACGCCACGAGCATCGCCAAGGGCAGCGGCACCGCGCAGTTCAACTGGTCTGGGGGCACGATCCGCCCGTATGGCGAAACGGGACTTGCCGTCTCGACCATCCTGACGCTTAGCGGCACCGGCGCGACGTTCGATACCAGGGACCTCGACAATATCGCCTGGACGATTACCGTCAGCGCGGGCATCGGCGGCAACGGCAGCCTCACGAAGCAGGGGGAGGGCACGCTGGTCTTTGCAGCGGCCCAAGACTACACGGGCAGCACGATGATTGACGCCGGTACGTTGCGATTGACCGGCGGGACGCTCGCCACCCAGTCCATCACCGTCGCATCAGCCGCCACACTCCACTCCGAACTGTCCAGTTGGACATACACCTGCGAACTGCTCGTCGACGGCGGCACGTTCGACGCCGGAACCAACAACGTCGATTTTAACGCCGGCGCGCAGGTCACGGTCAACGGGACGACGGCCTCGGTCACCGCCGGCCGGCTTCGAGTTGGCACGGACAGTCCGACCCTGAGCACGTTTACCCAAAGCGGCGGCACGGTTACGGTCGCCGGCACCGGTCCCGACCTGGCGGTCGGCCATAGTGGTCACGGGCAGTACACCCAGACCGGCGGCACGGTTTCGGTTGCCCGGACTACCAGCGTGGGCGCCAACGCCGGCTCCGACGGAAAGCTCGTGCTGCAAGACGACGCGGAGTGGACGACAGACCAGCTTTACGTCGGCAACAGCGGTAAGGGGCTGCTAGAGATCGGCGATACGGCCAAGCTAACCGTGACCACCGGCGGAACCCAGTTCATTGTCGGCAATTCGGCCGGCAGCGAGGGCCGCATTGTCCAGACTGGCGGGACCGTTCTTCAGGCCGGTACCGGGGCAAACTACTTGGGTTTCAGTTCCGGCGCGATCGGCCGGTACGAAATTAGCGGCGGCACCCTGGATCAGGGTTCGCTGAGCGTGGGCGGCAACTCCGGCGGCACCGGCATCTTCGAGCAGACCGGCGGCGACGTGATTGCGCGGCGCGATATCCGCGTTGCCCGGGGTGGAGGAACCGGATCGTACGATATCTCCGACGGCACGCTGACCGTCAACAATTCGAGCGGCGTCGGCGATGGCCGGCTGTACGTGGGGTTCGACGGTTCCAGTTCCACGGCCACGTTCACCCAGTCCGGTGGAATTGTCGATGCCCTCGGTGGCGTGCAGCTTGGCAGGCTGGCGGGCATCAGCGGTACCTACACGATGTCGGGCGGCGAGCTGCGCGTGCCCAGTATTGCAGCCGGCCCCGGCGCCGCGGAATTCAACTGGTCGGGTGGAATCATCCGCCCGCGCACCGGCGGAAACCTCGGCGTTACGACGCCGCTGACGCTCAGCGGGACGGACGCCACGTTCGATTCCAGCGACGCGGGCGGGACGGGACGCACGATTACCGTGAGCGCCGCTATCGGCGGAGGCGGCGCACTGACTAAGAACGGGGCGGGCACCTTGATTCTGAACGCCGACAACAGCTACGCCGGCGCGACCACGGTCAACGCCGGCACCCTCAGTGCTCGGCACAGCAATGCCCTGGGCTTGGCGGGCGCGGGAACCTTTGTGGGTAGCGGCGCTACTCTGGAATTGCAGGGTGGCATCACCGTTGCAGGGGAACCCCTTTCCGGCGCCGGCACCGTCATCCTCCGCAGCGCGGGCGGAAACAACGCATGGACCGGCCCCGCCGCACTCGGCACCAGCAATACCATTGACGTCACTGCCGACACGCTGACGCTCAGCGGCGTCCTCAGTGGCGGCAGTGTGGCTAAAACCGGCAATGGCACGCTGTCCATCACCACCGCTGCGAGCACGATTGATGCCTTGTCGATCAATCAGGGCGTGGTCGCGTTGAGTGATGGAGCCGACGTCACCCTGGAAACCAGCCTGAACATCGGCCGCTATTCCGGCCAGAACGGTACGCTGACCGTCGGCGATGGCACGAGCATTCTGGTCGCCCAGTACGAGGGCACCGGCTTCTACATCGGCACTTCGGGCACGGGCAGACTCACCCAGACCGGCGGCTTAGTCGAGCAGCAGGCGCGCGGGGCCATGTACCTCGGCAACAACGGCACGTACGAAATCAGCGGCGGTACGCTGGACCAGGGTTCGTTGAGCATCGCCCAGGGAGCCGGCACGGCGAACTTCGTGCAAACCGGCGGCCACGTGCATGCACGGCGCGATATCCGGATGGGGCGCGGAGGTAACGCCGTTTACACGATGTCCGGGGGCACCTTGACCGTCGATAACACCAGCGGCCGCGAGAACGGCGTGCTCAGCGTCGGATACCAGACCGCCGGTTCCACGGGCGTCTTCACCCAGTCCGGCGGAACTGTCGATGCCATGGGGCTGCTGCTTGCCAGGGAATCGGGGGTAAGCGGCACCTACAACATGTCCGGCGGCGAGCTGCGCGTGCCCACCATCACAGCGGGTCCCGGCGCTGCCGAATTCAACTGGTCTGGTGGAGTCATCCGCCCGCGCTCCGGCGGAAACCTGACCGTTAGCATGCCCCTGACGCTCACCGGCATGGGCGCCGCGTTCGATTCGAGCGACGCCGGCGGCGCCGCGCGAACGATTACGGTCAGTGCTGCCATCGGCAAAGACGGCGGCTCGTGGGGGCTGACCAAGCAAGGCGCAGGTACGCTGACGCTGGGCGCGGCCAACACCTACACGGGCGCGACCGACATTGCCGCCGGCACGCTCAAACTGGGGCCGGCCGGTTCCATTGCCCAAAGCAGCGCCATTACCATCCACCCCGGCGCAACCCTCGACGTGGCCGACGTAACCGGCGGCTTCTCCGTGGCCGGCGGACAGACGCTGGCCGGTTCGGGAACGGTGCTTGGCGATACAGCCCTCCGCACAGGCGCCGCCGTGCAGCCGGGCATGAGCATCGGCAAGCTGACCTTCCAAGACAACCTGACACTCGACGACGGCGCCGTGTGGGACTGGGAGTTCGTCACGGCCGGCACCGGGGGAATCGACTATGACCAGATTGCTGGAAGCTCGCTGATCCTGCCGGCCGATTCCGGCAGCACCATCGCGATCAACGTCTACGGCCTTCCAGGGCACTTCGCGACGTGGTACGATGAGTTCACTATTTTCGAGGGCGCCGTGGAGAACTTTGGCGCCGGGCTGTTTCACGTGGAGAACAACTCCAATTGGACGCACGGCTGGCAGGTGTCGCTGGGTGCAGGCGGCCGCGACCTTGTGTTGACCGTCATTCCCGAGCCGGGCGCCTGGATGTTGCTGCTTTGGGCCGTGATGTGTGCATTGAGCGTGCGCCGGCGGCATTGATTTATGATTTATGATTTGTGATTTATGATTTATGATTTGCGATCGGTCAGACATCTTGGGATGTTCGCGGGACTAGTGAACGGTTACCTTTCACCTCCTTCAGCGATCAGGAGAACTTCTTATGTTGGCCATCCTTCGAGTGATCACCGCATTCGCGTTGATGCTGGTGCTTGGTTCGGCCGCCGGGGCGGCGCTGATGATCGATTTCAATGACAACGACCAGGTGGCCAACCCGCCCGGCGGCTCGCCCCCCAGCCCAACCCAGGCAGGCTTCACTTCGGTGACGCAGACGGGTATTGCGGGACTGGCGACCGATTTCGGCACGGTGAATATCGCGCTGAGCACCCCCGTGGACGACCGGGATCGAGGCGCCGTCGGCAATGCGGGGGCGGCGCTGAGCGGCTTGCTGCGCGATTTCGTGTTCAGTTCGTCGTCTGCGCTGAATATCACCATCGGCGGTTTGCTGCCCAACACGTATCAGTTCACCGGCTATCTGCACGACAATAACGTGGATCAGGGATGGGCCGATTTCGCCACCAGCGTCGATGGCGGCAGCAGCTTCAAGACCGCCTTGCCCAACGTCAGTTACTCCACTGGCTCCAGCCCGGCAACGGTCGGACACGGCTCGTTCCATTTCACAGCCCAGGAAGGCTCCGCGGTGGTCGTACGGCTTGTCAAACCCACCGGCTCAGGCACGAACAATGCCTTGATCAATGGCTTTGTTATTGACGCAGTCACGCCGAAACCGTTCTTGTACGTCGACTTTGGCGCGACCGGCCAGCAGGTTCAATCCGGGTTCGAGGAGTTCTCCGGAAGCACCTCCATCACGTCTGCGCTCACGCGATCGTTCGCGACCATGTTGGGCAGCGACAACACCTTGAGTCTGACGCTCGGCACCAACGTCGGCTTCCGCACTCGAACCACCGCGCCAAACGACCCCTTCAGCGACGTGGGCAAGGAGTTCGCGTATGCCAACTCGACCGCTGAAGGCGCGAAGCTCACATTGACGCTTAGCCATCTGGCGGAAGGCCCTTACAGCATGACCGCGTTCTTCCACGACCCCGATTATCAACAAGCCACGGT
Source organism: Thermoguttaceae bacterium (assembly GCA_034005525.1). Lineage (GTDB taxonomy): Bacteria > Planctomycetota > Planctomycetia > Pirellulales > Thermoguttaceae > PWXP01. Next base: position 3,430 of record JAVEUP010000231.1, on the reverse strand, counting down.
CGATATCGACATTGACGGCGTTCCGCAGGAATTTTCCATTGTCCCATCCACCGGTACGAGTCCCATTACAACGCATACCTTCACTTTTCGGGCCGACGGCCTCAACGATACGGTTATTGACTTCCGCAAGCTCGGCGGCAACGGCTACCCGATGCTCAGCGGCTTCATCCTCGTGCCGGAACCGTCGTCGCTTGTGCTCCTGGCGCTGGGTATCGCGGGACTGCTCGGGCGGCGGCCAAAACAATCGTTGTAAGGATACGGAGGAACTCATGTTTGCCAAGTATCAGAAATCGGGGATCTCAAGGGCCGGAGCGGGAGCCCCGAAACGCAGTTCCGGTTTTACGCTCGTGGAACTGCTGGTGGTCATCACGATCATCGGCATCTTGATTGCGCTGCTGCTACCCGCGGTGCAGGCGGCGCGCGAGGCGGCGCGGCGGATGCAATGCGCCAACAACTTGAAGCAAATCGGCCTGGCAATCCACACCTACCTGCAGGCGTTCGGTACGGTGCCGCCCGGCGGGATTACCGAAGGAGCATGCTGCAGCACAAAAAGCGGGACCAGTTGGGCCATTTCCATCCTGCCCCAACTCGAACAGCAGGCCCTGTACGACAAGTACGACATGAAAGCCTACAACGAGGACCCCGTCAACGCGTTCGTTCGCGAGTCGCTCGTGAGCGTCTACATCTGTCCAACCGAGACGGAAGTCCGCCAGACCGGCCAGCCGGAGAGCGGGCCGGGCAACGGGTTGAAGTATCACCGCGGCTCCTATCGGGGCAACACGGGCCGGACGACCGGAAGCCAGTGGTGGGACGGGCCTCCAGGCGGCTCGATGACCAATTACTTCCCCGGCGGGTGGCGCGGCCCGCTGCCTACCATCGGCAATATGGAATTCTCCTCGGTCGCAGTCTCCGAGATTCGCGACGGCCTGTCCAACACGCTGCTGGTCGGCGAAATGGCCACCGTCACCAACCCCCGGCGACGTACCTTCTGGGCATACACCTACACCTCGTACAACAAGTCGGCCTTCGTCAACGAATCGCGGGTTATCCTGGGCGACTATGAACGTTGCGTTGCCATCGGCGGCGCCGGGGGCGGCAATTCGTGCAAGCGCGGGTGGGGCAGTTTTCACCCGGGTGGACTTCATTTCGCCCTGTGCGATGGATCCGTGCGATTCATCAGCAACACCATCGACATCAACGTACTAGTCGGTGCGGCAACCATTGCCGCCGGCGAAACTGACCTGCTGCCATAAGGATGCACCATCGTGCCAATGCAGAATGCCAACCGGTTTTCTCCCGCCAAACTTGCCTGGGTGGCCAGCCTGGGCCTGTGCCTACTTGCCGCCGGCTGCGGCAGAGGCGGGTTCAAGCTGGTGCCGGTTTCCGGTCGGGTGACGGCCAACGGCCAGCCGGTGGCGGAAGCCAGGGTAACGTTTCAACCCCAGGGTGGCGGTCCCGGTTCCTACGGCCAGTCCGACGCTGAAGGGCGGTTCGTCCTCCGCTCCGTCCTCGACGATTCACGCGGCGCGGTCGCCGGACCCCACGTCGTGACCATCACCACGGCCAAGGACACCAACGCAAGCGACGACGGCGGCGGCGGCACAACCGGTGAACTCGCCCCGCCTCGTTTCCGCGACGGCTCCGTCGAGTTCGTCGTTCCGCCCAAGGGCACCGACAGCGCCGACTTCGAATTACAAGCCGCCGCGCCCGCCCGTCCCTAAGGGCTCGCGAAGTTATTTATTCGCGGGCTGTCAAGCCGGTCGCCCTTACGGAGCACGGTATTTCTGCCGGTATCTGGCCGGCGTAGCGCCGGTGGTACGGCGGAAGGCGTGGCAGAAGTAGCTGAGGCTGGCGAAGCCGGCGTGTTCGGCAACCTTTTCGAGCGACAGGTTGGTTTCGGCTAGCAGGCGTTTGGCCCACTCGATGCGCACGCGCTGCAGTTCCGCCCGCACGCTGTGGCCCAAGACCGATTGGAAGTGCAACCCCAAGCTGCGCTGGGAGACGGCGCAATGCCGCACCACGTCGGCCACGCCGATCGGCTCCTTCGCGTGGGTGCGAATGAAACGCAGGGCAGCAGCTACCACGGGATCCTCAACGGCAATTGCGTCGGAAGACTGCCGCGTCACCACGCTGACAGCATCGATCAAGATGCGCGGCGGCTCGCCCCGCTGCCAGTCACTACCCTTCGACATAAGCCGGTCCAGCAACTCCGCCGTGCGGTAGCCCCCGTCGGCCGTATTGAACGCGACGCTGCTCAGCGGCGGGTTGGCCAGTTCGTCGGCCAGGTGATCGTCATCGGCGCCTACCACGGCCAACTCGTAGGGCACCTTGATTTCGACTTCCAGGGCGGCGTCGAGCACCTCGCGGCCCACGTAGTCGTTGCCGGCGAAGACCCCTGCCGGCCTGCTCAGCTCCTGGAGCCAATAGGCCAAGTGCACCCGCGTTCGGGCCGCGGCACTCCGGCCACGCGCGTGGGATTCCGTAAATGTCGCGCACTCGTAGCCGGCCTCAGCCAGCCGCGCCCGGAACCCCGCCTCCCGCCGGTACGACCATGCTTGTCCCTTCCTACCCACGAAAGCGAACCGTCGCAATCCCATCCCGAGCAAATGTTCTGCGGCAAGTCGGCCTGCCTGATGACAATCGGTCGTTGCGTCCGGCAATCGGGAAAGCGGATGGCCGGCGGCCAAATGCTCGTCCGTCAGGTCCAGCGCCACCGTGGGCAAGGCGGAGTTCAGCACGGCGTCGGCCACTTCCGGCGCCGACATCCGGCCGATGATGCCCGTAATACCCCAGCGGCGGATATCGTCGGCCAGCCGATCCGGCCGCCGCGCCGAGGGACTTAAGACCAGCAACCCCCCGCCGAGCGTCTGCAAGGCCGGCAAGGGCACCCCGGGCGTCAACCCGGAAACGAAGAACTCCCAAGGGCCGTGCGTATGCGCATACCGCGCAATCCCGCGCATCAACCCCCGCAGATAACCCACAAAGGGCGAAGCTAAAAGCAACACGCGCGGCGTACCTTCCATCATCCTCGGTCCTAAGCCAGCCCAAACCACCCCGTTGCGATAGCGACGGTGACCAGTCCATCATAACCTGCTCCCACGGTACGGCAACCGTCCTGCATAATCGTAGGGCAAACCGCGTCGCCAGACGCCCCACCACCCGTCTGCTTGCGCATAATAGCAAAACTTTTGCGCATAATCGCTACCACTGGCGTCTTGAAATCGGTTAGTTTAGATCGGATTAGGGATAGTGTCGGCATGATGAGGGCGGGCCGCCGCGCATGGAAGCGCCTCACCTGCCGTGCTCCCGTCCTGAAGCGCTCCGGTACTACGAAAGGGGACGATCATGTGGAAAACGCTTGAAAACGTTGCGTTGGGTGTATTGGTCACAAGCCTTGTCGCGGCCCCGGTCTTCGCGCAGTCGCCTTGGA
>JAVEUP010000230.1:0-11167 GCA_034005525.1 Thermoguttaceae bacterium | reverse complement strand
GGACGCGACCTGTGTAGAACAGCGAGAAACGTTGCCCCGCGCTGGTCGAATTCCGCTGCTTTGGGGCACTTTCCAGCCTGCCAGAAAATCTTGCCGCACACGGCCCATTTCTTGCCTTGCAAACCGCGTCCGATTTGCTAGACTCAACTAAATATACATGCGTTCACTTTGCAACGCGGGCGGGGGGTATGGTGGAGGGTGGATGTGGAAAATCGGGAAATTGACACCCAAAAAAGTCGAGGCCCGGTTTGAGCAGTCCGCGAGTAAAGGCCTACAAGGCACCGGGAACCTGTCCCCTTCGCATGCAGCGGACAAAACAGCCTGCGCCACACACCCGGGAACCCTCGGCGCCGAGCGCGACTAAAACTGTCAGTAGTCATGGGCCATTTGTCCATGCTACGCGAAAAGGCCGCAGGGCATAATGAAAGCACCTGACACCCTTTCCGGAACCGCTCACCCAGGAGGCCCTCGCCATGAGTCGATTATCCGTTGTTGCCGCAATCAGTATGCTTGCTGCGAGTTTCTCGATGCCGGCGGCCGTTGCGTGGGCCGGCGGTGAGTTGACCCTCGCTGCCGGCGGCGCGAGCCGCTACGTCGTGGTCCTGCCGGCCGAGGCGACGGCAGTCGAGCGGACGGCCGCTCGGGAGTTGCAGGAGCACCTGGCGAAAGTGACCGGTGCAACGCTTCCGATTGTGTCGGAGGCCGAAGTGCCGGACGGTGCGCCGCGGATCGCCGTCGGGTTCGGAGCACTTGCCCGCAAACTGCTCCCCGACCTCGACCCCGCGAAGCTCCCGCCCGACGCGATAGTCATCAAGACGGTCGGGAACGACCTGGTGCTGGTTGGACATCCGCGCCGGGGCACGCTGTACGCCGTGTTCACCTTCCTTGAGGAAACGGTCGGCGTGCGATGGTGGACGCAAACGGAAACGCATATCCCGAATCGCCCGGACCTGGCCATCCCGCCGCTCGACGTGACCTACGCGCCGGTGATCGAGGACCGTGCCACGCGCTACCTGGAGCTTTCCGATGGTTGCTTCACCAACCACAGTCTGGTCACCGAAGAAGAGCAGCTTGCGATGGGCATCTTCTCGGCCCGGCTGAGGCTTAACGGCCACGATCACTATTCGATACCCGACGAGTACGGCGGCCCAAACGGCCTGGTCGGCTGGGTCCATACGTTCTTTCAAATCAACGGCCTTCTGCCCCCGGCCAAGTACTTCGAGGATCATCCCGAGTGGTACAGCCTCATCGACGGCAAGCGACAGTACGAGCGGGCTCAGCTCTGCCTGACCAACGAGGAGATGCTGGCCGAGATGATCCGAGTCGTTTCCGAACGCTTGCAGGCGAACCCCGGCGCCACGATGATCTCGGTCAGCCAGAACGACTGGCATGGTAACTGCCAGTGCGACAAATGCCGCGCGATCGACGAGAAAGAGGGCACGCCGGCCGGTTCACTTATCCATTTCGTCAATGCCATAGCCGCAGGCATCGAGCCCGCGTTTCCGCATATCAAGGTGGAAACGCTCGCCTACCAGTACACGCGCAAGCCGCCGAAGTTCATCCGGCCGCGTCACAACGTGGTCGTGCGGCTTTGCTCCATCGAGTGTTCCTTCGCCGAACCGCTGGAGGCGGGCGAGCAGAACGTGCAGTTCCGCGAGGACCTGGAGGGCTGGAGCCGCATTGCGCCGCACGTCTACATTTGGGATTACATCACGAACTTCCGCTCTTACCTGATTCCGCACCCCAACTATCACGTGCTGGCCCCGAACATCCGCTACTTCGTCCGGAACAATGCCATCGGCGTGTTTCAACAAGGCGACAGCGGCAGCCGGGTGGGCGAGTTCATACGGCTGCGGGCATGGCTCGTTGCACGTCTGTTGTGGAATCCCGACGCCGACGAGCAGAAGCTGATCGAGGAGTTCATGACCGGCTACTACGGACCGGCCGCGCCGCACCTGATTGAATACATCCAGGTGATGACCGGCGCCGCGCAGCGCAGCGGCGTGTATCTGCGTTGCTACATGCCCGACACGCGCAGTTGGCTCACCCTGGACGACCTGAACCGGGCCACGCGGCTGTTCGCCCGGGCAAGCGATGCGGTGCAAGACGATCCCGTACTGGCCGCGCGGGTGCGCCGCGAGCGGTTGCCCATCGACCTGGTGTGGCTCCAGCAGTACGACTCGCTCAAGCGGGAAGCACGCCGCGAGGGCGCCGAGTTCCTCGGTCCCGAGGACCCGGAGGCCGCGCTGGCCGAATACCGTCAGTTGCTCAAGCAGCACAACGCCGGCGAATACCGGCAAGGCCGCCTGGTTCCGGAGGACTTCGGAGACGACTTCTCCTTCTTCCTCCGAAAGCGCGTTCCCGCGGGCGATATCCCTGAACTGTGCAAGGGGCTGCCCAAGGAGGATTGGATCGACCTGCAGGAGGCTGACTATATCCCGCGCACCGAACCGAACGTGGTCCGCATCGACAAGGACGGCGCGGCTTCGAACGGCTTGACCCGGCGCATGCCGAACACGCACCGGATTTGGGCATGCCACAGCTATCCGCTGGGCGATTATGGCGTGACCGATGGCAGCCGGTGGCAAGTGTACTTTGCGTTGCGCTGCGACGCGAAGACCGACGAAGGCGCGGCGATGACCATCGGGATTTACGACGACGCCAACCGGCAGAGCGTTGCCACGAGGCAAATATCCGTCGAGGCCATCCGCGGGAGTCAGTATCATACGATCGACCTCGGCGTCCATGCTCTGACGCCGCAAATGTACATTTGGGGGGCACCGGTAGTCCGCGATCCGGCCGAGGTCGAGGCGGTGTACGTGGACCGGGTGTTCCTGAAGCGGGCCGAATGAGGGCAGTCTTGGCCATGCCGCCATCGGGAGGGTGCTGGCGTGCCATGAAGCGTGGAGTTCGGTCAGCACGCGACTAAAACGATCAGTTCTGTTGCACAAAAAGATCATTGCCTACCACGCCGGGCCGGTGTTAGACTGATAGGGAGTGCCTGTAGCGGCTCGAGTTGCTCCTCAAATCCAAGGGAATCAGCCATGCGAATTTCACAACTTGTGTTTCTGCCTGCCGCCGGTGTGCTTGTGGCCCTGACGGCGGTGCCAGTTCCAGCCGGCATCCTGAACGTCGTACCGGGCGCCCACGCCGCGTACTCGCTGCGACGGTTGGACGACGATTACGCGGGCTATGCCGTCCAGGTGCGCCGTGACAGCGACCATACAACCCAGGACATCGGGTTCGATGGCAACGGCCAACTCGACACCGCCGCGCTCTTGGGCTTCGTGGGCGCCGGCAATGGGTATGTCACTACCTGGTACGACCAGGCAGGCTCCCGCAACCTCAGCCAGGCGACCGTTGGACTCCAGCCGCAGATTGTTGCGGACGGAAGCCTGCTGCTCGGCCCGATCAACGCCCTGCCTGCGCTTCAGTTCAGTTCCAGCACGTTGGCCTATGCGGGCACCGGGATCGGAAGCGAAACGATGTCGGTTCTTGCGGCGGCTTCCTGGTTTCCGTGGACGAATCCGCCGCCGGCCCAGCAAACCCACGTGTGGCGCCGCCTTTGGACGATGCGCGTGGGCAATGCGAGCAAGGCTGCCTTCGGTGGCCAGGAGGACAACATCGGCAAGTTCGCGGTCGCGTGGGCGACAGCCTCGGGGGTCACCTCTACAGCGACGGACAAGAGCATCGAAGGAAACAAGCCGTTCGTTGCCTCGTATATCTATGACGCAACACAGGCCGACGGCGCCGACACAGTCCACATGTATCTGGACGGCGAGTTGGGCTGGTCCCGAACGAACTTGACCTTGGCGGATATCGCGGGCGTGGATTATTTCGACGTCGGAAGCCTCCAGGGCACGACGCGATTTTTCGACGGCTTCATTCAGGAGTTGATTCTCTACCACAGCGTGCTGCCTGGCACTGATCGTGCCTTGGTCGAGGGGAATATGATGAGTCTTTACATTCCGGAGCCGGCCGGGGTACTTGCGCTGCTGTGCGCCGCGCTGTTTTGCCTCGGTTGTCATCGGCCCCGGCCAAGACGTTGAAATGCGCTGGCCTATTCGTAACGGGATGAATGCGGCGAAGTGTTCGACAATCGCGAGAAGAGAGGCGCCTCCACTTGCGGGGCTAACCGAATACTGCGGCAGGGACAGGACGATGGCCGGCCTGGCGACCCAGGCAAAACAGACTGGCCTCAGCCCGGATGATTCATGACGATGCCGGGTGGTGACAAGCAAGCCAAGACCCTGGTGGGCCTTCGGTCGCCTGGCCGGGCCTGCTTCCAGCGCACGGCGTGCAAACCACGTTGGGCATGGCTTGCGCAGGCCCACCAAGGACTTGCGCGACCTTGTCCCACCCTACATGAATAATCCCGGCTCGATGGACAAAACCGTTGACGACCCAGTGCAATGTATGTTATATTGAAAAGCGTCGTGGCGGGCAGTTCTTGTTCCGCCGTTCGGCGTGTTCTTGAGTCTCATGAGGCTACTTGTTGTCGGGCATTTGCAATGCGCCGCTCGGTGGGCAACGTATTTCATCTCGGGAGGACAATGACATGACTCGATTCCTTGCTCCGATCGCGTGCCTGTTGCTCGTTGGACTGGGCGCTTATCCGGCTCCGGCAGGCTTGATTGCCAACGGCAACTTCGAGTCGGTCTCGGGAGATCCGCTGAAGTTCGACGGCTGGACCTATGATGACGCGACTCGTTTCACTGTTCAGAGCCGGCCCGGCGGATCGGTCATTTCCGGCAATTACTCCGCCGAGATCGTCAGGGGCAACGTTCATAACCTCTACCAGACTCCCAGCGAGGCGGTATCGAGTTTCATCTTCAATATGGACTTCGCTGTCTTCCCCAATACCGGCGACAGAACGATGAACACGCAGCTTTGGTGGGCCGCGGGGGGAGCGAGCGACATCGCCGTGCAATTGAGGGTCGGAAGCGACAACAGGCTCCAGGCCTACGATGGCGGTGCCTGGCGGAACATTGGAACACTGGCCGCCGACACGACCGTGGATACGGGCACGCCGAACGTCTGGAACGGCGAGGAGCCGGTAGTCAATCATCTATCGATTGTCGGGCACTTTGGCGCAACCGCCCCCTATTATGACGTCACGCTGAATGCAAACACAGTCAGCAATCTTCAGTTCTTTCAGTCAACAGTTCCGGCCGGTGCCACCGTGGGTCCGATCCGGTTCCAGGCCAACAATGGCGCCAGCAACTGGCTGGTCGACAACGTATCGTTCGTCCCGGAGCCGTCTGGTGCGGCCATGCTCGGCGCCCTGGTACTGTTCGCACTCGCGCCCTGGCGGCGGAGGCACTCCGAAACCAAATAGGGAAACGTTGCATTTTTGTACGCCCGCGGCACATCGCCGGCAGGGCATGGCGTGGGTTTGCGAAGATGGAGGGTGCGGCGCGGAATTTTCCGCCTCGCTTCCTATTGAGCGTCAGCAGCGCGAGGAGGAGTCGCATGTCTGCAAGAAACCGACCGACGGCTCGCCGGTGTCCGGCAGGGTTTACGCTCGTCGAGCTTCTCGTGGTGATTGCCATCATCGGCATCCTGATCGCGCTGCTGCTCCCGGCGGTCCAGAGCGCGCGGGAGGCGGCCCGCCGCATGCAGTGTTCCAACAATCTGAAGCAATTGGCCCTGGCACTGCACAACTACGCCTCGGCCCAACGCGAGCATTTTCCGATTGCGAGCGTCGGGCCGCAGAGGCACGGGTTGTTCACAGCACTGCTGCCGTACGTGGAACAGAAAGCGATTTACGACGATCTCGACCTGGCAAGCACAACGCGCAATACGTTCCAGGAACCTCAGCGCTACACTTCGGTCCCCTGCTACGTATGCCCCTCGTGGCCGCATGAGGTGGTGTTCCGAAATATGGCGAATAGCTATCAGAATGGCGCAATCACCACCTACCAGGGCACCGGCGGCGCCTACCCGACGGTCGCGCCCTTCTTCACGGCCAGCCACGGCAACATCCCGAAGAATGGCGTATTCGGTTGGGGAGTCTCGCGACGCATGGGCGACATTCGGGACGGACTGAGCAATACGCTCGCCCTGGCCGAGTTCGTCCAGATCGACCTGCTGCCCGGTTCCGGCACCAACAGTTTCTCGAATCCGCCGGGCAACGTCCGCGCGTGGGTCATGGGCGCGGTGGATGGGACGTCGTACGCGTCTTACACGCTGAAGGTGGCGGTCCACCCGCTGAACTCGCGATTCGACCGCGTTGCCGACGGCGTTTCGTTCAACCACCTGCCGTTCGGGAGTTATCATCCCGGCGGGGGCCACTTCGCCGCCGCCGACGGCAGCGTGCATTTTCTGTCCGATTCGATATCGTTCGATCTTTACCGGCAACTCATGACCGTTGATGGGGGCGAAAGTGTCAGTATTCCGTGAGAAGCTCTTGTATCGGCTGCTCGTTTCGTCAGTCCTGGCTGGGCTGTGTTCGCTGACCGGCTGCGGCGAGCGGCGGCCGCTTGCGCGGGTAACCGGGAAGGTCCTCCTCGACGGCCAACCGCTTCCGTTCGGCACGGTTTCGTTTCAGCCGGAGCACGGCCAGCCGGCAACGGCCGTTATCCAGCCTGACGGTTCTTTCTCCCTTCACACAGTGGGCGAAGGTGCCGGTGCAGTCGTCGGCCGGAACCTCGTGCGCGTTGCCTGCTATGAGATTCAGAACCCGAATGCTTCGGCCGGCGGTCAACCTGGCGAAGGCGCTCTGGGCCGGTCGCTGATCCCACAGAGGTACACCGCCTACGAGACCAGCGGGTTGACCGTCGAGGTGAGCCCGGGGCGCAACGAGCCTATCGTCATTGAGTTGACCAGCCAGCCGGCGTTGCGATAGAAACCGTCGGCCAAGGTGGCCCTGCTCGCGGGGCGGAATTCCATGTGACCCTAATTTCTTGACAACCATGCCCGTTTCTGCGAGAATAGAAAAGCATGTGCGAATTGATACCCTTATCACGAAATCGCTATCGTTTGGGGGGTGTGTTATGAACTGCTTCGGCCGGCCGTTTCTCATCTGCCGTAAGGCCTTTTGCGTCTGCCCAGCTCGGCTTCAGAGTCTTCTTTGGGCTGGGGCGGTCGGGTTCATGATGTTCGCTTGGAATGTCTCGGCCCAGTCGACGGATCTCTACTGGGACCTCAACGGCACCGAGCCGGGAGCGAGCGGCAGTACGACGGCAGCGGGCACATGGAACGACACGAATACTTACTGGAACACGGATTCCACCGGCGGCGACGGCGGCACGATCGGTGCCTGGCAGGAGGGTGCTGTCGCGGTGTTCTCGGCCGGCAGCAATGCCACGGGCACCTTCGAGGTCAGCGTCAGCGTCACTCATCAGATTGGCGGCCTGCGATTCGAGCAGGGGGCAGTCAGCGTCAATGGAGGTGCCCTGCAATTCTCCGGAGGGGCCACCTTCACGCATCTGTCGGGCGCCGGCGATTGCCCCGTCAACAGCGCCGTGCAAGGCAACGGCGTGCTCACGCTGGACGGCTCGGGAAGCTTTGGGCGAATCAACGGCGTGGTGAGCGAGTATGACGGGACGCTCAGCGTCCATCTCAAGGGCGCGAACTGGGTGTTCGGAGGGCAGCACACCTATACCGGCGGCACGACGATCGAAACCTACGCCGTCCCGACGGTCAGTTCGACCGGATCGGCCTCGTCAGGAAACCTCACGTCCGGGCCCTTCGGCACAGGCACGCTTATCCTCAAGTCCGGGCTGCTACGACCCACCAACATGTATGCCATCACGATCGGTAACGCCGTCACGCTCGACGGCAACTTTTCGTTCGGCACCGGCGACACGGCGAACGCCCTCACGTTCACCGGCCCGCTGACGCTTACCGGAACCCGCACCCTGACCACCACAAACTCCAACGCCTACTTCGACGGCGTGCTGGGCGACGGCGGCAATGGCCATGGGCTCACCAAGTCGGGCACGAGCGCCCTGGTACTCGGTGGCAACAATACGTTCACCGGCGCGGCAACCATCAACGATGGCACCATCACCCTTGCCAACGCCGGCGCGCTGAACAGCACTGCCCCGGTTGCGGTGAGCTTCGGTTCCAACACGAATACCAAGATGCTGCAACTGGGCGGCCACAGCGTCACCGTTTCCGGCCTGACTACCGGGGCCACGGTGGGCACGTCCATCGTCGAAAACAACGCCGCAGGCACGGCCACGCTGACCGTGAACAACGCCGCCGCCAACACCTTCGCCGGCGTGCTTCGGGACGGGGCCGCCGGCACGCTGGCCCTGATCAAAACCGGCGGCGGCACGCTCACCTTTTCCGGCTCCAGCCCGAACACGTACACCGGACTGACCACTGTGAGTGCCGGAACGCTCGAACTCAACAAGACGCCGGAGTCCAATGCGATCGCGGGCCATATTGTCGTCAACGGCGGCACGCTGACGCTGGCTGCTAACCATCAGATTGCCGATACGTCCGACATCACGGTCAACGGCTCGGCCAACTTCAACAGCAACGACAAAACGGAAACCGTCAGGAACGTGACGCTGAACTCCTCCTACAGCACCCCGCTACAGCACCGTGTGGCCAATATGACCATCACCGAAACGTTGACGGTGACCAAAGGAGTGGTGGGCCTGACGAGCGGCACCACTACGAGCGCCAAAACGGTCAGCATGAGCGGTGGCAGCCGTATGGACATGGCCGCGAATACCGGCGACACGATATTCAACATCGGCGACGGCGGACTAACCATGTCGGGCGCCACGCTTCGATTCGGATGGACCGGGCTTGGGTCGGCCAGGACGGCCCAGGTGAATCTTGGCGGCGATTTCACCGGCAGTGGCATGAATCATCTCGACTACCTCAACCCCGACAATCCCCGACTCCTCGACCTCCAGGGCGCTACCCGCACCTTCAACATCACCAGCGACACGACGACCATCGCCCCGACCATCCAGAACGGCGGCCTGACCAAGACCGGTGCCGGCACGCTGGTGCTCACGGGCAACAATACGTACACCGGTCCGACCTCGCTGGACGCAGGCATTCTCCGCATCACGAATGCCAGTGCCCTGGGTGCATCCGCCGACGGAGTGACGGTCGCCGACGGCGCCCAACTGGAGCTTTCCGGCGGCATTACCGTCAGTGGCAGGTCACTTACCATGAGCGGCACCGGCACCAACAACCGAGGACCGCTACAAAGCGTTAGCGGTGCGAATACGTGGACTGGAGACATACTGCTCGGCGCCAACGGCACTCGCATCGGCGCCATTGGTCCCGGGCAAACACTGACAATTTCCGGCCCGATCGGCGATGGCGGCAACAACTACGGGCTTGCCGTGCGCAACGAGGACAGTGGCGGTACGACGATCCTCTCCGGCGCCAACACCTATGGAGGCGATACGGAAATCGTCGTCGGGCTGCTGCAAATCGAGGGTGGAAACAATCGCTTGCCCGTCGGCAGCGTCTTGCGTATCGGCAATCCCTTCAACGTGGAGACGGCCACCTTCGATCTGAACGGCTACAACCAGCAGGTGGGCGGCCTGGTCTCCCTCGGTACGACGATGGATATGGAGGTCACCAACAGCTCCACCGATCCTGCAACTTTTGCCGTGAATAACGCGTCCGGCTCGACCTACAGGGGCCGAATTACCGGGAATCTTGCCCTGGCCAAGTCTGGGGCCGGAACGCTCACCCTGTCCGGACCCGATCCAAACACCTACGCCGGATTGACCACCGTCAGCGCCGGAACGCTCGAACTCAACAAGACGCCGGGGGCCAATGCGATCGCGGGCGATATTGTCGTCAACGGCGGCACGCTGACACTGGCTGCTAACCATCAGATTGCCGATACGTCCGACATCACGGTCAACGGCGCGGGCCGGTTCAATACCGGCAGTTCCAATTACGCCGACACCATACGCAACCTGACGATGGACTCCTCGGTCACCGACCCCAACACAAACCGGGTCAATAATCTGACCGTTACGGACACCCTCATGGTGAAACGCGGCGCCGTGGGGGTGTACAGCGGCTGCTCTCTGGCCGCAGGAACGCTCGACATGAGCGGCGGCAGCATCATGGGATTGGCCGGGAACACGGCCGATACGACGGTCGATATCGGGGCCGGAGGGCTGATCATGTCGGGCGCCACGCTCCGATTCGGCTGGATCTGGTCCGGCATCCTTGACTCACCCAAGACGATTCGCGTGAATCTCGACGGAAACTTCACCGGCAGCGGCACGAACAGCCTCGATTACGTCACCACCTTGGGACCCCGACTGCTCGACCTCCAGGGCGCTACCCGCACCTTCGACATCATCAGTGATACCACGACCATCAGCCCGACCATCCAGAACGGCGGGTTGACCAAGACCGGTGCCGGCACGCTGGTGCTCGCCGGCAACAACGTGTACGACGCGGCGACGACGGTTCTCGATGGCGTGCTCCGAGTGACGACGGCAGGATCGCTGAAGCACAACGGCTCGGACAAGGTCCTGATTGCCGCCAATCCCGCGAGGGATTTCAGTGCCCCAGGCGCCCGGCTGGTCCGAGAGGTCGCCCACAGCGGTATCTACAACGGCCTCGGCTCGCAGATCACCGCCGGCGGCGCCGGCACGCGGGCCGATATCGGCGCGGGCACCAACGCCAGCGGCGGCGTTCGCAGCGTGGCCATGGCGTGGCGCGAGCCCGACGATGCCGAGCCGACTCCGCCAGGCATCGTTGGCCTGGCGAGCGACGTGCTCGAACTGACTGGCATGGTCACCTCCGGCGCGCAGCACGGCGAGACCGACCCGTTCGTGCTCACCATGAGCTACGACTCCGCCGCACTTCTTGGCCGTGAGGCTGAACTGGCCGCCACGGGCAACCTGCACCTGGCTTGGCTCGACCCGGCACAAGGATGGCGCAACGCCGCACTTGGCAACTTCGGCGGCACGAGCTGCTTTGCCGGCGTGGGACCGTGGACCGATTTTATCGACGTTGGGAACCTGGCGGCCGACCTTGGCCGATGGGGCGTCCATCCAAGCCAGCAATATGCTTGGGCCGTCCTCAACCACAACAGCGAGTTCGCCGTGATGGGCGTCCCCGAGCCGGCCTCCCTCCTGTCGCTGGTGGCCGCCTTATCGACAATCGCCTGTTTGCCGCGTCGAATGCGGCAACGTGCGGGGCGCTAGGCCGGGTTATTCAC
>JAVEUP010000229.1:0-11168 GCA_034005525.1 Thermoguttaceae bacterium | reverse complement strand
TCTTTGAGCTTCATGCGATAAATCCTTTGGGGGTTCGGGGGACGCCCCCCGAAAACACTGCTTCAGTCGATTCCTTCAGGCCTTGGCCTCCGCCGCGCCTGCATAGGCGTCGAACTCCTCGTGTCGCTTGACCAGCGGTTCGTAACGGTACTTCTGCTTCTTCTTGAGCATATGCCAAAGGATCGTCGTCAGCCGGCGCATCACCGCCACCCGCGCAATCTTCGCGCCCCGCCGCCGCTTGATCCGTTTGAACCACGTCCGCATATCGCTGTCGAAACGTAGCACCTTGATCACCGCCTGATTCAGCAGATAACGCACCAGCTTGCTACCGCGTTTGGTAATCGAGCCCAGCCGCTTGGTGTTTTCGCCCGAGTTGTTGCAGCCGGGAGTCAGGCCGAAGAAGTTCGCCAGGCTGTCCGCGTGCTTGAAACGATCGATGTCGCCGATCCGGGAATGGATCGCCAACGCGCTGTAATGTCCCACGCCGGGAATCGACTCCAGCAGTTGCACCTGCTCGTCGGCCACGGCTCGCTCGGCGATCTTCGCTTCCACGGCGTCCAACTGCGAGTCGAGTAGGTCCCATTGCGGCACGAGCATGTTCAGTTCCAGCCGGTCCAACGCCGGCAGTTCGAGTTCCGCCAGCCAGGCTCGGACCTTCTTCGTCTGAAACTCCTTCGTCGGCTGGAATTGCTCCAGGTTGTGCTTGCGGAGCAGCTTGTGGATGCCGTTGAGCACGGCCGTGCGCTGCCGTGTCAGGCGGGCTCGCAGCGCGGTCAACTGCCGGTCGTCGGCCTCTTGCGGGCTGGGTGGCAGAACGCGACGCACGCCCAGCGGACACTCGCCCCCCAGAAAATTGTGCCGATGCACCCACAGCAGGTGCGAAAGTTCAGCAGCGTCGCGGCCGTCGGTCTTCTGCACGGATCGCTTGGCCGGCTGGATGACAACGATTTCGCGGCAACCATACTCCTTGAGCATGGCCAGCAGCCAGGGATTCATGCCGCAGACCTCGAGGATGGCCATGAAGCCGTCGGCAGACTTTGCCTTCTCGGTAAGATCGGCAAAGAAGGTACGAACCTTCTCCCACCGGGTGCTCACCTGCCGCTTGAGGATCACGGAACCGTCTTCGTTTCGCAAATTCACCGTCAATTGCCGCTTGTGCTGGTCGATACCAAGGTACAACATGCTGGGGTCTCCTGGAAAGAGTAAACGTTGGGTTCAGAAAACGCTCCCAAGCGTACTATTCTTGGAGACCCCGGCTCTTTCATGGTATCTTTTACCCGGGACTGTCTTTGGGGCGTGTTCCTGCCGCTGTATGCGTTGCACCGGGAGTCGAGCGACGGGGCCGGCGACTTCTCCGACCTTGAAGCGCTGATGGAATGGACCGCCGGGCGGGGCGGCAGCCTGGTTGCAACACTGCCGCTGCTGGCGACCTTGTGGGAGTTGACCGACGACCCCAGCCCGTACAACCCGGCCAGCCGCCTGTTCTGGAATGAGTTCTACCTGGACCCGCGCCGCATTCCCGGATTCGCACGTGGGGACTGTCCTCCTCGCAGCGACCCAGAGGCCGGCCTGGTCGACTATCGGCAGGAAATGGCCGAGAAGCGACGAGTCCTTCAGTCACTGGCCGAAGCATTCTTCAACGCCGATTCTCCCCGGCGCGAAGCCCTCGTCCAAGAGTGCCGGAAGAACCCTGAATTGGAGCAGTTTGCAAGGTTCCGCGCTGTTGGCGAGCGTCAGGGCCGCCCGTGGCCGCAATGGCCCGAGCCGCTCCGCAGCGGCACCGTCGGCGCCGCCGATTACGACGAAAGCGTGTTCCGGTATCACCTATTCACGCAGTGGCAGGTGGAGAAGCAGCTTGAAGCCCTGGCCGGGCACGCGCAGCGGTTGAACCTGCTTTGGTACCTGGATTTTCCATTGGGAGTTGCCGGCGCCGGCTACGACGCGTGGCGCGAGCCGGAGCTGTTCGTGCGCGGGGCGTCCGGCGGGGCGCCGCCCGATTCGTTCTTCACCAAGGGGCAGGATTGGGGCTTCCCGCCATTTCACCCCGACAATCTGCGCCGCCAAGGGTATCGCTACTTCATTCGTGCGTTGCGCAACCACCTTCGCTACGCCCGCGTGCTCCGCTTCGACCACGTGATGAGCCTGTACCGGCTTTACTGGGTTCCGCATGGTTTCCCGGCGACAGACGGGGGCTACGTTCGCTATCGGATGGACGAGTTGTGCGCCATTCTTACTCTGGAATCGCACCGGTTCGGCGCAAGGATCGTCGGCGAGAACCTGGGCACCGTCCCGGCGGCAGTCAATGAGGCGCTCTCGCGTCACCGGCTGGACGATATGTACGTTCTGCAATACGAGACGAATCCAGAAAAGGGCCCGACCCTGCGCCCGCCGCCGCCTACCTCGGTGGCCAGCGTGAACACGCACGACATGCCGCAGTTTGCCGCCTATTGGCAAGGGCTCGACATCGAAGACCGCGTGGACCTCGGATTGTTCACTCCCGAAGAGGCCGAGGCAGAAGGTGCCCGGCGGTCGGAGCTGCGGACCCAGCTCGCTGCATTCCTTCGCGAAGAAGGGTTGCTCGATTCCGATGCTCCGGACATGGCGGCGGTGCTCGAAGCCTGCCAAGCCTACCTCGCCAAGAGCCCGGCGAGGATCGTTCTGGTGAACCTGGAAGACTTATGGGGCGAGACCGGGCCGCAGAACGTGCCCGGCACCTACCGCGAGCGGCCCAATTGGCGGCGCAAGGCGAAGCATCCGCTCGAAATGTTCGGCGAAATGCCGGCCGTTGGTCGTATCCTCGAAACGGTGCATCGATTGCGCCAACAGAAGCCGCAGCCGGCCGATCGCCCCGGAGTATCTTTACATGAACAACCGGAGCAGCGCAGTGGCCAGCAGGATGATGAACGCCCCGCCCAACCGCGATGATATCTGCGCGAACGGCATCAGTTCCATTCTCTTGGCCGCCGATAACACCGCCACGTCGCCGGTGCCGCCCATGTTCGACATGCAAAGCGCGGCGGAGATGGCCGATTCGATCGGGTAGAACCCAACCAGCCGCCCCGTTACGCCCGCCCCGAGCGAGGCGCCGATTACCGTGACGGAAACCAGCAGCAGATAGTTCACCGACAGAGCGCCGATGATGTCGTTCAGTTCGGTATAGGCAAGTCCAATCCCGGCCAGCAGCGCAGGCGTCAGGTTCACCAGGATGAACCGGAAGAACTGATACGCCGCAATCTCGTACCGCTCCGGCATCCAGCCAAACACCTTGACGGCCGCGACGCTTAAGATCATTAACGCATACGGGTGGATGGCGATGAATCGCGCCAGAACGCTGCCCAGCACGAAGAACGAAGCCGCCAGCAGCATGCCGTGGCCCAGAGTCTCCACGTCCACCGGCATGTCCGTGCGTTCCGGTTCCCGCAACTCGCCGCAGGCGTCGCGCAGCAGTCGCCCGTCGCCGCTCAGTGACGGCTTCAGGCGGCCGAGTTTGTCCAGCAGGCCGGCCATGACGATCGAGAGGGCGTTGCCCAGCGCCAGAGCGGGAACCATGATGGAGAGGATGCGGCCGGGTTCTTCGTTAAGGGTTTCTCCGAAGATCTCTGAAAGGGGCACGGCACCTGCGCCCATGCCGCCGCCCATGATCGGGATAGCGATGTAAAGGATCGCCCTTTTCGCACCGTAGCCGGTCAGCGCGCCTGTCAACCCGGCCAGGCCGAATGCCGCGACGAGCCCGCCGGCAATCGCAGGCAAATAGCGAGCGGCAGCGCGAATCAGGATCGTCCGGCTCATACCGAGGATACTGCCGGTGATCAGCGCCGCGATATAGAAGTCCAGAAAGCCGCCGCCCTTCATGAAGGAAGCGCCGATGTCCCTCGCCGCCGTGGGAATCGTCTGGAAATGACACAGCGCCGCGGAGCCGAAGATGATCACAATGGGTCCGCCGCCGAAGTAGTCCTTAACGATCGGAAGGCGGTTGCCGAGCTCGTTCAGGACGGCGCCGAGGATCATCAGCAGAGGAACGGCGCCGGCCATTCCCTCCGGCAGAACACCCAGATAAACCGCGCTGACGGTTACTGCGCTGAGGACGAGGAACAGCGGAAGCGGAAGTCCCGAAATCACACGACCCTCCATGTCGGCCCAGCGTCGTTGCCGGCCGGATCGCAGCGATCAATCCCAAGTTCCGGTCCGAAGACCGGAAACAACTACAGCGAGTATTGCGGCACCTTCATCGTCTCGCCGTCCTTCATTGCCGACAGGTGGGCGTAGTAGCCCGGGGTAGTCATGTTCAGCGCGTCGATCACGTCGACCGCGGGTTTCCGGCCCCGCAGAATGGCGTCTATGAAGTCGTCGCCCAGGTAGCCGTGCGAGCCGCCGTGTCCGCCCGGACTCACCCCCGGCGGTAAGGCGTATTTCTTCAACTGCAAGCCGGCTTCGAGGGCTTCGGCGTAGCGTTTTTTGCCCGTTGCATCGCCGGTGAACGTCTTGTTGAATCCGGCGTATTCGCCTCGGATGCGTCCCGCCTCCAGGTACTCGCCCTGCGAGGAGCATACGATCATCCGGGAGATGCCGCCCTCGGCAGTCCGGAACAGGCCGACTTCCGACTTGAAAATGTTTCCAATCGCGTTGGGGACCCGCAGCGACTCGTCAAAGAGCGGCGTGCCCTGGCACGAAACGTCGACGAAGCTCTTGTGGGTGACACCGACATAATAGGCGGTGGCGTGCGTCGGATACCACATGGGGCAACCGTTCTTCCGCCAGTCCTTGTAGGAGCCCAACGTCGGGGTGCCCAGCACGTGAGGATGGCAATACTCCCCCTCGGAATAGACGAGCCGCCCGAATACATCGGCGGCAAAGAGCTTCTCCATGGCATACAGGTCGTCATGGAACACGGATGTTTCGAACATCGCGTAGACCAGTCCCTTGTTCTTCTTGCAGCATTCCAGCAGCTTTTCAGCGTCTTCGATATCGCCCCGGAACGCGGGAACCGCGGTGGCTACGTGCTTGCCATGCTCCATGCACAAGATAGCGTGCTTGGCATGGGCTGGCGCGTCGGTCGCGCAGTAGATGGCTTCGATCGAATCGTCCTTGACCATCTCCTCCAGCGACGGATACGTCTTCTCGCATTTGGCCTTCTGGGCCATGTCGGCACAGCGGTCGGGGAACAGATCGCTGACCGCGATCAGCTCGACGTTAGGATGATTCTGCAGGTCGAACGCCAGTCCAAACCTGCAAACGCCGTGGCCGACGATTCCCACCCGCACCTTGCGGTCGTTGAACGGCTTCCACTGCTTCGTTCGGTCGTAGTCGGTCGTGGTCTGGTCGAAGCCCGGAATGACCTCGGCCCCCTTGGCGAAATGGAACAGGGAACTCCCAGTGGCAGCAGCGGCGGCCGATGCGGCCAAGAACGATCGGCGGGACACTTGGCTCATTTCAGGATACTCCTTCAGTCAGGGGCAGGGATATAGCGGCCGGAAAGGAACCGGTTCGTGTTTTCAGCCTGCGGCATACTTGTGCAGCACGACTTGGCCACAAGACGAAACGGCCTCCGGAGAAACGTCAAACGTCTACTCGATCGCCTTGATGCGGATGTCTTTGAACTCGACCCAAAACGGCTTCCCTGCATGAAGCTGGAGGGCCAGGATGCCGTCCAGCAAGGCCAGTTGCGGATCGTTGTCGGTAAAGTCGAGGATCAGCCGGCCGTTCAAGTAGTGACGGATGTGGTTTCCCTTGGCGATAATGACGGCTTCATTCCAGTCGTCCAGTTTGAACAGCTTCGGGAACTCTTCCGCGTCGATCAGCGTGCCGGTGACTTGCTTGCCGCTGTCGGCCTCCCACGTGGCGACCTCGCCGACGAGGCAAATGCGGCCCCGCTTGCCGCCTTCGTCGTAGATGAAGCCGGCAACGCTCGGCAGGACCACTTGGTTGCGAATCTCATGCTGATAACCCCGCACAACCCACGGATTCCGAACGTTGCCCTCAGTAATGTGCTTGGATCGGTACTGGATGCCGGAATTGTTCGCCGCGTCGAGGCGGAACGACATGCGCAGGTCGAAGTCCTTGGTTGTGCCGCCCTTCCAGATGAGGAACGTGTTGCCCTTGGCAGGTTTCTCCGGCGTCGTTTCGCCACGAATGGCTCCATCGCGCACCGACCAAAGCTCCGGATCGCCGTCCCATCCGGCCAGGTCGGTTCCATTGAAGATGCGCACCATGTCCGGCGGCTCCGCCGGGGCGCACTGTGGACCATCGGCGGCAAGAGCGCTGGCGGCGAACAGGGCAAGAACAGTAAGTGCAAGAGTGCGAATCATGGTTTTCTCCCAGGTGTGAGGAAAGCGGGTCAATGCGGTAGCAGCCACAGGGCTCCCATTCTAATCTCCCCGGCGACCTTTGTCCAGCAAGGACGTCGGCCGTGTGCGGCAACCCTTCCCGGCAGGCGTTGCTCACTTCTCCGGCGGAAAGACCCGCACGAGGCAGAAGCCATGCCGCCCCAGCGGCAGCTTGAACTGCCCATGCCCGCTCTGCTCGATCGGCAGACCGGTCTCGAGGTTCACCGCCGACAGTTCACCTGACAGGCCGAGCCGGGCCGGATCGAGGCTCAGCGTCACGTCGCCGGCGGGGCCGTAGCCGGCCACGACAATCAACGCCTCCCCGCCGCGGCTGAGTGCCAACGTCTTAGCGGCAGCCCCGTCGGTCTTCACCGGCGAGGGCTCGTCCCAGTAGCGAAACACGCGGCAGTCCGGCAGGCCGTAGCCGAAGTTGCTCAGGTGCTCGGCAATGGTCTTTCCCAGCGGCTCCCAATACAGCGGGAACTTCATCTCGTGAGTTAGCGCCACGCCCAGTCCGCTCCGCACGAAGCGGTCGCGCTCGGGCCCGCGCAACAGATCGTGGATCACGCCGATGCAGCCGCTTTGGAACCCCGTGCTCTGGGCCAGCAGCAGGCTGGTGTCGTCGTCGAGGTTTAGCCGCTCGTGGAAATCCTTCGCCGCATAGTCGCCTTGATCGCGCCATTCGTGATCTAGCAGCATCGTGCCGAACGACAGCATCGGTACGATGTTCGTGTTGGTCATGTGAATGAACGTCAACGGACGCCGGCCCGCCTGATGGTGCATCACCGCAATGCGTTTGGTCAGTTCCCGGAAGCGCAGGATGTTCACGCCCGGGCGCAGCCGGCCTTCTTCGTCGATGTATCCCGGTCCGAACGGGCTATAGTTCGGTACGAGAAAGTAATCGTCGAAATAGATGCCGTCGGCGAACGTGTCGAGCATCTTCTGGTGATAATGCAGCACCATGTCCTGCCAGCTTGGCGCCGGGTCCACCGCATACGCGACGCCCGAAAACTCGCGCGGAGTAACCAGCTTCCCATACGAGTTCAGTGTCCAGCCGCCGGACGGCTCGCGCAGGAATCGCTCGTCGCCGGGCCATCGCGGATCGGCAATGTCGAGCGTACTCCACTCGTCCACGAACGTGCGCACTTCCTCGCCCCAGTTGATGGCCCTGGCGTTGGTATAAGGAATGGCGTAAGCGGTCTTGCTCGCTGCGTCGCCGCTGCGCCAGCCGTCGGGAGCAAAGAAGTTGAGTGTCCAGTTGATATGCGCCCGGTAGGTTTCGAGGTGCGGCTCGAACTCCGGCGCCTGAAAGCGTTCGAGCCATTTGTCGGTATAGCCCCGATCCACTTCGCCCGTCCGCCGAACGCGTACGAATTCATCGTAGATGCTGAAATCCCGAAAAGCCGGATAGAAGGCGAAGCACGGGCCCGCCGCGCCCCAGTAGTAGCAGGCGCCCATGAAGTTGAAGTGGACCGTGCCGGTTGTCCGGGCGCCCATGCTGCCGGCCCACCAGCGGCGGAAATTGACCGGCACTTCCGGCATCGGTTTGGCCGGCGTGGCCATCAGGCCCATCGTGATGGTCCGCGGGCGGATCAACTCGAAGGGTCGCGTCGCCAGGCGCACGATCAACTCGGTGGCCGCTCCACGGCGGCGAATCACCAGGGTCGGCTCTTCCGGATCGAGCGACCAGTCCCGGTCGTTCTCGGCGAACCAGCAGATGCCCCGTTCGGGACCGCCCAGCCAGATGTACGGCACGAACGGACCGGGCAGTTGCCAGCGGGCGACGTGCCGCGAGTCCCACACCTTGCCGTTCGCGTCCGGGGCGCCGGTTTCGGTGTACTTCACCTCGCGCAGCTTGCCGCCGTACTCCCACAACTTGCCCTGTCCATCGGGGATGACGCCTGCGTAGTGGTGCCGCAGCAGGTCGGTCACCGGGTGCATGAGCCAGGTCTCGGCCGACTTCATTGGGATGACCAGTTGCATGGCATCCACGCCGGCCTCTGCCGGTTCCAGGTGCAAGGTGAGTAGCATCAGCCCGTCGTATTCGAAGTCGAACTCGGTGCGGCCCCGGACCGGGCCGGCGCTCCACGATGCATGGCCTGCGGCACGGTCCGGCGCCTTCTCGGTGAACGTCAAGGCACTGCCGGCGGCGACGTGCGTTTGACCGCCGGACTGAATCTCCAGCCGCATGGGCGCTTCGAGCAGGTTGCGATCCTGGCTGGTCACCTGACGCCACAGGCCGGTTCCGTCGAGCTGATGCCGGCGAAGGACGCACGCGACGGTGCTCCCGGCCTCATCGACCACCAGCGGAGTGAACGGCGGAATGACGACGCGCTCTCGGCCCAACGAAACGTTTTCCCAGGGAAACTGCCTGCGCTCGAACGTTCGCGTGATCTCGCGCCGGACACCGTCGCCGGCAATCAGCGACAGGTGCAGTTCGTAGTCGCCCGCTTCGAGCGGCGGAACTTCCAGCGTTGCACCGCACGCGGGCATGGGCAGAGGGCCACTGCTTTGTGCGAGTCCTGCCGTCTGCCCTGCCGCGGAGAGCCGGAGTTCCCATTTCTCGAACTGCTGCTGCGGCGCGAGGACCAGCAGCCGCAGCCGATCGAGCGAAGGGTAGTAGGCAAAACGGAAGTCCGTGCCGTCGGCCTCCTTCATCACGTCGGCCGGTCTTCGCGGCGCGGCCGGCTCTGTCTCTTCGGCGGCCCTGCTTGTCGTGCCAACCGCCGCCACCAGAACAATAACGAACCGTGTCATTCGCATCATCGCATGTCCTTTGCCAAGCCCGCACGATGCCCTTTGGCTACTGCGGAGAAAGCTTTCTGGGCCCCTGAGGGCGCGCTCACCAATAAGCTGGTCAATTGCTGTGTAGTAGGCACACGCCGTGTGCCGTTCGCGGATTTCGGCACACGGCGTGTGCCTACTACAATATGCTCAAGTCATTTCTGAGCGAGCCCTAATCGGTAAACGACTACTTAGCGGGGATCAACTCGATCAGACAAAGGGAGTTCTTTTCCAAGTGGATCTTTTGCGTGATCGATCCGTCGTGGGTGACCGTTGTCTCGTCCACCTTCTCCAGCCGTCCCAGTTCCGGCGTGCTGTGCTTCGAGTCGATCAGGTACTTGCGCACAAGCACCGGTTTGCCGGCGAATTGTTCGCCAAGATTGGCAACGTTGACCGTGGCCGTGTACTCGTCGGTCCCGTCGTACTGATAGTTCCACACCTGGACGGCAAGTCCGCTATTGTCGGCCGAGGCAACCGCATAGACCCCGAGTCCGTCGTCGCCGAGCGCGTCGGAGCGGGCGGCGATTTGGCGGGTTTTGTGCAGGCGGGCCATCAGCAGGGACGCGCCGTAAGGCGTCCACCTCAAATCGTCGGTCATCTGTGTCTTCCGGTCGTTGCTGCCGTGCTGGATGACCCAGTGCATGCCCTGGATGCTGGGCTGGCGGTTGTAGTAATAGAAGATCGACGTCATGGCGGCGGCCTGGATGACCTGGTCGTAGCCGACGTCGTCGGTCACCTTGCGCTGCACGGGGAATATGCCCATCTCGGTGATGAACATGGGGATGTCTTCCCTCAGGCCGCGGCTCCTCAGCCGCTCGACGATGCGGGCCTCTTCGTCCTTGGCGTCGGCCGGTTTTGTCCGGTAGAAGTCGTACCGGTGGTACGAGATGAAGTCGAGGCGTTTGGCGGGGCTTTGATCGGCCGCATACTTGTCGATGAACGGGAACACCTGCCCCTCGACCGTCCCAACCTCGACCGGACCGCCAACCAGCAGGGGAATGTCGGGCTTAAGTTCGTCATTGATCTCGGCGACGACGCCGCACATGGCAAGGTAGAAGTTGTCGTAATACTCGTCGAGCGTCAGCTTGGCAAAGTGCCGGAACTCGTTGCAGGCCTCGACGTACTTGATCTTGGGATAGCGGGTCTTGTAATGCAGCAGGCCGTCCCTGACGGCCTTGCGCCAGGCATCGATCGGAATCTCGCCGCGCATCACCGCCTGTTCATGCCCGCGGATGTTCAACATTAGCTCTTCACTGGCGTCGTGGAACCGCTGCATGTAGTCGTGGAAGCGATCGTACTTGTTGTCCCTCCACCCGCAGGCGAAATTGAAGTCGTACTCGTCGCTCTTGCCGTCCCAATAGTCGTTAATGGTGACCCAGCATCGCATGAGCTTCGCGGTGCCGAGTTCCTGCTTAAACTTCTCGACGATCGCATCGGTGGGCGTCCGGAGCAGCGAGTTGTTGTTGTACAGCTCGTGGCGTCTTAGTTCGCCCAGGTCCTTCGAAGCATCGACGGTCACCAAGGCTTCCCCTGCGCAAGACGCGGAGACGAGAAACGCCGATACGGCAAGCAGGGAACCTGCAATCGCTCGTGTTGGTTCAGTGGTTCGAGACTGTCTCATGTCATCGCTCCCGATTGTGGCTTTTTGGTGGCTACGGCGCCTCGCCCGGCAGCGGGTTGCCGAGTGCGTCGAAGGGCTCCTCGATCTGAACCTTGCCGGCGCCGGCCAGTTCGACCAGTTCGGGCAGGTCGTAGTGGCGCAGGGCGCCGTGAACGACGTTGGCCAACTGATTGTAATTGTCGGGCGAGCGGACGACCACTGCCCACGACGGAATCGTGTTGCGCAGCCGCACCGAGGCGAACGGCCCGGGATCGAGCGCCGCGGCATGCAACGCAGGAATCGCCGCCTCGCCGACGGCGATCAACTGCAGCTCGTTCGGCCGGTCACCGGCCGCCTGGTAGTTTGCGAGGAACCGGGTCCATGCCGCCACGTCGGCGGCCCGCATGCCAACGTAAGAACGGCCGGTCAGGTATGCCAGAAACACCTCCTGCCCGCCGCGC
>JAVEUP010000228.1:0-11194 GCA_034005525.1 Thermoguttaceae bacterium | reverse complement strand
GCCAATGTCCAATGTGCGGGGACCTCCGTCTACCCTTCAACATGCAACATTTCGGAAGATGCTACAATAACAGTTTCTTCACAAGCTCGCCGTGTGCCGAAACTCGCGAACGGCACACGGCGTGTGCCTACTACAATGTGTTCAAGTTACTTCTGAGCGCGCCCTTAGTCTGTCTT
Organism: Thermoguttaceae bacterium; assembly: GCA_034005525.1. GTDB lineage: Bacteria > Planctomycetota > Planctomycetia > Pirellulales > Thermoguttaceae > PWXP01. Next base: position 11,018 of record JAVEUP010000228.1, on the reverse strand, counting down.
CTCTGCCCAAAGCGACTCGATCAACTCCAGTGTCCGCTCGACCAGCACACGGCCGCCTTCGGGGCCAATGTCGGTGCTGGCGGGCACGGCGCCGTAGGCGCCGCCTTCCACGGAACGCTGCGTCGGCAGGTACGCGCCGTCGCCGGCAAGCTGCACGATGAATGTTTGCACCGCTTTGCTGCGCGCCTTGATTTGGATTCCGTAGTCGAGGTACAACTCGAACGGGTTGGTGGCAATGGCCATGTCGCCGATCCGCACCACGTGGACCTCGTAGGGAAGCGTTGGCTGCGCCTTCTGAGCCTCGAACCGCCTCTTCACGCGCACTCCCCGCTTCATCCTGGTAAAGGCATCGGTGATATCGCTGTACCACTGCTTCTTCTTCCGGATGTCGGGATTCTCCTCGATCTCGCGGCGCAATGTCTCGTAACGCTTCCGATACCGGTCCGACTCGTTCATGGCCGATGCCACGTCCTCTTCCGGAATCAGGCGGCGGGGAAGCTCCACCTGCTCCGCGCGATGGGCAAATGCCGGATTGGACTCGGCGTGTCCCTCGATATCCGTTAGAGTCGAGGTCACCGCGTCGGCAATGCGGACGGCAATCTCCTGCCGGCGGTTGCGGCCGGCGAGGCGGTCCATGCGGGCTTCAGCGGCCTTTCCGACCAGAACGCTCGGCGATTGGTCGCCGGCGGCGGCGCACTGCGGCAGGACGAACAGCCCTTCGCCCACGCGGCTACGAAGCTCCAGCCGCGTATCGTGCCAGAAATCGGCGCTGATCTGATAGCCACCCGCTGCTTGCGACGGGCATGCAAGGTTGATCACTACGCCGGTCAGCTCTCCCTCCGCGTCCCAGGTATACAGCAGATTGACGGAATGGTCCTCGTAGCCCTCAACGTGGCTGAACTGGGGCCGGTCGGTCGCACCGTACATGGCTGAACGGCCGTCGTAGGTTGCGATCAGCCGGTTCTGACCCACGACGGCATGACCGAGGCCGAAGCCGACCGCGCCCGGCTTGCGGGCATTCCATGCCTCGACGACCGCCCGCGCGATCCGTTCCGCGGCGAACTCGCGGTACTCGGCCTCCGGCATGGCGTCCAGTTCGATGCCGAACGTGGCCCACTCATCGGGAAGGTCCGGCGCCAGTTCCTTTGACAAGATCAGTTCATCCGGCGACCGCGAGCCGAACGACGGGGCGACGTGGGTGTGCGTGGCGTTGAAGAAGACCTTGCCCGGGTCCAGGTCCGGCAACTCGTTTCGGACGTGTTCGCGCACGCGGTCGCGCAGCGCGTTGCCTACAGCGATCAAATCGAGACTGACCATGATCGTCCAGTCTTCCACGGCGCCGTCCCGGACCGACTCGAGCGCCAGGGCCGTGGCCGTCAGCGGATCGAGGACTCCCTCGGAAACGCGGGCGCGGAAATAGCCGCGCAACGTGACCGGCTTTTCAGGCGTAATATCGGCCGACGCCCAACCGATCCGCAGCCCGTCCGGCTTCGCCTCCGCGGCAAGAATAGTGGAGGGCGCGATCATGACAGCCGCCAGGAGGGCGGCTCTTGCACGAATGGTTCTTTGCATAAGTCTTTCCCAATTGGATGTCGCGTTTCGCGCCTTGCGGCACGACACGAACTCTGCCCTGAAGGGGCCTCGTTCTTCCAGCCCAGGGCAACACCCTGGGGACAATGTGCAGCGTGCAGGTTTGTCGGGCCAACAGCCCAAGCGTTCTTCGACGGAACGGTTGGCCCTTTGGGCCGAACAAGAGGCCGGATGCGGGTCCCTTCGCCCCCAGGGCGTTGCCCTGGGCTGGGTGAACTAAGGGCCTTCGGCCCAGTAGAATTACTGAACCAGCAACCTTCCCGCTGGCGAGTTCTCACCATCCGACACCCACCTCTTGCTATTTCTCAGCGAACACCGCATTGATCGCCTCGACGGTCTTATCGACCAGCACCTGCCCGCCCTCGGGCCCGACCCGGTTGCTTTGGACGATGGCACTGTAGCTGCCGCCGCGCACCGCGCGCTCGGTGGGCAGATAGGTGCCGCCGCCGACCAATTGCACCACGAACGTTTGGATGGCCTTGCTACGGCCCTTCATCTGAATGCCGAAATCGGTGAACAACTCGAACTGGTTCGTGCAGACCACCGCATCGCCAATTCGCAGTACGTGCAGTTCCGTCTCATGAGTCGGGTTCGGATCGTCCTTTTGGGCCTCGAAGCGATTGACGGTGCGGCCGTGCCAGTTCATGGCCGTGTGGTTGCTGTCGGCTGCCTTCGGGTCCTTGGCAATCGCGTCGGCGGCCCGCTGCTGTGCGGCCTTCGACTCGGCGTACTCGGCCTCGGTCACCAGGCGCATCGGAAGCTGGAGCGTTTCCACGTGATGGACCAAGGGGACTTCCGATTGACGCTCGCCCTTGACCACCTCGTAGGTATCGTCGACCGCCTGCACAATGCGCCGTGCCAGTTCGGCCAAAGCGTCCAGCCCGCGCAGCCGCGTCATGCGTCCTTCCGCCTCTTTGCGGAACATCGGCCGCGGTGCCTGATCGCCGGCAGCGCCGCACCAGCCCAAGATGCACAGGTCCTCGCCATACCGCTCGCGCAGGGCCTTGTAGACCGGATACCAGTAGTCGGCGTTGATCGTCGAACGCCCCTCGACCACTTGCGAGGGACACGGCACGTTGATGCACATGGCGATCAGCTTGTCTTCGCCGTTCCAGAAGAAGAACGTATTGACGCTATGGTCTTCGTAGCCCTCGATGCCGCGGAACTCGGGCACGTTGGTCGCGCCGTACATGCGGGCGGAGCCGTTGGCATAGACCGCGCGGCGGTTATATGCCACGACGGCGTGGCCGAGCCCCCAGGTGGCGCTGCCGGGCGCGCGGTTGTTCCATGCCTTCTCAATGGCATCGGCAAGCCGGCCGACCACGAAATCCCGGTAGTCCTTAATGGGCAGAACTCCCTCTTCCGGCAGTACAAACGAACCCGGGGTCATCGCCGGCGCGGTATGCGTGTGCGTGCCGCCGATGAATATCTTCTTCACGTCCAGCCCGGGCAGCCGCTTTGCCACCTCCTCTCGCACCATGTCCCGCACTTCGTCGGGGATGCTAATCAAGTCGCAGGCAACCATCACCGCGACGTCGAGCGATTTGTCCCCGTCGCGCGATTCCAGGGCCACCACGCCGGCCGAGAGGGGTGTTTCAGCCGTTTTGGCGATCCGCAGGCGGAATTGGCCTCGCAGGGCCGTGGGGCCTTCCGGCGTAATGTCGGCCGTGGCGGCGCCGACGAACAACTGGCCGGCAAGCGAATGCGAGGCAAACACCAAGGCAATCGCAAGGAAGGAAAGGGTCGGCAGGACGTGTCTTCGCATCGTAAAGGCTCCTCAGTAAGGTGGGAATGGGTTGGTCTCAGAACTCGCCTGGAATGACTTCGCCGCCGTCCGGCGTGGCCAGCGATTGCCAGATGCGCAGGGCGATCGATTCGCTAACAAACCGCACACTGCCGTCGCACATGGCCACGTTCACGCCGCCGGGATGCCGGCTGCGCGCGGTGTGGACGCACATATTCAGCTTCGTCAACGATCCTCCGCCGTAACCGCCGCCGGGCAGGCAGGGCGCCCGCCCTTGATTGGCATCGACCGGGTCGCAGTGGCGGGTCAGGTCGGGAGTGAGGTCGTTCGGGCAATAGTCGGCCGAGAAGATCGGCCCCTCGTCGTAGTACTGCGCGCAGCGGATCGTGCGTTCGCCACCGCAAATCAACTCGGAAAGCATCATCGTGTTCGACGTGCCGTCGATAATGGCGGAAATGCGCGGGCCGTGGTTGTAGCCGAATACCCCCTGCACCCGCTCGTCGCTCGACAAGCCGGTGAGCAACCTGGCGGGCGGCACGATAGTGCCCTGCATGGGTCCGACGCCCAGGTTGGCGGCGTAGGAAATGCGCGAATTCTGTCGCGTGCCGGTCCTGGTTGCCGACGTCGGGTCGGAAGGGCACTGCCAACTGGAAATTGCTGTTTGATAGACGGGCAGAAGCTCGGCCGGACTGCCATTGGACGCGAAGCTGCCCGAGGGAAATCTCCAGTAGGTTGTGTTCGGCGCTTTCCATACCGAATTCAAAATATCGGCCAGCGCCTGCTGCTCAATATAGGGGAACAGCCGCACGCACCACGGCCATTCCGCATGGCCTCCGCCGTCCTCGTAGGACGCGTTCAGGTAGCCGTAGCCGGGCGGGAACTGGCGCTGGGTATCATGGTACAAGTGGACGGCAAGGGCTGTTTGCTTAAGGTTGTTCGTGCATTGCATCCGGCGCGCCGCTTCGCGAGCGCTCTGCACCGCCGGCAGCAGCAGCGCAATCAGGATGCCGATGATGGCGATCACCACCAGCAGTTCCACCAAGGTAAACGCAGTGGTCTTTCCAATATGCGATCTTGACATCGTGCTGATCCTTCTTCCTTTACCGTGCATCAATCCCTGCGTGTTATTCGTGGCGGCCGGGCCACCGTGGCGCATTTCAAATGTCAAATCGCAGATTTCACATTTCAGATCTCAATCGCGGCCGTCGCGGCCGGGGGAGTGCCAGGCTCAGGCCGGCCAGGGCCAGCAGCAGTGCCGTCGAGGGCTCGGGGACCAGGGTAATGATCAGGGCGTTCAGGTACGCGTCATGCGTGCCTCCCGCGCCGGCGCGGGTGACCGTGACCGTGATTAAGCCGTTCGCATCGGGTAACACGTCGTCCCAGCGCAATAGAATTCCCTGACCATATCCGTGGGTGTCGGCCTTGAAGCCCTGGCCGGTGTGGTCGCCGTCGGCCCATGCCCCGTTGACGGTGACATCCTGCGTCTTGCCCCATGCGCTTGCCGCGCGCGAGGCCGATATCTCAATACGGTACCACTGCCAGCTTTCGGGCTGAAGGCCGTCGAACTCCACGGTACCAGACATCGGAATGGTGTACCCGCTCTTGTTTGCGAGATACATCCCCCAGTCGGTTCCATCTGCCAAGGGGGTGTTACTATAGCCTTCGTCGCCGAGGCCGCCAGCGGTGGTGTTCCTCCACCAAACGGCGCTCTGGTTGGTTGCGAGCGTCGCGGTAACCCCTGTTGCGGCACCGGTCGTGTCGGTCAGCGGCACGGCATTTCCCGCATCATATTCTCCGAGCACATTCCAGCTTGCGGCAGGCGCAGGATTCGCACCGGCATCGATTCGGATTTGCATCAGCCCGCCGCCCGCCGGCGATTCAACCAGTGCGCTGCTGATTGCCACAACGCCAGCCAGGGAATAAGCGAACCTCTTGATCATGGCTTCTCTCCCGCAAAGATTCATAGTTGTATATCCAGTCGGCCCGTTTTATCAAAACTCGCTTGAAATGACTTCGCCGCCGGCCGGCGTGGCCAGCGACTGCCAGATGCGCAGTGAGATCGACTCGCTGACAAATCGCACGCTGCCGTCGCACATGGCCACGTTCACACCGCCCGGATGGCGGCTGCGCGCAGTATGGACGCACCTGTTCAGTTGCGTCAACGATCCCCCGCCGTAGCCGCTACCGGGCAGGCAGGGCGCCGGCCCGCGATTGGCGTCGTCCGAGTCGCAGTGTCGAACCAGGTCGGGGGTGAGATCGTTGGGAGAGTAGTCGGTCATGAAGATCGGTCCTTCGTCGTAGTGCTGGGCGCAGCGGATCGTGCACTCGCCACCACAGATCAGCTCCGAAAGCATGAGCGTGTTGGTGGTCCCGTCGGTAATGGCGGAGATGCGAGCACCGTAGTTGACTCCGAACACGCCAAGCACCCGCTCTGCGGACGAAAGGCCGGTGAGCAGCTTGCTGGGCGGCACGATGGTCCCTTCCATCGGTCCCACTCCAAGATTGGCCGCGTAGGAAATACGCGCCGGTCTCAGACCCGAGGAAGAGCACTTGCCGGTTTCGTTGCGACGCATCGACGACGTGGCATCGCTGGGACACTGCCAACTGGAAATCGACGTTTCGTACACCGGCCACAGTTCGGCGGGCTTTGTTCCGGTAGTCCCGGAAGGAAAGCTCCAGTACGTCTTCGAACCAGTCCACTTGGAGTTCATGAGGTCCGCCAGCGCTTGCTGCTCGATGTAAGCAAACAGCCGCATGCACCAAGGCCATTCTTCGCCGCCACTTGTCCCGTAGGGCGTGTTGAAATAGCCGTAGCCGGGCGGGAACTGCCGCTGCGTGTCGTGGTACAAGTGGACGGCCAGGGCCGTTTGTTTGAGGTTGTTCGTGCATTGCATCCGGCGCGCCGCCTCGCGCGCGCTTTGCACTGCCGGCAGCAACAGCGCAATGAGGATGCCAATGATGGCAATCACCACCAGCAACTCGACCAGGGTAAACGCAGCGGCTTTGTTCGTTCGCGAATGTCGCATTGCTCTGATCCTTCTTTCTGGCAGTGACGATGCCCAATCGCGCATTGCCGGCTGCCGGCTCTATGCCAAAACATCCCGGCAGAACTCAACGCATCTCGTTACTTCCCGGACCGCGTCGGAGCCCTCGGGAATCGGGTACTCCAGCTCGATGTCGGCCGGGAACGTCAGGCCGTGCTCCCGCATGTACTGTAACACGGCGCCAATGGGCGTGTCGCCCTGGCCGAACGGCATGTTGGGGCCGTTGTTCTTCTTCCGGTCCTTCAAGTGAAGATTGGTAATGCGGTCCTTGTGCTTCTCGATCAGCGGCACGGGCGACTCGTTCGTACCGGCCACGTAGTGGCCGATGTCAAGGTTGATCCCAAGGTACTTGCCGTGCGAGAGGATCGGGCCGTCGTAAGTCGTCGGGGTGATCTGCGTGTGGTTGTGGAAGCCTACCATGATCTGGTGCCGATCGGCAATGGGCCCAAGCCGCTCGGCAGCGGGCTCGGAAATCTCGCGTGTGATGCCCCCGGCGCCGAGGGTCTTGGCGGCTTGGAAGTAGTATTCTATCTGTTCGTCGGGCATGTCGGCATTGCCAATGTTGCCGGCCAGGATCAGGTGGATGTTGACACCCGCGTCGTTGTACAGGGTTCGCAGGGCTTTGTAGCCTTCCGCGGCCGCCGGCGAGCCCCGCCACTCGCCCAGTGGCATGCCGCCGCCGGTGGCCGCGCGGGCGAACTGCTCCGCCGGGCCAAACATCAATTCGACGGAATTGACTCCACACTGCATAATGTATTCCAGCAAGTTCTCGGCCGAGCCGGGCATTGAGCGGTAACTGTACGTGGTCACTCCGATCTGGACGCCGTTGAACTTGGAGTTCGGAGCCGTTGCCGGAGCGGCGGATAACTTGCCCGGGAGCATCGCCGACGCGGCAAAGGCGGACGCGCCGCCGAGGAAGGACCGTCTCGATAATAGGACGTTGTTGTCTTGCATAAATGCTCTCGCAGGCAGGGGTGTGTCTCTTGACTCCAAATGTCAGATTTCAAATCTCAGGTCTCAAATCACGGATCTCAGATCTCGGATCTCAAATGCGTTTTCCTTCGCCGGCGCTCATCATCGTTTCTCTCCTGCAAAGGCGAAGGGTTGCATATCTCGTCGGATCATTTCATCAAAACTCACCCGAAATGACTTCGCCGCCGGCCGGCGTGGCCAGCGACTGCCAGATGCGCAGGGCGATCGACTCGCTAACGAATCGCACGCTGCCGTCGCACATGGCCACGTTCACGCCGCCGGGATGGCGGCTCCGTGCCGTATGGACGCACATATTAAGGAGATTCCCCAGGATGCCGCCTCCGTAGGTCCCGGAGCCCGGAGCACATGGAGCGACGCCGCGATTGGCATCGTCCGAGTCGCAGTGCCGAACCAGGTCCGGAGTAAGATCGTTGGGGGAGTAGTCGGTCATGAAGATCGGCCCTTCGTCGTAATACTGCGCGCAGCGGATCGTGCATTCGCCGCCGCAGATCAACTCCGAGAGCATCAGCGTGTTCGTCGTGCCGTCGGTAATGGCGGAGATGCGCGCGCCGTAATTGACGCCGAACGCGCCGAGCACCCGCTCGCTGGACGACAGGCCGGTGAGCAGCTTGCTGGGCGGCACGATGGTGCCTTCCATCGGCCCCACTCCGAGACTTGCCGCGTAGGAAATGCGCGAGGGTCTCAGGTCCGAGGTCGAGCACTTGCCGGTTTCGTTGCGCCGCATCGACGACGTGGGATCGCTGGGACACTGCCAACTGGAAATTGCCGTTTCGTACACCGGCCTCACTGCCGCCGGCTTCGTCCCCGTGGTGCCCGAGGGAAAGCTCCAGTACGTTCTCGGAGTGCTCCAGACCGAGTTCATGATATCGGCCAGCGCTTGCTGCTCGATATAGGGGAACAACCGCACGCACCAAGGCCATTCGGGACCGTCACTCTTGCCGTAAGGCGTATTGAAGTAGCCGTAGCCGGGCGGGAACTGCCGCTGCGTATCGTGGTACAAGTGGACGGCCAGGGCCGTCTGCTTGAGGTTGTTGGTGCATTGCATTCGGCGAGCCGCCTCGCGCGCGCTTTGCACTGCCGGCAGCAACAGCGCAATGAGGATGCCAATGATGGCAATCACCACCAGCAACTCGACCAGAGTAAACGCAGCGGCTTTACTGATTTGCGACCTTGACATCGCTCCGATCCTTATTCCTTGTGATAAGCCTATTCCCACTTCTTTCTGTCCATGGTTACCGGGCCGCCATGTCCGGTCTCAAGTTTCACATCCCGAATCTCAAGGGATGGATTTCAATTGTCAGGTCCCAAGTGCGACCTCCGCCGCCGGCGCAGCGCCACGCTCAGGCCGGCCAATGTCAGCAAAACACCCGCGGACGGCTCGGGAACAAGGGTGATGACCAGGGCGTTGAGGTAGGCGTCGCCGTTCTTGCGGGTGATGGTCAGCGTGATCAGGCCGTTCTCATCCGGGCGCACGTGATCCCAACTCAACACGCTTCCAGCCAGAAAGCCGTCATTGTAAGCATCGAAGTTCAGGCCGTTGTGGTCCGGGCCGTCGGGCCACTCGCCGTTGAGCGTGACGTCCTGCCGCCGGGTGTAAGCGTCGTTGCTGCGGGAGGCCGACATCTCGAAGCGGTACCACTGCCAGCTTTCGGGCTCGAGGCCCTCAAACGTGAGCGTGGCGCCTACGCCCGCAGGCTGGCTCGAGTGAATCCAGATGAAGTCGTCGGTGGCTTCCCCGAGGATGGTTCCGGCAAAGGCTCCAATGCAATCGTCGACGTCGCCGTTGCGCCACTGGCCGGCAAGTGTTACGGTTGCCCCGGTAGGGACGCCGGCCGGGTCGTACAGGGCGATGGGCCCGCTCATGTCGGCATGGATTGTGTTCCACTTGTCCTCGACTCCGAACACCTTGGTATTGCCGGCGTCGATGAAGATCTGCGGCTGCGGCTCCGAAGGAAGCTGCGTGACGATCAGGGCGTTCAGGTACGCGTCGGGGTTCTGCCTGCTAACTTCCAGCGTCAGGACCCCGTCGACCGGTCGCGCCCGCCAAAGCAGCACGGTTCCCTTATCAAAACCGTCGGTTCTGGCGTTGAATCCCTGGCCGTTGTGATCGCCGTCGGCCCAGGCGCCGTTGAGGGTCGTGTTTTGCCCAACCGAACTGGCGGAGAGGTTGCGCGAGGCCGACATCTCAACCCGATACCAAGTGTCGGCAAGTCCTTCGAGAGTGAGGGTACCGGTGTTGCCTACCCCGGTTACGAACATATAGTCGCCGGTAGCCTCCGCGAGGACAGGATGGGTGTTGGCATACTCGCCCGTCTGCCCGATTGTTGAGCTATTCGTCCACTGGCTGAGCGTCGCGGTCACCCCGGTAGGAACGCCTGCCGGGTCATGCATCGCGACCGGCACGCCAGCCAGTCCTGCATGGATCGTGTTCCATTTGCTGTCCGGCCCGAATACAACACCGTTGCCACCGTGAATGAGGATTTGCGGCTGCGGGTCGGGGATGGCGTCGAGGACATCGTAATAGACCGTGCCGTTCCAGATCCGCGGGTAGTACCTCTCATTGAACGGATAGGACACGGCAACGCCCAGATCCAACTGAAGCTGCTCAGCAGGGCCGCCGTACGTGGTTGCCGGGGTATTCGTGTAGGAGAGATACCCGCTCTCGTAGGTCACATACAGTCCCGTTGTCGTCCCCGCAGGGAGATAGAGGTCGCGAATGTCGACGGGGGTTGGGGTACTTCGTGGCTGCGCGGCAATGCCCGGCACAACGGAGTGCAAAGTCCAGCCTTCTGCACTGGTCTCATGCCCCGCGTACGTGCCCGTTCTTGTGTAGACGCGCAGCGTCCCGTTGGTATACGGATCGTAGCTGTTGATGTCCAGCGAGGTGATCCGTACCGGATTGTCGAACGTCGTCACGTCGAACATATTCCCGCCGGTATAACTCGTATGGTTGTACAAGGTAGTGATGGAATAGTCTGCGGCGTCGGCCACGGGAACGGCCATGGCGACGACAACAACGAACGATATGAGAAGAGTCCGTGACAGCATGGCAAAGCCTCTCCGATCGTGTTCGGCTTGGGTCAGGGTTATCGGGTCGCAGCCCGCGTGCATATTGCCGCCATGGGAAATTCCAGGTCGCAAATGTGGCTTCCTTCGCCGGCGCCGCATTGCCAGACTCACACCGCCGAAGACCAGAAGCAGCGCCGTCGAGGGCTCGGGCACCAACGTGATGACCATCGCGTTGAGGTAGCCGAACTCGTTTGTGCCGGTCGAAAAGGTCAAGGTGACCAGTCCGTCCTCATCGGGAACAACGCTATCCCACGTCAACACCTTGCCGGCCTGGAAGCCGTCGGTGTAGGCGTTGAAGTTCTCGCCCGTGTGGTCGTCGCCGTCGGCCCATGAGCCGTTGATGGTCACGTCCTGCCAGCGGGGCAACGCTTGCTGGCTGCGCGAGCACGACATTTCAAAACGATACCACTGCCAACTTTCGGGCGTCGGCAGGCCCTCGAACGTCAATGTGCCAGTAACCGGGACAGTCGTGGATCCGATCCTATGCCGTTGCGCTTTTTGGCGTCACGGGGCTGTTTGCAAGCAGTGGTAGCACGAAAAACTGATCTTGAGATAGCAAAAAGGACTCCATATCTTGG